>PWON01000010.1 GCA_003557385.1 Bacteroidales bacterium | reverse complement strand
TGCGGTGAGGCTCGAGGTAGGGCAGCAGCTCGCTCCAGCGCGTGTGATCGCCCAGTCCGCCGTGAACAAGCACGAGCGGTGGTCCCTCGCCACTGGTGAAGTAGCCGATCCGGGTGCCATCACGTGACGTCGTGTGCGACAGCCTGCCGGCCTGGTTGGTGGCTTGGATGTGGGTCATGTGCGTGCTCCCTCGCTGATGCTTCCGGAGAGCACCACGGTCCACCATCCGTCAGATGAGAACATCACCCGCGCGGGTGAGATCTGACGTCGCGCGGTCACAGGTTGCGGCGGGCTGCCTCTGCGGCGAGCTCTGCGCGTCCCTCGATCTGCACCTTCGCGTACACGTGGGACAGGTGCGTCTTGACAGTGTTGACGGTGACGAAGAGTTGCTCACCGACCTCGGCGTTGGAGCAGCCCCGGGCGACGAGGCGAACGACATCCCGTTCGGTCGGGGTCAGCGAGGCCCAGCCGGTAGGCGGCCGGTTGCGCTCGCCCCGGCCGCGACGGACGTAGGCGACAGCTTCATCGAGCGACATCGCGGTCCCCTCCTGCCTGGATACGTCGCTCTCGTCAGCGCCGAGCCGCCCGGCGGCGTTCAGGCACCGCGCCACCGTCGCCGCCTCCAGCGGGAAGCGCCCTATGCCCGCCTCGGTGCGGTAGCGCTCCGTGGCCCCCAGCAGCCGCAGCGCTGGGTCCGGCTGCCCCCACGCTACGTAGAGGGCGCCCAGGGTCTCCAGCGCCTCGGCCACGCCCGGCCGGTCCTGGTGCTCGGCGAGGACGTCGAGCCCTTCGTGGGCCAGCTCACGGGCGTGCGCGAGTTCGTCGTCGGCCGCCGCCAGGTGGGCCAACGCGAGCAGCGACCGTCCGAGCGTGAATACGTTGCGGGGCTCGCTCGATCCGTCCCGTGCCCGCACCAGATGCTCCTCTGCGACCTGGTGGCGGCCATCGCGTAGCGCGGCCACCCCGAGTAGACGCTCCGCGCTGGCCTCGAAGGGGCGGCTGCCGACCTCGCGGGCGGCCGCCAGCGCAGCTTCCGCGGCCGTCCGTGCCTCTGCGGGCGTCCCGAAGCGGTCCGCGGACAGCGCGATCCAGTCGCGGGCAACCATCACATCGGTGCGCAACCCGCTCTGCTCAGCGACCTCGAGTGCCTCAGCGAGCTGCTCACGGGCCGAGCGCTCGTCTCCGCCCAGGACCGCGGCACCGCCCAGCACCGTCAGTGCGGTCGAGATGAAGGAACGCAGCCCGATCCGGCGACCCATGGTCAGTGCGGTCTCGGCGTGCTCGCGGGCACGGTCGAGGTCGCCAGCGGGCAGCACGCAACGGGCGCCGAGGAAGGTCCTGGCGATCACCAGCAGGTAGGTGTATCCGGCCTGTTCCATCTCATCGACCGCCTGCTCCAGCAAGCGGTGACCATCGGCGAACGAGCGTCCCGGCAGATCGAGGGTGCCCGAGAACATCATCCCGCCCAGCCGGGTCTCGTGTTCACCGACCTGCTCGGCGAGCGCGATACCCGCCTCCATGTCGGCCGTGATCCGTTCACTGCCGGCCTCCCCGGACAGCGAGGCGCACCAGCCCCGATAGACCAGCGCGCGTGCCAGGGTGGGCTGATCGCCCTGGACGCGGGCCAGTGAGATCGCCTCGTCGGCCAGGGCGTGCCCCGCCGGGTGGTCGCCCCCCATCATCGTCAACAGCGATGCGGCCATCAGCCCACGAGCGCTCCCGGCATCAGCCGCGGGGAGGGCACGAACGGCGTCGTGCAACCGGCGGCTCATCTCCACATACAGGCCCCGAACCATCCAGAAGTTGAACGTGGCCTCGGCGATGTCGAGTACCTCCAGTCCCCGCCCCGAGGCGACCGCCCAGTCCATCGCGGCACGCAGGTCATCGACCTCGATGCCCAGACGCTCGATCCAAGGCTCCGGATCCACGCCCAGCAGACCGGGTTGTGCCTCACGCGCCAGGGAGACGAAGTGATCCAAGTGACGGTCGCGCAACTGCGTCGGATCATCGATCTCTACCAGCCGTTGACGCGCGTATGCACGGATGGTCTCCAGCATCCGGTAGCGGGCCCCACCGCCACCGTCGGTGACCTGCAACAGGGAACGGTCGACAAGGTCGGTGATGAGGTCCAGAACGTGGGCGACCGCGATGTCGGCCCCGGCAACCACCCGTTCGGCAGCAGCAAGCCCGAACCCACCTGTGAACACCGACAACCGGGCGAGCGCCCGCTGCTGCGGCACGTCGAGCAGGTCGTAGCTCCACTGCACGGACTCCTCGAGAGTGCGTTGACGGACAGGACCATCCCGCGCGCCACCCGTCAGCAGCCGGAAACGGTCATCGAGTCGTTCGGCGATCTGCTGCGGCGAGAGCACGCGCACCCTGGCCGCGGCCAGCTCGAGCGCCAACGGGATACCGTCCAGTCGCCGACAGATGCGTCCCACCGCCTCCGCGTCGGCATCGGTGATCCGGAACCCCGAACGGACCTGACGGGCCCGCAGCTCGAACAGCCGGGCGGCGTCCTTCTCACCGACCGAGGCGCGGCTCAAGACGTCCGGGGGTGGCGTCGCGAGTCCAGCCACGACGTACCCGGCCTCGCCTCTCACCGCGAGAGGCTCACGGCTGGTCGCCAGTACCCGGAGCTCCGAGCACCCACCCAGCAGCGCAGCCACGACCTGGGCACATGACTCCACGAGGTGCTCGCAGTTGTCCAGTACGAGCAGCAGATGATGCTCCTCGAGGTGATCGATGAGCGTGTCGAGGATGCCCTCGGAGGGGCGCTCACGAATGCCGACCGCCGCAGCGACCGCTGGGGTGATCATCGACGGCGTGTCCAGGGACCCGAGATCGACCCAGGAGACGCCGTCCCGGAACCGCGACGCCAACTCGCCGGCGAGTTCGATCGCGAGGCGTGTCTTGCCGCAACCACCAGCCCCCAGCAGCGTCACCAGGCGCGCTTCCTCAAACAGCCCAGTGACCTCGATGCGCTCCCGGACCCGACCCACCAACACCGACGGATTCGTCGGCACCCGACCGGCCACAAACCCGCCACGTCGTGCCACTCAGCCTCCCCCCACCACGATCTACGGCACCACCATGCGTCGATGACGGCGCTCACGCAAGTGATCTGCCAAGCATCAGAGGGAAAGCGCCGGGGCCTGGTCGCTCACGCCGTCCTGCTCCCCCAGCGCTACGGGTGCCGACCGGAAACACTGCGAAGCTGGCAGCAGCTCTTCGCCAGTGAGGCGAGACGCGGCGACACCGGAACCTCGAAGGCGTGGCCCACCCCCACATCCCCGGGAACGCAGCCCGCAGGACCGCGGTGGCCGGGACAGGTACAACTCTGGCAATGTGTGACGCGACGTTGACGCTACTACCAGGTGGCCGTACATTGGCCGTACACAGCAGATGGAGGATGTCATGGCGACGACCGCGCGTGCTCGCGCCGAGCGCATCGAGTTCCGCACGACACCCGCCCTACGGCGTCTCGTTGAGCGTGCCGTGGACGCTTCGGACACCACCCTGACCGACTTCGCTGAAGCCAGCCTGGTGTTCGCCGCGCAACGGGTCATGGCCGACCGGGACTCGTTCAC
>PWON01000192.1 GCA_003557385.1 Bacteroidales bacterium | reverse complement strand
ATTTCAATACAGGGGTTTGCGATTTTGTATGGTTGACCGACCAGGATTCGAACCTGGACAGACAGCTCCAAAAACTGTAGTGCTACCGTTACACCATCGGTCAATCCGCTTGGGTCGGCAAAATTAGAAAAAAATATTTTAACGGCAAGGCCATTATTACAATAGATGTTAAAAACAGGTCAGGATAAGGCTTTTTTTTCTTAATTTCGCATGCTGCCATTTGATGTGTTCATCCCAGTTTAAGCAGCTCAGTACCAAAATAATTATAATGACCATGAATGATATTCTGTACCGGAAAATAAACAATTACATCGGTTGGGGGCTTTTTGTTTTTGCTGCTCTGATCTACCTGATCACCATTGAGCCTACGGTGAGTTTCTGGGATGCCGGTGAACGGATTGCCGTTTCCTATAAGCTTCAGATAGGCCACCCCCCGGGAGCACCGCTATTCCAGATGCTGGCCAGGTTTTTCTCTTTGTTTGCCTTCGGAGAGGTATCGCGTGTGGCATTCTGGATCAACACCATGTCGGCGGTAGCCGGTGGCCTGGCGGTGATGTTCCTGTTTTGGACCATCAACATCCTGGCGCGGAAACTGATTGCAACCGGCAGCGAAATGACCCGTGCACAGGCGTTTGCTGTTTTTGGCAGTGGCCTGGTGGGTGCCCTGACCCTTGCCTTCAGCGATTCTTTCTGGTTTACCGCGGTTGAAGCAGAGGTGTATGTTACGTCCGCCTTTCTCACGGCATTTGTTTTCTGGGCAATACTGCAGTGGGAGGCCCGCGCCCATGAGCCGGATGCGCACAAATGGCTGGTGCTTATATTTTATGTCATTGGCCTGTCGATCGGTGTGCATCTTCTTAATCTGTTGGCCATCCCGGCCATCGTTTTTGTATATTATTTCAAGAAATACCAGCCCACCACCAAAGGCATCCTGTTTACCGGTCTGGTGGCTGTAGCGCTTCTTTATTTCATTCAGTCCATCCTGATACCTGGTATCCTGAACCTCGACTGGCAGTTTGAACGCTTTTTTGTGAATGCGATCGGGTTGCCCTTTCACAGTGGCACACTTATCTTCTTTGCAGTGTTGATTGCCGGCATTGTATATGGTTTGTATATTACGCAGAAACGGAAAAAGGTTGTATGGAACACCATTTTGCTGGCATTCACCTTTATTGTGATCGGGTATTCCTCCTTTTTTATGCTGGTGATCCGGTCCAATGCACAGGTACCCATCAACGAGAACGCGCCGAAGGATGCCCTGGCCATGAAAGCTTATCTGGGCAGGGAACAATATGGCGCCTGGCCGTTGTTGCACGGTCCCTATTACAATGCACCGGTCATTGACATGGAAGACGGAAATCCCGTATGGGGCAAGAACCGTGAAACGGGGCGATACGAGATCATCAATCCCCGCCGGGGACTCGAACCGGTCTACGATCCGCAATTTATGACAATCTTTCCCAGGATGTACAGTTGGCGCGACCAGCATGCCATGGGGTATGAAGACTGGGGCAACGTGAGGGGACGGCCTGTCAGGATTACACGCCATGACGGAACAACGGAAACCATCAACAAGCCGACCTTTGTCGAGAACATTCGCTTTTTCCTTTCCTACCAGGTAGGGCATATGTATATCCGTTACATGATGTGGAATTTCAGCGGAAGGCAGAATGATATACAGGGCCATGGCAGCCTGTTGGAGGGGAACTGGCTTACCGGCATCCCTTTTGTTGACAATTTGCGCCTGGGTCCGCAACGCGACCTGCCTGAAAGCATGACCTCCAATCCGGCTTACAACCGTTATTATATGCTCCCTTTCCTGTTGGGCGTGTTGGGCTTTTTATATCAACTGAAAAAACGGCCCCATGACGCCCTGGTGGTTGGCTTGCTGTTTTTTATGACCGGCCTGGCCATTATCATCTACCTGAACCAAACCCCTTTTCAACCCAGGGAACGGGATTATTCCTACATCGGATCATTCTACGCTTTTTCCATTTGGGTGGGCCTGGGCACCTTGGCCCTGATCGAGTCCTTGTTTAAAAAACTGCATGGGAAGCATGACCATATTCAGGGCAGACATGGCAAGATGGCTGCCATACTGGCCACAGTAATTGCCCTGTTGCTGGTGCCGGTAAACATGGCCAGGGAAAACTGGAGCGATCATGACCGGTCGGGACGTTACGGTGCCAGGGATGTGGCCATCAACTACCTGGAATCCTGTGCACCCAACGCCATTATATTTACCAATGGCGACAATGACACCTTCCCCCTTTAGTATGCCCAGGAGGTAGAAGGGATCCGTACAGACATCAAGGTGGTGAACATGAGTTTGCTCAATACCGATTGGTACATCGACAACATGCTGCGGCGTGCCACCTACGATGCCGATCCGGTCCCCTTCAGTTTTGAGCGGTCGCAATATCGCGACGGTACACGCGATTATGTATATTTTTATCCTCGCCTGGAAGGCCATCAGAACCTGCGGCGTGTCATGGAATTTGTCGGCAATGATGCGGCTGGTACACGTCTGCCCACCGATCGCGGCATGGAAGATTATTTCCCCACCAATAATTTCCGTTTGCCGGTCGATTCGGCCAGGGTGGTTCAAAACGGTACCGTAGCCCCCGAAGATGCCCATCTTATTGTGGATGCGGTGGAATGGGAAATGCCTGGACGGGGCCTGAACAAGAACCATGTGATGGCCCTTGATTTTTTAGCGGAAAACAACTGGGAACGACCGGTATACTTTGCCATTACTACAGGCAGTGAATCCTATCTGGGGCTCGAAGCGTATTTTCAACTGGAGGGCATGGCTTACCGTCTGGTCCCAATACGCACGCCACACGATCCGAACGAACCCGGAAGGATCAATACCAGGATCCTTTACGATAACCTGATGAACAGGTTCAAGTGGGGCAACATGGACGATCCTTCGGTCTACCTTGATGAAGACCATCGGCGGCTTACGGTGAGTTTCCGGAATATTTTCCAGCGGCTGGCCGCTGCATTGCTCGATGAAAACAAGCCGGATTCAGCCATAGCCGTATTGGACAGGGCCATGGAGATCATGCCCGAGTACAATGTGCCATTCAACTATTTTAATCTATTAATGGCCGAGCATTATTACGAAGCAGGTGCCACAGACAAAGGAAATGAGATTGCCAGGCGTATGATAGAGATACACGAAGAAAATCTTGGCTATTATTTCCGCTTTACCGGGGCCAGGGCTGCCCGTATTGGCAACAAAAAGCAGGAAAGCCTGGCCATGATGCAACGTATTTCGCAGGTGGCAGACATTTACGACCAGGACGAGCTGGCAGACCTGGCGTATGGGATTTTTGAAACCTATTATGACGCCTGGATCCGGGAGTTTTAACCGCTTACTGATCATGCAGGCATAAAGTGCTAAAAAACAGCTTTTTTTTCTCTGTAAAATAAATTTGTTATCTTTGCAGTGAAATTTGATTATTGCCGGGAGTGAAAGGGGGCAGAACAGTCCCCTTCTTTATTGGAATACATTGATGATCAGTGAAAAGGCCATATCAGACATTGTGCATGCATTTTTGCAGGACAGCGGTCAGTTTCTTGTGGCGGTGAAGGT
>PWON01000166.1 GCA_003557385.1 Bacteroidales bacterium | reverse complement strand
TTGTGGCACGGCGACGGGGGCATACAGGGCTTTGAGGTCGTACAGGATGCAGTGCATATCATCATGCTTGAAATCAGCCATTCCGCCTATTTCTGATCAATACTTCCTGAATTATTTCATATCTTGCATGCATTGTAACACCAGGTAATGCATCCAGGATATGGGTATTTTGATCATCAGCCCCGGAAGAGACCTGAAACGCTGGACAGATGCGCTGCAGGCGGAAGATCCATCCGTCCCCCTGCTTTTTCCCGATCAGGTCCAAAACCCTGATAAGATCACCTTTGCCCTGGCATGGGACCATCCTTCGGGGATTTTCCGTAATTATCCCAACCTCCGGTGCATCTCTTCTTTCGGGGCCGGTGTGGATCATTTGATCAACGATGCGGACATTCCACCGCATATCCGTTTTGTCCGCATTATAGATCCCCTGCTGTCAAACGACATGTTTGAGTTTACCCTGGCGGTGGTGATGAAATATCTGCGAAAACTAAGCCTTTATTGCCGGTACCAGGGAAAATCAACATGGAAAAAGCACGCCTATTTGCGGATGGCAGATGTGTGCATCGGAGTCATGGGTACAGGGGTCATCGGGAACCATGTGGCCACAGGGCTGAAAAAAGCCGGGTTCAGGGTTTGCGGCTGGGGAAGGGGCCCCGGGCGTAAGACTGCGTATAAAAGATATCACGGGAGAACTCAGCTCCGTGATTTTCTTTCTTCAAGCAATATCCTGGTGAACCTCTTGCCGCTGACAAGCAAAACACTGGGCATCATAAACAGCAACCTGCTCACCTCATTACCCCATGGAGCCTACCTGGTAAATCTTGGCCGGGGGGCACATGTGGTTGAAGAGGATCTTATCCGGGCCATTGACAGTGGGCACGTGTCCGGGGCACACCTCGATGTGTTCGATCCTGAACCATTGCCCGGCCACCATCCTTTCTGGACCCATCCGGGTATCGATATAAGCCCGCACGTGGCCAGCCTCACGGATCCAGGCTCTGTGGCCCCCCAGGTAATGGAAAACTATTACAGGAATATGCAAAACAAGCCCCTGATGAATATGGTTTCAAGGGAGCTGGAATATTGACACAAACAATTCAACATGCAAGCACTTACAGGCATACTGCCTCCCTTACCCACCGCATTTCGCAGCAATGGATCCCTGTACCCTGAAAAAATGCAGGAAAACATCAGGGCCTTGTCCGCCTTCCCGCTCACAGGATTCCTGATCCTGGGGTCCAATGGCGAACTGGTGATGCTGTCGGAAAAAGAAAAAGCCGCCACCTATCACGCAGCACGGGAGGCCATTGCACCGGACAAACTGATGCTGGCGGGTACGGGAGAGGAATCCACGCGTGCCACCATATATCTGACAAAAGAGGCCGGGAAAGCCGGCGCCGATGCCGCCCTGGTGCTGAATCCTGCTTATTACAAAGGACAAATGAGCAGTGAAGCCCTGGTGGGGCATTACCACGCGGTGGCCGATGCTTCAACCATTCCGGTAATCATATACAACATGCCTTCCAACACCGGGTTGGACATGACCGCCGAAACCATCCTGAGCATCTCTTCCCATCCCAACATCATCGGCCTGAAAGACTCCGGTGGCAACCTGGCAAAAATGGGCGCAATCATCGGCCAGGCCAAAAAGGGTTTCCGTGTCCTGGCCGGCTCAGCGGGGTTTCTGCTTCCTGCCCTCAGTACCGGGGCCTCGGGAGGCATCCTGGCACTGGCCAATATTGCCCCCGCATATTGTTGCAGCATATTTGAATACTTCGGGCAGGGAGCACATGACAAAGCACGGATTATACAGCACCGGATCATTACAGCCAATGCTGCTGTAACCCGCCAATGGGGCGTACCGGCACTGAAGGCCGCCATGGATCACCTTGGGCTTTACGGAGGACCTGCACGCAAACCGTTGCTCCCGGTCAGTGACAAAAACAGAAAGCAGCTTGTGCAAATACTACAAGATGCAGGCATTGATTCATTTTTAAAGTAATATTTTTATTCACCAAATCTCAAACACATGTTACGTAGTAAATTATTATTTCTAACAGGATTTGTTGCCTTCTTATCATTAGCAGGCTGCCAGCCGGCCGATGAAGAATACCAGCGGCAGATCAGGGAACGCATAGCCCAGTATGAAGAGGTTGTTTTGACCACCGATCTCTCGTGGCTTAGCCAGGAGGAAAGGCAGATGATCCCGGTCCTGATCTCCGCGGCAGACATTGTCGACGAGATATTCTGGATGCAATCATACGGCTCACGGGAACAACTCATGGAGTTTATCACAGATCCCTATGCCCGGGAATACGCCCTGATCAACTACGGACCCTGGGGACGGCTCGAAGGGCATACCCCATTCTATCCGGGTTTTGAGGATAAACCACTGGGAGCGAATTTTTACCCAACCGACATGGAACGGGAGGAGTTCAACCTCTGGGATGACCCGGACAAGAGGAGTCCCTATACCATGATCCGCCGTACCGGGGATGG
This sequence comes from Bacteroidales bacterium, assembly GCA_003557385.1. GTDB lineage: Bacteria > Bacteroidota > Bacteroidia > Bacteroidales > UBA7960 > PUPG01. Next base: position 1,110 of record PWON01000166.1, on the reverse strand, counting down.
AACCCTTGTTTCTATCCCCTATGCCGAGGCGTTTGCCACACAAAACCAGGAGATCGGCCGTTTGCTTGAAAAGGCAGCAATGCTATCTGAATACAAGCCTTTTGCAAACTACCTTCAACAACTCCGGCAAGCCCTGTTAACAGATAACTACCGGGAAAGTGACCTTGCCTGGATGCAAATGAAAGACAACAACATCGACCTGGTATTGCGGCCGCTCGACACGGGCGAAGACCGTAAATTCGGACACAAAGCCGCACACAGTGCCTACATTGTGATCAAGGATCATGAATGGAGCAGCAGGCTGGAGCGTTTTGCGGCCATGGTCCCCCTGCTTCAGGCCAGGCTGCCCGTACCGGAAGCATACAAACAGGAGGTGCCAGGCGAAGATTCTGACATGTTTGTTTACGATGCCATTTATTATGCAGGACACTGCAATGCCGGGCCAAAGATCATCGCCCTGCATTTGCCGCACGATCCCGAGGTGCAACAAAAAGCAGGAACCCGCAGCATGCAGCTCAGAAATGTGATGGAAGCAAAGTTCAATGAAATACTCAAGCCCATAGGAGACATGATGATCCATGAAGATCAGCGCGAGTATGTCACGTTTGACGCCTTTTTTCACCTTACTGCATTTCATGAAATTGCGGGCGGGCTAGGAATCTCCAACAGGGTTACCGGAGAAGGTACTGTCAGGGATGCACTGCGCGAATACCACGGCATCATCGACGCTACTGTTTCTGATTTGATGGCCCTGTATTTGATCACCCAGTTGCATGAAATGGGTGAACTGTCAGAAGAGGACATCAAACAGGCCTATGTAACCTCATTTGCAAGCGTCATGCGCTCGAGCAGGTTTGGCACGGCCGGGGCACACGGAACAGCGGGCATGATCCGTTTCAATTTCTTTGAACGCGAACAAGCCTTCAGCCGCTGCCCTGAAACCGATACCTATCAGGTGAATTTCGACAATCTGAAGGATGCTGTGGAAAAGGCCGTTGAAAAGCTGCTGATCATTCAGGGGGATGGAAACTATACCGCAGCCCAGGAAATGATCCGGAGAGACGGGGCGATGCCGGAGATCCTGCGTCAGGACATTGACCGCATCAACCG
>PWON01000018.1 GCA_003557385.1 Bacteroidales bacterium | reverse complement strand
GACCCAAACCTGAACCACACCGAGGAAGCGATCAAAAAGCTTGACTTTTTGGTTGTCCAGGACATCTTCCACACCGAAACCACTCCCTTTGCCGATGTGATTTTGCCCGCGACCGCTTTTGCCGAATCGGAAGGCACCTATGTGAACAGCGACCGCCGGGTCTTGCGGGTGCGCAAAGCCGTTGCCCCCCCCGGGCAGGCCCGCCAGGATTGGGAAATTGTGGCAGAGATTGCACGCCGCATGGGCAAGCCCCTGGGCAATTACCGGCACGAGCGGGATATCTGGGATGAGATCGCACAAACAGCCCCGATCTTTGCAGGCATATCCTACGACCGGCTCGAACACGAGGGGATCCAGTGGCCCTGTCCGTCGAAAGACCACCCGGGTACGGCCACTTTGTTTGAAGAACGGTTCAACACCCCAAATGGGCTGGGCAAACTGCACCCGGTCGATTATGCCGAACAAAGCGAAAAAGCGGATGAAGACTATCCATTCATCCTGAATACCGGCCGCATCCTTTATCAATACCATTCGTCCACCATGTCGCGCCGCAACAAGTCCCTGACAGATTTTGCCAACGAGGCATACGTGCTGATGCACCCCGAAGATGCCTCAAAACATGGTTTTACCGACGGGAAAAAAGTACACATTGCTTCGCGTCTCGGCGAAATCCGCAACATCCGCTTGCAGGTCGATGACGGCGTATTGAAGGGAGAATTGTTCATGCCGTTCCACTATTCAGAGGCACCCGTCAACCGGCTTACGCGCGATGAACTTGATCCCTATTCAAAGATCGCGCCGTTCAAGCTCTCGGCGGTGCGGGTAAGCATGGGAGATTAGGTGCAGCCGGCCGCATACCCTGACCGGGCTTATCCGGCATCACCCAACGCCTGTTCGAATTTCTTTTTATTACCTTTGTGTAAACCCTGATGCATTTCCCTTATGGATGACAAGGCCGGCAAAAAACACCGTAAAAAGCCTGCGGCGGTCGCTTCCGGCAAAGACGCACCCCCTTTGTCAGCGCTGAAGGTGAACAAAGGGATCCCGCAACCCTCGTCGCTCAACGAGCAGGCAGCCAGCAGCTATAAGCTCAGGAAAAGACAGATCCTGGAACCCGCAGAATATGTGAAAGGCATCCTGGCTGGCGACAGGGTATTGCTCAGCCGCGCCATCACCCTGATAGAAAGCGCCCTGCCAAGCCATTATGCCCTGGCGCAGCAAATCATAGAACAGTGTATCCCCCATTCAGGGAACTCCTTGCGTGTGGGCATCACGGGGGTGCCTGGGGTTGGGAAAAGCACATTCATTGAAGCCTTCGGAAACTACCTGACCCGGCATGGCCACCGGATTGCAGTACTGGCGGTTGACCCCAGCAGCGCCATTTCAAAGGGCAGCATCCTTGGCGACAAGACCCGCATGGAAACACTGGCCGTGGATGACAATGCCTTCGTGCGTCCCTCCCCGTCGGCCGGTTCGCTGGGCGGTGTGGCCAGGAAGACACGTGAGATCATCATCCTTTGCGAAGCCGCAGGGTATGACGTGGTGCTGGTAGAAACCGTAGGCGTAGGCCAATCGGAAGTGGCCGTGCACAGCATGGTCGACTTTTTCCTCTTGCTGATGCTGGCCGGTGCCGGCGACGAACTCCAGGGCATCAAGCGGGGCATCATTGAAATGTGCGACGGCATGGTGATCAACAAAGCCGACGGCGACAACATCAACAAGGCCAAAAGCGCCCGTTCACAATATGAAAATGCCCTTCACCTGTTCCCCCCGCCGGCTTCGGGATGGATCCCAAAAGTAACCATCTGCTCGGCTTTGCAAAAAACCGGCATCGCCCAAGTTTGGGACATGATCCTCGATTTTGAGCAAAAAGTAAAAGAAAGCGGGTTTTTTGTTGAAAAAAGAAACCGGCAACAGCAGTTCCGGTTGCACGAAACCATCAACGAAACCCTGCAGGCGCATTTTTACAACGACCCGGTGATCATCAAAAAAATAAGCGAAGTGGAAAGCCTGCTGGCCCGGCAAAAAATGACCTCATTCCAGGCCGCCAGCAAGTTGCTCGACGTTTATTTTAACAAAATTCTCAGGCAACGCCGGAAGAAAGGTTAAACTTCGACGGATGGCGTCCGTGCTTGTCGCGGTAAAAATCCTGGATGATCTTAAAATCAGCCTCAAAATCACCGGTGGGATGAAGCAGCATCCCGATGCCCCCTTCCTTTTTCCGGTAATCCAAAAAACCGAGGAAAACAGGCACTTTTGCGGTAAGGGCTATGAAGTAAAAACCCTTTTTCCATTGTTTCACCAAACTACGCGTTCCTTCAGGGGTGATCAGCAGGTAAAATCGCTCATGCCTGTGAAACTCCCTGGTGATCTTTTTTACCGTATTCTGGCTGTGCCCCCGGTCCACAGGAATTCCGCCCATCTTTCGCAGCAAAAAACCCAGCACATGTCTAAAGGCCTCTTTTTTGATCAGGATCTTTGGCGGCAACCCATGCAGGTAAAAACCCAGCCGGCCGATGACAAAGTCCAGGTTGCTGGTGTGGGGTGCCATGATGATCACTGCCTTTGGATACTGATCCAGCGGCACCCTGACATAAATATTCCATCCCAATAACCTGAGGATGATCCTGGCAATCTGGCTCATGTTTTTTTTATTTTCCGCAGAACAACCTGCATTGGGTCCTTTACAAATTTACATGAAATAAGCATTTGTACTTTGTTCGAACACAGAATAATATTTTCAATGCGATTCCATGTGACCGAAATATAAATACACATGCAAACAACGGGTTTTGAGAAAAAAAACCTGTATATTTGTGAATCACAACCCGCTATGGCTATGGAAGGCCCCTGTACACCCAAACAGATCTACCGCAACCTGAAAAGACGGGACACCTACCCTTTCTGAGCATTTTCCCACTGTGCAACCGCACCTTTTTTATCCAAAGTCTTTTCAATAACCCATTTGAATTTTGTTATCATGGAATTACCATATGCGGAACCCTATAAGATCAAAGTTGTAGAACCATTGCGCCCAAGCACGCCCAAGGAACGCATTGGTTGGATAAAGGAAGCCAGGTATAATCTATTCAAAATGCCCAGCAGGCAGGTATTCATCGACCTGCTTACCGATTCAGGCACCGGGTCCATGAGTCACCACCAATGGTCTGAAATGATGCTGGGCGACGAAAGTTATGCCGGATCGTCAAGCTATTTCAAACTCAAAACAGTGATCGAAGACCTGCTCAACATGCCTTATTTTGTGCCAACGCACCAGGGGCGTGCGGCCGAAAACCTGCTGTTTTCCGCCACCACCGGCCAGGGGGACCTGATCCCGGGCAACGCCCATTTCGATACCACCAAAGGGCATATTGAGTTTCGCCGGGCCATCGCTGTCGACTGCACCATTGATGAAGCCTCCGACACCACCCTGGAGCATCCCTTCAAAGGCAATATCGACTTGAACAAGCTCGAAGAAGTATTCAGATCCAATCCCGGGGAAAAGATCCCCCTGTGCATGATCACCATCACCTGCAACACCTCCGGCGGCCAACCTGTGTCAATGCAAAACATCCGGGAAGTGTCGGCTTTGTGCAAGCAATATAATATCCCGGTATTCTTTGATGCCGCCCGTTTTGCGGAAAACGCCTATT
>PWON01000147.1 GCA_003557385.1 Bacteroidales bacterium | reverse complement strand
TTCATCCTGGACAGTGAAAAACGGATCCTGGCCAAAGGGATCGGGGTAGAGCATGTGGCGCAGTTTATCCGGCAAAAAATGTCGGGCCGTTAAACCGGCAATCTATTGATGTTCGGGCCTCAACAGGTCATTGATGGTTTTTACCGGGTTGAAGGTAATCAGGGGCACTTCCACAAATACGGTATTCCAGTCTGCCATCGCACCATTCCACAGCCCGGGCCTTTCAAGCGCTTTGAGTTCTTCCCCGTTTTTTGATTTCTTGCTGATAAACCCTGTTTCCGGATCAACAAACTTTTTCAGGTCAAATGCATTGCCATGATAATCCCTGAATGAACAAACCAGGTCCACCGGATTGAAATGGGTAGCCTGTTTTACCAATGCGGCCTGATCGGCCTTGTCCATATCGATCTGTGACATTTCGACAATCTGCAGTGAAGTGCTGCCATTGCGTGGGTCTTTTACCCAGAATGGACCTCCTCCGGGTTCCCCCTGGTTTTTCACCATGCCACAAACACGCAGGGGCCGGTTTAGTTTTGCGTGCAGGATTTGGCTTCCTTCTCCCGGATCGGCAGGAAAGATCCCGCGGTCAATGTTCAGTGCATTGGAGGCAAAATCAAGTGCCTGCAAGTATGCATCCTTACCAAGAGGGCCTTTATCTATCCGGTGCAACCACATATTTCGTTCCTCCAACAGGTTGATCAGCATGCCTCCTATGGCTTTTTTGTAGAGCACGGTGGTTTCTTTTAAACGGTCGGGCACCACATTGTCAATATTTTTCATAAAAACGATATCGTCGTCCAGGTCATTGAGGTTTTCGATCAGTGACCCGTGCCCCCCGGGACGGAACAGCAACTGACCGTCCTTTTCCCTGAACGGCAAATTATCAGACCCAACGGCAATGGTATCCGTAGAAGGTTTCTGCACGGAATAGACAATATCGAAACTTACCCGGAAAGCTGATTCATAATCCTTCTGCACGGCCCTTAATTTTTCACGGAACCCTTGAATGTGTTCGGGAGAAAGGGTAAAGTGCAACCGTACCTTTCCCGAAGGATCTGCAGCATAGTGTGCCCCTTCAACCAGGTGTTCTTCCATGGCGGTGCGTACCGAACGGTCGTACACATGAAAGGCTATCAGTGCTTTGGGCAGTGAAGCATAATCGAGCCCTGCATCAAACAACAGGTAATCAAGCAAAGGGAGGTAATTCCTGTTTTCCAGCAGGTGTTCCGCGTCCAGGTCATCCTTATCCATGGCCAACAGCAAATCATCCCAAAAGGCAAATGAACGCATATGCTCAAAGAAAAGGGCAGCTTCCGGGTTCGACCCAAGCAAGCCATCCACCTCCACCCCGGCAATCAGCAGGTCACGCCAGGCAAACACATCTTTGAACATCCTCGTGGCAGCACCGCTGGCAGGAACAAATTTTACGACCCGGTATTGATGGGATGTGTCATCGTAAAGTGCAGCCAGTTCTTTGATCCCTTCGGGTTCGAGGCATCGTATCCCGTCGCCGGCAGTGGCCGGCCGGCTGAGTTGCAAGGGCGGAAACCCATTTTTAAAATGATCTATCTGGCGAAGAAAAGCCTCTTTGGTGATTCCCTTTTCTTCCAATTGTTTGATATCCCTTTGATTTAACATACCTGGTTGCGGTTTAGGTCAACGAATATGACAAATATATTAAAATATCACATCGGCCGGCAAAACCTGTATCTCCACATTTTTTTTGTAGTTTTGTATAAAGCATTCCTACAACATATGTTCGACCCTGCAATCAAAATCCATCCTTCGGCGGTAGTGTCACAGGCAAAAAAACTTGTGGAGAGTCCTGTATTCACAGATCTGTTAAAGCACGCCCCGAACATCCTGATGGTATTGAACCAACACCGTCAGGTGGTGTACCTGAACCGAAATCCGCTGCCGGCCGGCCAGGCTGCCACGGGCGACTACCATGGTGAAAGACCGGGCTACTGCCTGGCCTGTATCAACATCACCAAAGGGGAGTTTGGATGCGGTTCTTCTGAGTTTTGCAGGGTATGCGGGTTCAATGCGGCCATCAAAGCCAGCGAGGCCGGAAAAACCGGAGTCAACGAATGCCACATCGCTTTGAAGGGTGGTGATGCCCTGATCATGGCCGTGGTTACCAGGCCATTCCGTTTTGAAAACGAAGATTATATCTTTTGTGCCCTGGAAGACATCAGCGACAAGAAAAGAAGGCAAATGCTGGAAGCCATATTTTTGCATGATATTTTGAATACCGCCGCCATTTTGGAGGGCCTGAGCGAAACCTATGGAAAGCTTTCGGAACGCAAGGTGAAAATGATGCTGCAAGACCTTTCAGCAAATATCAGCGATGAAGTGCAGTGGTATCAACTGATATCCAATGTTGAAGACAAAACGCTGCAAACAACTCTTTCAACTGTTGAGGTAGGTGATATTGCCACGGAAGTAGTGCGTTTTTTACGCAACACCCAGGCATTCCGAAACAGAAAAGTGGACTTGCGGATGACCGAGGGAAAAATCGTGACAGAGCGCACCCTTTTGCGCAGGGTACTTACAAACATGGTCAAAAATGCCCTGGAAGCCAGCACCGACAATGAAATGGTGCTTGTAAGCGCCATGTATGACGAGTCTGCCAGGAAAGCAGTATTTACGGTGAAAAATGAGCAGGCAATTCCATTAAACAGCCAGCTGAGGATTTTTCAGAAATCTTTCTCCACCAAGGGCAGTGGAAGAGGCTGGGGCACGTACAGCATCAAGGTGTTGACTGAAACATACCTGAAAGGCGAGGCTACTTTTCATTCGACCGCAAAAGATGGAACCACGTTTACCGTCATCATTCCGTCGCTCGATGATCTTGCTTAAAATAATTCAGCTTTAGTTCTTTCCCGTCAAATACGGCAAAAGAGAAATCCTTTATCCAATCTCCCGTGTTGACATAAAACACCTGCGGGATAATCTCGGTAAAAACAGGCAGGTGCCGGTGCCCGAACACAAAATAGTCTACCGGGCGGTTCCTGACATATTCCATGCAATACTGGACAAGCCACTCCCGCTCTTTACCCAGGAACTCTTCTTCCTGTTTCTGATTAGCAATCCGGCTTCTTCTTGAAAAAAACAGGGCCAGGCTGATACCAATGGAAGGATGCATAAATGCAAACAAACGCTGGCACAGACGACATCCAAAAATTGTTTTCAACAGTTTGTAGCTGCGATCACCCGGTCCAAGGCCGTCACCATGGCCAATATGAAAAACCTTGCCGTCAATACTAATGTCGATGGGGTGCCGGTGTACGGTAATACCTAACTCCTTTTCAAAATAATCAAAAGCCCACATATCGTGGTTTCCCGTAAAAAAATGCACGTCAATGCCCTGGTCAGACATCTCTGCCAGTTTCCCCAGCAAACGCACAAAACCTTTCGGTACCACGGTGCTGTACTCAAACCAAAAATCAAATATATCACCGAGCAGGTATATGGCCTGTGCATCATCGCGGACCTGATCGAGCCATTTGACCATTGCTCTTTCACGATCAAGGCTTGAGGCCATGTCGGGCACGCCCAGGTGACTGTCAGAAATAAAATAGGTCTTTTTCCCCATCCCCGTGTGAAATCGCCGGCAATCAGATATTATAGGCAAACCTACTTGAATTTTATTTGATACGCAACAATTTTTTGTATATTTATCCTCCC
>PWON01000156.1 GCA_003557385.1 Bacteroidales bacterium | reverse complement strand
AATAACAACTACATAAAAAGACATGGTGATGCTATGCAATTACCAAAATGTGTTCGATTTCGTACATAATTTTTGCATTAGCGGACGCCTTATGAGAGTGCGTAAATATGGAAACATACATCCGACTGTATTGCTTTGAAAAACCAAAAACTGGGGTGATCAGGTCAAAAAAAACACCCGCAACCTGCAGGTGTTTTTGATTATTGTTGCCGTAATGGCTCTATTTCGCTGCGCTCGAACCACAGACTAACTTATAACTATTTCCCAAAGTGCCTCTGTATCAATGCGTACAACTGATCTTTATTGATGGGTTTTGTAATATAGTCGTTGCAACCGGCATCGAGCATGGTTTGCTTGTCGCCTATCAGTGCCTTGGCTGTTTGGGCGATAATCACCACATCTTTGTTGAACTTGCGTATCTGCCTGGTGGCTTCCTCCCCATCCACACCGGGTATTTTAATGTCCATCAGGATCAGGTCAATGTCAGGGTAGTCACGGCATACCTTTATGGCTTCAACCCCTGTCCGTGCTTTTAAAGTATCCATACTGAAAATCCTGACTGTTTCGTCCAACAACATTTCCGATGCTTCATCATCCTCGACAATCAACGTTTTCAGTTTTCTGATTTCATCGTGTATGTTTGATCGTTCGGGTTGTTTTTCAATGGTTTCAGTTACTGGTTCAGTCATGTATGGTACGGTGAAACAAAACGTTGATCCTTTACCTTCTTCGCTTTCCACCCAAATATTTCCACCCAGCATGTCCACATATGCTTTTGAAATTGCCAGCCCGAGACCGGCGCCCTGCCTGGCGTCTCTGTCTTCTATATCAGCCTGAACGAAGCGATCAAATATCGCCTCTTGCCTGTCTTTTCGAATACCTATGCCCGTATCCCTGACGAAAAACTCCAGGGTTGGTCCTTTTTGATTACAGCCAAACTCGATAGTGCCTTCATTGGTGTATTTAATGGCATTTTTAACCAGGTTGGTCATAACGGCAAACAGCTTTTCACGATCCGTAACTGTGGTGGCTTTTTCTGCCGGAACCAAACCTGACAACACAAACTGCATCCCTTTGGCTTCAACCTGGGGCTCGAAAAATGTGTAGATATATTCCAGCTGCTCATTGATGTTGGATTCTTTCAGGTCAACGTCCATCACCCCCGCTTCAATGCGTGAGATGTCCACAATGTCGTTGATGATATTAAGCATTCTCACGCTGCTTTTCTCAATGATATCGATGTACTTTTTCTGCCGTTCGTCTGAAAGATATGGTTGTTTCAACAGTTCGGCGAAGCCCATAATACCATTCATGGGGGTGCGTATCTCATGGCTCATGTTGGCCAGGAAGGCCGACTTCAGCCGGTCGCTTTCCTGGGCTTTTTCCTTAGCGAGGATGAACTCCTGTTCCCTTTTTTTATCCTCTGTGATATCCCGAAACTCTGCTGCCCTTACTTGCCTGCCTTTATAAGGGATGTTTTTTGCTTGAATCCGAAGGTGGTACTCCTCGCCATTTTTGCGTATGCCCTTAGCCTCATAAGGTTTTTCAGACCCTGTTTCTATATTGTGCTTCGCCAGGTGCCTGGAATCCTCAGCAAGTAACATAAGCCCATCCATACTCATAAGTTCTTCTTTAGAGTATCCTGTGATATCAGAAAGTCCATGGTTACAGTCAATGATCTTTCCCTTGTCGTGAATCATAATACCGCCAAAACTGGCATTATGCAGTGCAATAAATCGCGCCTGGCTTTCCTCAGCATTGTTTTTAGCCTTTAACAGTTCTTCAAAAGCTTTTGTGCGTTCAATTGCCATACTGATTTGATTCGACACATATTCAAGAATTTCTATACTATTGTCATCGAATGCATCATTGTTGTGGTAGCTTTGAACAACAATCGCTCCAACTGCCCTATCATCAATTAAAACCGGCACACCTAACCAGGCTTCACAAATCGAGCCGGTTTGACTAATGGTTCCTGATTCTATCAACTGTATAATATCTTGCTTTCTTAATAACAGTGACTCTTTCTTATTAAATATGAGTCCGGTAACAGACTTTTCTGCCGGCCATGTATCCACCTGGTCTTTTTCATCCTTTTCGAACGGAGCCGACAACATGCCTGTATCTTCATCATAAAGAGCCACATAGAAGTTAGAAGTATCAACCAGCTGTGATAAATATTTTTCTACAGACCTTATCAATTCGCGCAGATTAAAATTGACCACCATCGCATTGGCTATCTGGTACAGGATTTGTTGCCTCTTCAGGGTTTGTTTTTGATCAGTGATGTCTCTCACCCATTCAACAAATAGCTCAACCTCGCCATGATTAGCCAACACCGGGATCACCCGCAAGTCAATACAGGTACCATCAGGAAGCTCTGCTTCCGTTTGAAATGTTTTTTTGGTTTTTAGCACTTCTTTTGCCTTGCAGTCAGGACAGATCTTATCAATGTCCCTGTATGTTTTGTAGCACTTTGTATAAAGCTTTCTTTTTGCTTCGTCTACTGCAGCAAATCCTTTCCAATTACTATACACGATGTTGAAATCCTTGTCATGAATGGAAATCATATCCGGAATCAGGGCAAGCATTCTTTGGAAGCGTTCTTCGCTTTGTTGAATTTTTTGCTGGGATAGTTTCTGATCAGTAATATCAATGGCAACTTCCAACCTAACCAATCTTCCGTCAGTCCAACGAATCGCACTGTCGCGTATGGCATACCACCTCTTGTTGACGCTGTTTTGAAACTCCCATTCATACACACCGGATGGCTGACCATTTTTATCAACAAGCTTTTTGTTTGTGCAAAAAGAACATGGCTGGTCAAAGCCCTGAAGTGCTTTGTAACACTTTTGCCCTGTGATGTCTCTTCCCCAAACCTCTAATCCGGCTTCGTTTATAAACAACAATTCATGGGTGTCCATGTCGGCAAGATATACGAATGCATTGATGCCGTTCAAGATTGTCAGCAATTGTTCTTTTGATTTTTCAATTTCAATTTCTGCCAGCTTGCGTTCGGTGATGTCTATATGGGTTCCGACGGTGCGGTTTGTCAGTTTTCCTTCTCTGTCACGAAGGGTTTGTCCGCGAGACCATATCCAGACCCAGCCACCGTCCCGGTGTTTCATCCGGAAATAGTTTTCGTACATACCTGCAGAGCCACCAGCCAGGTAATCCGCAAAGTAGCGTGATGCTCTGTCGCGGTCATCCGGGTGCAGCAAGTCAATCCAGCTCTCAGCGAGGTTAGCGGAGCCATCCATGATGTATTCACCAGGGTTCCGGCCAAGCATGGTAAAATACTCGGTACTGCACCACAGGTAATCCTTGTCCCTGTGATACTCCCATGCGCCAGTGTTGGAAACGGCAATAATGGATTTGAAACGTACTTCGCTTTCGCGCAGGGCTTCTTCAGCTTGTTTAAGTTCAGTGAAGTTACGCCCGATTCCGACCAGGCCCTGAATATCGCCGTTTTTGTCACGGATCGGCGACAGGGATGTCTGGAAATAAAATTTGCCATTTTTATTGGTTACCGACCAGTCGTACACGACAAACTCACCCTTTAGAGCCCTGGCATTGGCTTTTTCGTGTACTTCGGCGTTGGCATCGCCCAGAATCTCACGGCTGGTTTTGCCAAGAAAAAATTCTGGTGATGCACCCGCTTGCTCCACCCAGGGTCCATAAACACCGGTATGGCGCTGTT
>PWON01000062.1 GCA_003557385.1 Bacteroidales bacterium | reverse complement strand
TCATTCTGTTTGTCGAGGGTTTGGTTCTGCTTTGTTATTTGCAACTGTTTTTCAGTGATTTGATGATTCATGGTTTCCAGATCCCGGTTCTTCTTTTGCAATTTTCTTCTGGAGATCCAAACACTGACCAGCAGCAGCACAATCAGCAGAGAAGCAGATACAGTTAAATATACCTGTCTGCGCTGATTGGCAATTATTTCTTCTTTAAGCTGGTTGGCTTCTGACAGCATGCGGTTTTCAGCCTCTCTTTTTTCTGTTTCGTAGATAATTTGCAACTCCGAAATCCTGTCTGAACGTTCTTTTTGCCAGATGCTGTCGCTGTTGCGGTATGACTCCTGCAAATGGCCTATGGCGCGCAGGTAATTCCCCTCCAGGCTGTCCACCATAAAAAGTTCCAGGTTTGCGAGATGAGCCCAGTGATGGGAGTTGATCGCTTCGCTTCTTACAAGAGCCTCCGTAAATGCTGTCCGTGCCCTTGATAGTTGACCTGTTTTTCTATACAGCTTTCCATAATTTACTTGTGCACCAGCCAGATTATAAACTAAGACCCCTTCCGTCCCCATGTCTATGGATTTTTGATACCAGGTCATGGCTTCCTCAAACATCTCCTGCTGAAAGTAAGCGATTCCGGTGTTTATATAAAGTGTGAACAGTGTACCCCTGTCACCCCTTTCGGTAGCAATTTCAAGCCCCTCTTTGGCATATGCCAGCCCCTTTTCATATTCCTTCAAATTGGTGATGTATAAACTGGCCAGGTTGTTATAAATAGTAGAAAGGGTGGGGTGCGAAGGCAAGTAACCGGTTAGCCGGAGGGCATCCATATAATGCGTCAGGGCTTTATCATAAATGCCCAGCGCACGATATACATTTCCAAGAACATTGTGGTTGTGGATCAGTCCAAATGTATCGCCTGCTTCTTTCCGGAATGAAATGGATTGTAAAAAATTGCGCAAAGACAGTTCATAATTGTTTGTTCTAAAATAAAAAATCCCCCGGGAATAATTGACATGCGCCTTGCCGGCTTCATCGCCTACTTCATCAAACAATTCAACGGCACGATCGTAATAAAAGCGGGCACTGTCATTCATTGCCTTCCTCTGGTAAAGTGCCCCGAGGTTTACTGCGGCTTCTCCCCGCCTCCTGCATATATCAGGATGATCTATGAGGTAGGTATAGCTGTAATTGATGATGGCACTGTCGAGGTTACCCCTGTACCAGTTGTAAGTCCCCGAAAAATTGAGCCAGGCCGCTCGCTCTATGGGATGGCCCACCGCATCTGCCAAATAGCTGCTTTGCTCCAACAACACCTGGGCTGAGTCCATGTTTTGGGGCACCATTTCAATAGCCAGCAAGGCCATGGCATGGGCACGCCTTATGTCATCCTGTTCTTGTTCCATGGCCACACGAAGACTATCAGTATAATCATTGCCAAATGCACTGATGGAAAAAAAGGCCAGGAGCAGGAATAGGAAGCGAATTAGGCGCAACATATCATGTTGTAATTTCTCTCAAAGATATAAACAAAATCAAACATGGCTTGTTAATCAGAAGGTAAAAATATGTATATTTATAATGAAATTTCAATAGATGGCAATTCATAAATCAGCTTTTCTGGTCTTTTTGCTTTTGTTTGCGTTTAAATCAAATGCTTGGGATCTAGAAGACTATACTGAAGCAAGGGTTTCTGTAATGGATTTTGACACCTTTGCCCCCAGAATGACAAAAACCAACGATTCCATCTATGTGATCAATTTCTGGGCTACCTGGTGCGCCCCCTGTGTACGGGAGATCCCTGTATTTGAGCAATTGCATGCTCAATACAAGGATCAGAAGGTCAAGGTGCTCCTTGTAAGCCTGGACTTCCCTGACCATTTAGAAAGCAGGGTGATTCCCTTTATCAGGGAGCACCAGTTGAAAAGCGAGGTGATACTTCTTGATGATCCTGATGCCAACCGCTGGATCCCGTTAGTGAATGAATCATGGACCGGAGCCATCCCGGCCACCATTATTTACTCCAGGGAATTCCGGGATTTTTACCAAAAAGAATTCAAATTCGAAGAACTCGAAAACATCATTTTGCCTTTATTATAATTTTATTCATTCACCAAAATTCACAACGATGAAAAAACTGTTCTTGATTGGGTTGATGATTTCATTAAGTACCAAGCTGTTTGCCCAGGGTTACCAGATAGGTGATGTGGCAACCGATTTTCGCCTTCTGAACATAGATGGCAATTATCTGTCTATGTCAGACTACGAGGATATCAAAGGTGTTGTGCTGATCTTTTCTTGCAATCATTGCCCCTTTGTGGTGGCCTATGAAGATCGTATGATTGAGCTACATAACGAATATGCACCCAAGGGTTTCCCTGTGCTGGCAATCAACCCGAACGACACAATTGCCGAGCCGCGCGATTCATTTACCAAGATGATCCAGCGTGCTGAGGAGAAAAACTTCCCTTTTGACTATGTAATTGATGCCGATCAGACCATTTATCCGCAATATGGCGCCACCCATACACCACATGTGTTCCTCCTTGAAAAAGTGGACGATGAATTTATCGTGGCCTACATTGGTGCCATTGATGACAATGCCCGTGATGCTTCGGCAGTGCAGGAGCGTTACCTGGCCAATGCCATCGATGCCTTGCTGGCCGGTGAAGAAATCAGCCGCACCATTACCAGGGCCATTGGCTGTACGATCAAGGTGAGAAATTAATCCATTGCAATACTCTTTTTTTATATGAAAGGTCACCGGGTTTACCGCAGTGGCCTTTTTTTTTGGGTACTGTGTTGGATATATGTTGAAAATATTCGGGTAATTTTTGATTTTGTTTACCTTTGTCGCCACAATGTTTGCAATTAACCCAAGGCCTTATGTCTGAAGAAACCATACGGTTAGAAGTCATCAGTAAAAACTACAAGGTGGGGATGGAGATTGTCCGTGCCCTCCGGGGTATTTCTTTAAGCATTAACCGGAATGAATATGTCGCTCTGATGGGACCATCGGGTTCGGGCAAGTCAACCCTCATGAATATTTTGGGTTGTCTGGACACCCCTACCAGTGGCCGTTATTATTTAAACGGGAAAGACGTTAGCAAGTTACGTGATAATGAACTGGCTGATATCCGAAACAGGGAGATCGGATTTGTTTTCCAGACATTTAATCTGCTTCCAAGAAGCACTGCACTCGATAATGTGGCATTGCCCCTGATATATGGTGGTCAAACCAAGCATGCCAGGCGTGAACGTGCCCTGGAGGTGCTTGACCAGGTTGGGCTCTCTGACCGCACCCATCACAGGCCCAACGAACTCTCCGGTGGCCAGCGGCAGCGGGTAGCCATGGCACGTGCCCTGGTGAACAATCCGTCCATTATTCTTGCCGATGAACCTACCGGGAACCTTGATACAAAAACCTCCATTGAGATCATGGGCCTGTTGCAGGATATCCACACTGCCGGCAATACGATTATCCTGGTTACCCACGAAGAGGCCATTGCCAAACATGCCCACCGTATCATACGTCTGCGCGACGGACTGGTTGAATCAGACGATGCAAACACCGACATTGTTACATTGCAACACAGCAGGCCCGGCAGATCATGAGTTGTTGCGTCAATTATCGCATGATCAATGAAAGAATGGAAAATTTATACGAAAACCGGAGATAAAGGCGAAACTTCGCTGCTGGGAGGCAGGCGTGTGCCAAAGCACCACCTGAAAAT
>PWON01000113.1 GCA_003557385.1 Bacteroidales bacterium | reverse complement strand
GCATTAAAGCCCTCATGTTTTTTGTTGCCGTCGTTTTTCTGTGGTACGCCTATCTCCTGGGCATGATGTTGCCGTCATTGCTGCAGCAAATATTTCCGGACAAAGAAGCCCATGAAGCCTTTTTTTCCATCTGGTTGTATGCATATGCTGCCGACCTCACCATGCGGCTTTTTTTGCAAAAGCTGCCAAAACAATTGATCCAGTCATATTTGACCCTGCCTGTTGGGAAAGGAACCCTCGCAGGTTATATCCTGGCAAGGTCGTGGTTCAGCATTTACAACCTATACCTGTTTGCCCTGCTCATTCCCTTTTATAAAACAGCCCTGCAATACCCATTGTCCGGCCAGGCCTTTTGGCTGGCCATCCTGGGATCAACCCTCCTGGCCGGAATAAACCATGCCATCATCACCTGGGCAAAAACATGGCCTTTCAGAGTCCCTGCAGCATCACTTCCCGTTTTTTTGATTGCCCTGACCGCTCTGTTCGGCATTGTCATCAATCCTTCGCTGTTCATGGCCTTTTCTGAACAGGTAGGAAAAGCATTTATCTCTGGTAATATTTGGGTGATCATTTTCCCGTTAGCGATCATCGGCCTGTTGCAATATATGTCGCACCGTGGCCTGTGTACCTCTTTTTACGACTGGAGCGGTACCACCAATGCCACGGTGAACACAGGAACATCTTTCCCGGAACAACTCTTTGCCCGGGTGCCTGTTTACGGTCTCTTCTGGCAGCTGGAATGGCGTTTGATCACACGCAATAAAAGATCGAAGGGAGGGCTCCGGCAATGGCCCCTGGTGATCATCGGACTGCCGCTTTTTTTCTATTTCGACCCTTTCGACAACGCCTCCATGTACACTTACCTGCTTGTCATGGTTGCGGGAGGATATGGGTTTTTTCACCTTCAATACACTTTTTCCTGGGAAAGCCGGTTTTTTGACATGATCGCAAGCAGGCAGACAGACATCCATGAATTTCTCAGGGCCAAGTACTACTTTTACCTGGCGCTTGGATTATTGCAAATATTGCCGGTACTGATCATCCTTTTATTTTTCAGGCCCGATTTGGCAGGACTTTTGACAGGCTTGTTCTTGTACGTTACCGGCCCGGTATTTGCATTTCTGATGCATACCGGCATTGGAAGCAGCACCCGTATTGATCCAAACAAAAGGGCCTCATTTAACTTCGAGGGGACCAGCGGCACCCTGTTCGTGGTAGTATTCGTTTCGATGTTTTCGGTGATCATACTGATGGGGTTCGCCTATTTGCTGCCCCTGGCAACAACAACAGGGCTGGCTTTGCTGACCGGCGTATCCGGCCTGATCTTTATTCTACTGCACAAAATCTGGTTAAATGCCATCGCAAAACATTTTCTACGCAAAAAATACCATAACCTAACCAAATACAGGGGCTAAAACATGGGTTTTATTCACATCGACAACATCCGGAAAGAATACGGGAAGCAATTTGCCCTGACCATTGAGGATATCCGCATACCCGAAGGCACACTTACGGGCATTGTGGGCAACAACGGCGCCGGAAAAACCACACTGCTCAGGTTGATGCTCGACCTGACAGAAGCGACCCGGGGCAATATCACCATCGATTCACAACCGGTAGCAGGAAACGAACATTGGAAAGCATTCACCGGGAGCTACCTGGACGAAGGTTTTTTGATCGACTTCCTGACCCCGGAAGAGTATATCTATTTTACAGGAAAACTCTACGGGTTACAGCCGGAAGCAATTGACGAGCGGCTAAAACGCTTTACAAGGTTTATGGGAGACGAAATTCTTGGTCAGAAAAAATTTATCCGGAACCTTTCAGCGGGCAACAAGCAAAAAGTGGGCATTGTGGCAGCCATGGTGGTGGAACCACGGCTGTTAATCCTTGACGAACCCTTCAATTACCTGGACCCCAGTTCCCAGATCCTGATCAAGCGCCTTCTGCAGGAGGAACATGAGGTACGTAAAACCGCCATGCTCATTTCCAGCCACAACCTGAACCACCTCACCGGGATTTGCCAGCGGGTCATTCTGCTGGAAAAAGGAAAAATCATCAAAGACCTGTCTCCGCCACACGACGATTTGGACGAAGTGGAGCGTTACTTTGCACTCCAGGCAGGCTGAATATACGGTTCAGCATGCGTCGCATCTCACCGGACCGCCGCAAAGAAAACCAGGCAAGTAAAGCAACGGATCAGGCAGGTTGAGCGGCGAGCGCCTCCAACAAAGCCTCATCCAAGCCCCCGTCACTGGGTTTCGGGGGGCGATGATCATAGATATTGCCATCGCGGCCAATGATATAAAAAGTCGGAATCCACCGCACATTATACAGCGCCGGAACGCCCCTCTCACGACCCGGGGTACGCATATGCACTCCGGAAATGCCATGACGCTCCACAGCATTCCGCCACGCTTCGGGGTCGGTATCGATCGACACATACATGAACACAAGGTCATCCCGGCCGACCATACGTTCTTTCAGTTCCGCGGCCGGGGGGACCTCCCGCATGCAAGGCCCGCACCACGATGCCCAGAATTTCAGGTAAACCACCTTGCCGCGATAATCCGACAATGTCACCTCATTGCCTTCCAGGTCTGTCATGGTAAACATGGGTGCCGGATTTCCGGCCCACAATGCACGGATGTTTTCATAGGCCGCCTCAAGGCTTTCTTTGTATTCCTCTACCGGGGATTTTTCCATATAATCCCCATACATTTCCATGGCCGCATCCATATGGCCAGAATTCATTTCCCTGCTCACAGACAAAGCCTGCATGTAATATTTTGGCAGGCCGGTCAAATGGAGCCCGGCCAGGGAGTAATTGACCTCATGCCGCGACAACTCCTCATCATATTCCTGGTCCCCGGTCTGAAGCTTGTGATCCAGGTATGACAGCAAAAACCCAATGTAGTCCAGGTTGTGCAGGCTTTCTCCGTCAGGGCGGATGGCCTCATCCAGGAAAGCATAATAATCAACGGGCAGCCCTGGTGGCGCATCCAGTTGATTCAAGCGTTGATGCAACACAGGGTAAGCCAGGAGCATCTGGTATTTTTCAACCTGCACCTGGGTATTAAAATACGTTTGCATGGCCTCGCCCAGCAAAGGGGCAAAGGCATGTGTCTCTAAAAACCGGGTTTTGACTTCAGCCACGCTGTCGGCAAATTGCAAAAAGGCCGGTGGGTCAAGTTCCCTTGTTCTTTCATGGATCAGGGCGCGGGGAAAATTTGATTCCACCGAAAGGCGGTAATCCATCAGAAAATTATTTTCATCACCACCCTGTCCGGCAAAAAGGATCTTTTCGCCCAGGCGTAAGGCATCCCCTTTCATATACAGCGCATAACCAGGCTCAAGGAACAGGGGAACGCTCCCCCGCGCAGTGGTCAGGGTTGCCATCACCGGTCCGGGCACTTCAACATTGAGGTCAAATGCCCCGTTCTCATTCACCTCCAGGGCAATCACCTTGCGGTCGTTGTTGATATAATCCCTGAAAAAATTCAGTTCCACAGGGCCTTCCGGGATATTTTCCAGCACCCCCGATATACTTGCCGTATGGGCAACGGGCTCCAAAGGCTCTACACCAAGCGCAGCCAGCAATACATCATCAATGTCTTCATGGCTCGGCCGCGGTGGCCTGTTGTCAATAATTGTACCATCACGTCCGATTAAATAAAAAGTAGGCACCCCTTTGAGATTATACTGACCGGGCACCTCATGGCTGAATCCGG
>PWON01000244.1 GCA_003557385.1 Bacteroidales bacterium | reverse complement strand
CACCCGTGGACGGCGACAAGTATTTGATCGCCATGATGTCGCAGGCATTGAACGAAGACAAGTGGTTGATATCCCCCCAGATCAGGGCCACAGATCTTTCGCAACTGAGTTTCTATGCCAAATCCATTGAGGTCGCCACTTACGGGCCCGAACGCATCAGGGTGCTTGTGTCTGGAGACGATGGCGACAGTTTCGAATTTGACCCGGACGATTTTGTCATGATCTCCGGGGGGGATTATATCGAAGTACCCGACGACTGGACACAATATGCCTTTTATCTGGGCGATTACGACGGGGAGGTGATCCGGTTTGCCATTCAGTACGTATCGCACGACGACTATATGCTCATGCTCGATGCCATTGAGGTGGTCCAGGCCGAAACCTACACCCTGAGCCTGCTTGCCCAGCCCGAAGAGGGCGGCCAGGTAAGCGGCGAAGGGGCATATGCCCAAAACCAGTCCGTAACCGTGGAGGCAAGCCCCCACGACGGTTATGCATTTACCCATTGGACAGATGACGACGGCAACGAACTCAGCACGGAAGCCACGTATACTTTCCCCATGCCGGGCCAGGACCTGACCCTCACGGCGCATTTTGCCCTGATCGACTATTACCTTACCCTGAACGTAAGTCCTGAAGAAGGGGGAACGGTAACGGGCGAAGGGTACTACAACTATGGGGATCCGGTTAGCGCCGTGGCCGTTCCGGCAGAGGACCATTACTTTTTGCACTGGACCGACCGCGACGGCAATGTCATGAGCGAGGAAGAAACATACGTTTTCGACATGCCTGCCCAGAACCTTGAACTGACCGCAAACTTTGAATATGCTGTGGGGCTGCCCGAACACGGGCCGGAGCACCTGCTTGTGTATCCCAATCCCGCAAAGCAGACACTGCATGTGGATTCGGAGCACATGATGGAATATGTTAGAATAACCGACCTTGCGGGACGCCAGCTGCTCTGGCAACAGGTAAACAGCCGCCAGGTACTGCTTGATGTGGATAACCTGAAACCAGGGTTTTACCTGCTACAGGCCCATACCCGGCAGGGCATCATGCACGTCAAGATCCAGATCATTCAATAACAGGAAGGAAGCCGGCCACAATCATTTCTGAAAACATGTGGCCGGTTTCCATTTTTCTTTTTAACTTTAAGGCAACCATTTTACCAACCAAAAAACCAATGATTATGAAGACAACATTTACAAGTGTACTGTTTATGGTCATGCTCTTTTTGCTGGGGGGCATGACGCAATCTTTCGCTGCAGAGGCGAAAGAAGATGAAAACGGGCATCCGAATTTTACCTGGATCGACGATTGGAACTTTTTCCCCAATCCCGATTATGATCCCGATGACCCGGAAAGCCCGGAGTATATTACCCTGGGCGTAACGCTATGGTGGGCCCCCGAAGGCAGTGGAAGCACCGCCGGCCATATCCTCGAAGATGATGACGGGAACCTGGTCACCTACCGCGCCCACGAAACCGAGATTGTGAATCCGCACACCGGCAGTACGGGTTCCATGAAGCTGGCCATCCAGTGGGACAACGACATCGAATACATCGGTACCCCCAGCCACCTGATCCGCCAGCACCTGCCGGCCGGTACGGCCAACACACCAGAACGCCGGTTCCAGCCGGGGCAGGCACTGGAAGTGTTTTTATACGGCGATGGTTCCGGCAACCGGTTCCGTTTCATGACCCGCGACGGCATTCCCACGCTGGAAGGATCCCAATGGATGTCCATCGACTGGACCGGATGGAAGCGCATTACCTGGAACTACAACGACCCTGACAATGTGGTCGGATGGGTGAACGGTGATGGTGTCATGGACGGGGAAAACTTCTACTTTGACAGCTTCCAGATTACCAAGGATGCCGCCGGAACCGCCACAGGAGCCACCCTGTATTTCGACGACCTTCGCATCGTCGATCCCTTTAATGTGGTATTCGACATTGCCGGAGCAGATGGCTCGGAGGTGATCTCCATCGACAACATGACCTTTGATGCAGGCGAAACAGATTTCATGTTCTTCCCGGGCGAATACGAATTTTTCGTCCACAAAGAAGGCTTTGAAACCTATGTTGGCAGTTTTGAAGTGGATGACCAGGACCTCGACATCGATATTGTCCTGACCGAAGGGGATGACCCGGAATATACCGTCACATTTACCGTGATGGACCCGGACGGGGAACTGATCACCGATGCCATCGTTGCCATCGAAGGCGAAAGCCATGACCCGGGCGAATATGTATTTGACCTGACGCCCGGTTTTTACAATTATGTGGTGAGCAGGGAGTTTTACTTCGACACCGAAGGCTATTTTACCGTAACCGATGGCAATGTGTTTGAAAATGTGATCCTCGAAGAGATCCCCGATGTGTACGACAACGTGATCCTGACGTGGGATGTGGCCATATCGGCTACCACGCCACAGTTCAAGGAAGAATACTACAGCGTATGGATCGGCCTGGTGGATGAAAACGGAGAATTCGATCCCGAGGATTATGTGATGATCTTTGATGAAACCATGCCCGATAACATCCCCAACTGGACCTACCAACCCCGTTCTGTAGAGATCTCCGGGTTCCAGCAGGAAAACATCCGGGTCGCATTCCGCCACCATGACGTCACAGACAAGGACCGCATCCTCATCAGCAACGTGAAGGTATATGGCTACACGACCGTCGAAGACGAAACAGAGTACCTGTTGTATGAAGATTTTGCAGGCGGGGTGCCGGCAGATTTCGATCCTGAAGACGGAGAACAACCGGATGTTGATCCAGGTTGGCTGCCCGAAGGCTGGGAAGCCATCGACCATGACGGGGATGGCCACAACTGGTACTATGAGGCTTTCCTGGATCAGGACATGACCATCGACACCTACATGATAAGCCGGTCGTGGGACGGTGCAAACCAGGTGGCTCTCACCCCGGACAACTGGCTGATCACCCCGATGATCCAGATGCCATGGGTTGTATTCCATACCGTTACTTTTGAAGTGATGGACGATGACGGCAATGCCATTCCGGATGCCGTGGTGGTGCTCGACGGCGAAGCATACGATCCCGGGCATTATGAATTCAGTCTGACCAACGGCACATATCATTATGAGGTCCACAAGGAAGATCATGAATCGGCCGAGGGCAGTTTTGTGGTAGAAGGTGAAAGCAAAACCATTGAAGTGGTCCTGACTGCTATTGAATATTTCTCCGTAACCTTCAATGTAAACATGAGTCACTATGATGACTTCGTACCTGGCGAAACCGAAGTGTACATTACCGGTACCTTCCCGGGATGGGAGTTTGCCGAACCAGGCACCTTCGAAGATCAGTTGATGGAACCCACGGACAACATCTATGTGTTTACCAGAACACTGGAAATGCCCGAAGGGGTGTATTACTACAAATACTTCGACGGCCCCAGCTACGACGTTGGCGAATGGCCCGGTGATCCGAACCGCGAAATTGAAGTGACCGGCGACATGGAGGTGAACAACGTATTCGGCCACCTTGATGACGATGTGCTGGTGCCTGACACAGATCCGGCCGGCATCAGCCTGTTCCCGAATCCGGCCAGCCAGCGCTTCACCATCACCGCACCCGAAAACATCCATACAGTGACCATTACCGACATCACGGGCAGGACCGTTCAATACCTGACGACCGACAGCCGTGAAGTTTCGGTAGATACTTCCGGACTGCTCAATGGAATGTATATTGTGCGGATTTACACCGAAAGCGGTGTGGCTGTCAGCAAACTTCAGGTTCAGCAATAAGGCGTTT
>PWON01000049.1 GCA_003557385.1 Bacteroidales bacterium | reverse complement strand
TCGGAAGCCCGCATGGAATACCAGTATTCGGGTTTACGCTGCACCAGAACCTGCCTGGTCTGGCTGTGGGGCTCCGTGAATGCAAAGGTCTGACGGCGGCTTTTGGTCACCGTCAGGTTCTGTGCAATAATATCATAACCATCTTCTTCCATCAGGCGGTCTATGCTTTTTTGCAGGTCATTGGTCACCGACAATTCAAGGTCCACGCCAATGTGTGCGGCAAAGTGCTGCAACAATTCCAGGTGAAATCCCATGGGTTCGCCCCGGTAAATGAAATAATTCGTGGAGTTATAATCGGTGGTGGCCCGCAGGACACCCCGCTCAACAATATCTGCCAGGTCAAATCCGCTTTCCTCCTCGTGCGCATACAATTCTTCCTCCGCTTTAAATCCGCGGATTGTTATTGTTACAGCCAGGATCAGGAGGGGGATTGCAACGAAGAGAAGGTTTCTTTTTCGTTGTATATTCATGAATTTTTCAATTCGTGCATAAATAATCCACAATGATGCTCATTTGTTGTGGACATGATATAACATTCAATTGTACGTGATTGTTCATCAGTTTGTTTCATACAATACTGCTTTTTTCATATCGTATCGATGCTTCCCCCTTTATCAAAAATCAGGCCAAAGCCCTTTTTTGTGATATTCAAAAAAAACCTTAGGTTTGATCCCATGTTGTTTAAAGATGTGATCGGGCAATCCCGGATAAAGCAGTTGCTCATCCGGAATGTGGGACAGCACCGGGTTGGCCACGCCCAGTTATTCCTTGGAAATGAGGATGCTGGTGCGCTTCCACTGGCCGTTGCATTTGCCCGTTTTATCCAGTGCCGCCACCGTGGACCCGAAGATGCATGTGGCCAATGTGCCTCGTGCATCAAAATTGACAAACTGGCACATCCCGACCTGCACTTCTTTTTTCCCTCGGCCCCCAACCAGGAACATAAAAAAGATGTCAGCAGCAAACTTTTTTTGCACAACTGGCGTGAACTTCTGCTTGAAAACCCCTATTTTACCTATGCCAGGTGGCTGCAACAACTGGGGATAGAAAACAAACAGGCGATCATCAATGCAGAAGACTGCAACGACATTATACGTGCACTGGGCATAAAGTCGTATGAAAGCCCTTACCGTGTGGTGGTGATCTACATGCCCGAAAAGCTCTACCATGCCGCCGCACCAAAATTGCTGAAGGTGCTCGAAGAACCTCCGGAAAACACCCTGTTTTTGATGGTGTCAGAAAACAAAGAACGGATCCTGAACACCATCCTGTCACGTACCCAGATCCAAAAACTTTCTCTGCCCGATGAAGACGATGTGTACCATGCCCTGACCGAACGCTACGGGACGGAACCCGCACGGGCAAAGCAAATTGCATTCCTTTCGGGAGGACGCGTGTCTGAAGCCCTCATGTTATGCCACCAGGACGAAGAGCAGCTGGCCGACTTTGTTTCTTTCAGGGAATGGATGCGTTACTGCTATCAGAACGACGTGTCAATGATCCTGAAATGGGTTGAACAGGTGATGCGGGACGGGCGGGAAAAACAAAAGTCGTTTTTTCAGTACGGGTTGAAAATTTTCCGGCTTTGTCTTTTGCAGAACTATCAACTGGTACAACTCATCCGTCTCGAAGGGGAAGAACAGGAGTTTATTCAACGGTTCTCCAAAGTGGTAAACCACCGCAACACCCTGCAGATTGTGGAGGCCTTCAATGAGGCCATCCTGCACCTGGAAAGAAACGCCAATCCAAGGATACTGTTTACCGACCTGTCGTTGCAAATGCATAAAATGATGCAGGCAGGGTCCCGGTAGCATCATTTTATTTTGCTAACTTTGCATATTAAAAACAGGTACTTTGGATAAGAAAGACCAACGAGCATTTTTGTCGAGGGGATGTTATTGCGCCCCCCAACCACATACACAACAGCTTGATGTATACAGGCACAGTTGCAATAAACTGGATGCCTTTGACTGGCTGCAGAATATCCCGGCATCCGGGAGCCAGGCAAACACCGAACTTGTAGAAGTCCGCTTCAAAAACAGCCGCAAGGAATTCTTTCGGGCAGCCCCCGAACTTGACCTCAAAACCGGTGATATTGTGGCCGTCGAGGCCTCACCCGGCCATGACATTGGCATCATAACACTAACGGGCGAAGTGGTCAGGCTGCAGATGAAAAGCAAGCAGGCAGACCCGGAAAACCAGGAACTCAAAAAAGTGTACCGGAGGGCCAAGGTGTCGGACATTGAAAAATGGGTTGCTGCGGTCAAACAGGAAGACGCCACCATGCACCGTTCCAGGGAGATCGCTTTGTCGCTCAACCTGGAAATGAAGATAAGCGATGTGGAATATCAGGGCGACCGGACCAAGGCCATATTTTATTACACAGCCGACGACAGGGTGGATTTCCGGGAGCTGATCAGGGTACTGGCCGACGCTTTTGGTGTCCGGATAGAAATGCGGCAAATCGGCATGAGGCAGGAAGCCGGCCGGCTGGGAGGGATCGGTTCATGCGGGCGCGAACTGTGTTGCGCCAGTTGGCTGACCAGGTTTAAATCCGTATCCACCAACAGCGCCCGGACCCAGCAGCTTTCACTGAATCCGCAAAAGCTGGCCGGTCAGTGCAGCAAGTTGAAATGTTGCATCAATTATGAAAACAGCTGCTACCTGGATATTCTGAAAGACTTTCCCAACACCGAAAAAGAACTGGTAACCAGCAAGGGAGTTGCCGTATTCTATAAAATGGACGTGCTCAAACGCCTGATGGGATATGCATACAAGGAGAATCCGGGCCATGTTGTCATGCTGCCTGTGGAAAGGGTGAAGGAGATCCTTGAAATGAATGCAGGCAACAAGCAGCCCGATGACCTGGCCGCGGAAGAATTGTTCTCCGATACAAGCCCTACCCCAGATTACCAGTCAGACAAGAACAACCTCGAAGACAGCCTTACGCGATTTGACAAACCCCGCAAAAATAAAAAAAGCAAACGCCGCAGGAAAAAAGGGAAAGGGCACAAAAATCCGTCGCAGGAATAACCGCCACAGCTTGACATGAAATCAGCCACATTGTATCGGATCATCTTTTTCAGCCTGTGCATTTCCTTTATCTGGGCGTGCCAGTCAGGGGTGGTCTACCGGCAAAAACAAAGCATTCCCCCCGATGGCTGGCATTACAAGGATGGCATCCATTTTGATGTGGATATACAAGATACCTTGTCATTGCATGCACTGTACCTGGATGTCCGGAATACCACGGATTATGCCTACAGCAACCTGTTCCTGTTCATGGAAATAGAATTCCCCGACAAGCGGGTGATTCGTGACACACTGGAGTGCCTGCTTGCCAACAGAAGAGGGCAATGGACAGGCAGGGGGTTTGGGAATACCCGCACCAACCGCTTTTTATTTCGCGACGACGTGTGGTTCCCCACCGGCGGCACCTATCAGTTCAGGATTTATCAGGGCATGCGGCATGAACAGCTGGAAGGGGTTTCGTATGTGGGCATCCGCATCAGAAAAAAATAATAAACAGGCCGGCAATACGTTTTTTTACAAATCAGCGCATCCATGCATAAGAATAAAACAAAAACACGCAAATACACCCTGGGCTTCTGGTTGTTGTTTTCTGGGCCGGTTGTCCTGGTGTTTCTGCTGTTTTTCACCATATCGCTCGGACTCTGGGGTTTTATGCCCTCTTTTGAGGAGCTGGAAAACCCAAAAAGCAACCTGGCAAGCGAGATCTACTCTGCCGACGGGGAATTATTGGGCACTTTTTACATTCACAACCGGTC
>PWON01000151.1 GCA_003557385.1 Bacteroidales bacterium | reverse complement strand
CCCAGGGCAATGGACAGCGAGGCCAGCGATATGATGTTCAGCGACCCCCCGGTTAAAAACAGGTAGATAAATGAAACGATCAACGATATGGGGATGGTGAGCATCACGATGAAAGTGGCCCGCCACTTGCCAAGGAAAAACAAGACAACCAGCACCACAAAGAGCAAGGCAAACAACAGGGTCCGCGACAAGTTGCTTATTGAGTTCCTGATAAACATAGATGTATCGAGGATCTCCTGGATTTGCACATCCGGGGGCAATTCTTTCTCCAGTTCCGTGAGGGCGCTGCGGATCTCCTGGGCAATGCGCACTGTGTTGGCTCCCGATTGCTTCATGACGAACATGCGCACCCCCTGCCGCCCATCAATCCGTTCTTCGAACGCCCTGTCCCTGAGGGTGTCCCTTACTGTGGCCACATCCTTCAATAACACAGAGCTTCCCCGGGAATAACCCACAACCAGGTCATTCAATTCATAGCTTTCGGCAAATTCGCCCTGGATCCTGAACTGGTAATCTATCATGCCCATTTTCACATTCCCGGCCGGCATGTTCATGTTTTCAGCCTGGATGGCATTTCCGATCTGTTCGATGGTCAGGTTGTAGGCTTCCAGTTTTACGGGATCTGCCTCCACATAGATCCTTCGTTGGGGCGAACCCACAAGCATCACTGAACCAATTCCTTCAATGCGGTTAAGGGGGTTGACGATCCGTTCCTCCAGTATCTTATCCAGGCCCGGGTAACTCTCCTCTGCGGTAATGGCATAAAATACAATGGGGATCATGCTCATGTTGAACTTGAAAATGGTGGGCCGGCTGACCTCATCCGGAAGGGCGGCAAAAAGCAGGTCAATGGCATCCCTTACGTCGTTTGATGCTTCGTTCAAATCGGCATCCCAGTCAAACTCAAGGCTGATCACCGAAAGGTTGTCACTTGACGTGGACGTGATCTCTTTCAGGTTATCCACTGTATTGAAACTGTCTTCAAGCGGCCTGGTCACATTGGTTTCCACGTCGCTGGCATTGGCCCCGGGCCAGGTGGTGATCACGGAAATAAACGGAGGATCCATTTCCGGAAACAAATCCACAGGAATGTACCGGAGTGAATACAGACCCATTACGATCACCGCAGTAAATACCATCAGGGTGGTAATGGGTTTGTTCACGGCATTTTTATATATACTCATGGTGATAGAATTAAAGCTTAACAATCATTGCAATAGTGCATTTCAGTCTGTAATGCGCACGGCAACCCCATCGAGCAGGCGCGCCTGTCCGGCAACTATAAGCCTGTCGCCGGGCGAAACCTCTTCGGAAACCAGTTCCACCTTGTCGTCATAGCGCTCCCCGATTTCAACCACTACCCTCCTGGCTTGTCCGTCTTCTTCCAGAAAAATATAGCGTTCATTGGATCCCTGAAGTTTTAACACGGCAAGGGAGGGAACAACAAAAGCCTCCACCTCCTCAAGCGCCATGCTTGCCCGGGCAAACATGCCCGGTCTTAATTTTTCCTCCTGGTTCGGAACCAGTATTTCGAGTCTGAATGAGCGTGTGGCAGGATCAATGGTGGGATATATCCTCGACACCTCCCCCCTGAACTCCATGCCCGGATACACATCGGTTCGGATCTTTACCTCCATGCCTGGCTGTATGTATGGATAATACCGTTCGGCAACATGCACAATGGCCTTTAAACGGTCTGTGCTCACCAGCGACAATACCGCGGCTTTGCCGGCCGCCGTATTGGGAGCACCCGAAAACATTTCGCCGTTTTCAAAATACTTTTCAGACACGGTGGCCGGAAAAGGGGCAAGCAAACGGGTGTTGTCACGCAAAAAATCCACATTCGACCTGGCCAGTTCATATTGGGTAAGAACCTGGTCATACTGTTGACGCGACACACTGCCGGCCTTGCGCAGTGTGTCGAGCCTGCGGAAATCGGTTTCAATGTTTTGCAATTGGACCTTGGCCTGGTGCAGCTGTGTTTTGTCCATCTCCACCAGCAACTGTCCTTTTGAACCCCGGCCGCCGATGTCGACATGAATTTTTTCCACACGGCCGGGCGCAGCCGGCGCAAGGTGCACCTCATCATAGGCTTGCAAGTGGGCTGTGTATGTAACACCCCTGGCAATCGTACTGTAATCCAGTTCCATCACACGAACGGGCTCAACCCCGTCGTCATTGTCCGCCATGTATGACGACTCCCCCGGACCTGAACAAGCATAAAAGAATATGCCCAGGGCAGAAATTAAACACATTGTTTTATTATTCATTGTCTTATATATTAAATTGTTACAGTTATTATCAACATTCGTCCCTTTTTGCAACAGGCTTGCTTACAAAGCATTCAGCAGCCTGTCCATGTCGAGGTGGGCCTCCAGCAACTGAAGTGTGGCAGAAATATAGCTGTTTTCGGCCTGCAGGTAGTTGTTGTTGGCCGTGGTCAGGTCAAGGCTTGATACCAGGCCCTGCTGGTATTTGTCGTGGATGTTGTCATACACCCTCCGGGCCACCCGCATGTTGTTTTTTTGACTTTCGTATTGTTCCAGGGCATTGTTCAGATTGTACCTCAATTGTTTTTCCTGGATCAACAATTGTTCATACAGCAGGTCTTTCTGGTTTTCAGCCATCTTTAAATTGATCCTGGCCTGGTTGACCCTGGCCTGTCTGACCCCGCTCGAAAACACCGGAATGCTCAGGTTGAGGCCGATCACATGGTTTGGGGTAATGTCGAACTCCGGTTTAAGCAGCTTTTCGGTGAAATTGTAAAAACCGGCAAGGGTCGGCAAATACGCGGCTCTTTCCATATCCACCTGTTTTTCTGCCAGGTTGGTCTGCAGGGCCATCATCCTGTAACCGGGGTTTTGCTCTATGGAAAAAGGTTTAATCAAGCTGCCCTCAAAATCTGTGCGCTCCACAATATTATCCAGTGCATCGGTGAGCACCAGGGGGGTGTCGGCATGCAAACCCATTTGCAAACGCAGCATGTTCAGGGCAAGTTTTACCTGCCGGCCTGCAGCCCGCAAAGCATCTTCGAGCATTGCCACCTGAACGGACAGCTGGTCATAGTCCACTTCCTCGGCAATCCCCACATCCACCATGGCCCTGGTCTTTTCAAGCAGGGCCTTTAGGTTTTCGAGATTGGCAGCCATCTGATCCCGATGCTTTTGTGAGATCAGGCCAAGATAGTAGGCCTGTGTTACCTGAGCCAGGATATCTGTTTCGCTTTGTTCCCTCGAGGTTTGGGTAATCTCCTTGTACAGCTTTGCCGACTGGATGCCCACAATATAGCTTCCGCTGAATACAAGCTGGCTTACCGATACAACGAGGTTGGAGGTCGGGTTGAATTCTATTTCAAATCCGGGCATT
This sequence comes from Bacteroidales bacterium, assembly GCA_003557385.1. Taxonomy (GTDB): domain Bacteria; phylum Bacteroidota; class Bacteroidia; order Bacteroidales; family UBA7960; genus PUPG01. The sequence continues at coordinate 431 of PWON01000151.1, read as the reverse complement.
GCCCCCAGCGTTGCGGTAGATCCGAAAAAGTTTGAATAATCGACGGTGGCATTTACCTGGGGCAAGCCCTGGGCAATGGTTTCCTTCAGGCGTGCCTCTGCCTCATCAACAGCCAGTCCGGCATTCATCAGGTTCCTGTTGTGCTCCAGGGCATAATGCCGGGCACTGTCGAGGCTTAACAGTATTTCCGCTTGTGCCATGCCGGTTGAAACACCCCCGGCCAACATACCAAGCAGCACAAACATCTTCATGAAAACAATCTTTTGCATAATCCGGTATTTATTTAAACATGATTAATCATATGTAAGACACCATCATGCCGTCCATTATCAATATGACACATATACATCATGGTGATTATTATAAAACAGGTCTTCCATTTCCTGCAATCCTTTGTCTGTCGCCAGGCTCCTTAAAAAACCGGTGATGAT
>PWON01000025.1 GCA_003557385.1 Bacteroidales bacterium | reverse complement strand
GAAAAATCAGGACCGAGTATGGCCCTGATTTCTTCAACCTTATGCTTGTTGTGGCTAGCAAATAACAGATGGGTCATTTTGCCTGTTTCAGCTCCACCAGGGAATGGTTTTTGGGAACAATGTCCCCTTCCTTGATGTTTACTTTTTTTACGATGCCGTTGATTGGAGACAAAATCACATTTTTCATCTTCATGGCCTCCAGAATGCACAACTCGGTCCCTTCGCTTATTTGCTGACCTTTCCGCACAAAGACCTTCTGGATATTCCCCGGCATAAATGATATAACAATATTCGGATTATCAGGTTTGTAGGGTTTTCGCAAGCGGTGCATCTTATTGGGTTTGGTGGAATACACCACATCATCCACCACCAGCGAAATCAAATCCTTTTTCCGCACCCTGACCTTTTTCATATTCTAACTAAATTAACAATCAACCAAAAAAACGACCAAAAACCAAATAATAACAACTAATCAATAATTACTAAATACTAATTACTAACTACTTCTAAAAAGGCGGTATGCCATGTTTCTTCTCCGGTCCTTTTTCGTCTTTTTCGGCAGATATCTCCAGCGCATGCAACAGGAACTTCCTGGATTCTGCCGGTTCAATGACCGCGTCAATATATCCATGGGCCGCAGCCACGTAAGGGTTGGCAAATTTTTTCTTGTATTCATCCACCTTTCTTTGCCTTGTTTCTTCGGGATTGGCAGAATTCATGATCTCATGGCGGAAGATGATGTTTGCCGCACCTTCGGGTCCCATCACGGCAATTTCAGCCGTGGGCCAGGCAAACACAAAATCGGCTTTCAGGTGTCTTGAACACATGGCAATGTACCCTCCCCCGTAGGCTTTGCGTAAAATGATCGTTAATTTGGGCACGGTTGCCTCGCTGTATGAATAGAGGATCTTGGCGCCGTGACGGATCACCCCGGCATGTTCCTGGTCAATGCCTGGCAAATAACCCGGCAAATCAACCAGCGTAACAAGAGGGATGTTGAATGCATCACAGAACCGGATAAACCGGGCGGCCTTGTCGGAGGAGTCCACATCAAGCACGCCTGCAAGAATCAGTGGCTGGTTGGCCACAAAACCCACGGTTTCCCCGTTCAGGCGACCAAATCCAACCACCATGTTGGCAGCATACATTTCCTGAACCTCAAAAAAGTCGCTGTCGTCGCTGATGGCTTTGATCACATCCCTGACATCATATGGTTCGCGGGGGTCGGTGGGGATAATGTTATCAATGCGGTATTGTTTTGTTTTTGGGGCCTTTTTCGGGAAGGGGGCAGCCTTCCTTTTGTTGCTCCACGGGATAAAAGACATCAGTTTTTTGATCTTCTGGAAACATTCTGCTTCGCTTTCAGAAAAGAAATGTGCGTTTCCGGTGATCTCACTGTGTACCCTTGCTCCGCCAAGTTCCTCCATGCTGATCTCTTCGCCAAGTACCGACCGGATCACTTCAGGGCCGGTAATGAACATTTTTGAGATCTTGTCTACCACAAACACAAAATCGGTGAGGGCTGGGGAATATACCGCACCGCCGGCACACGGCCCAAGGATTACCGAGATCTGTGGAATCACCCCCGATGCCCGGGTGTTGCGGTAAAAAATTTCGCCGTAACCGGCCAGCGAGTTAACCCCTTCCTGGATGCGTGCACCGCCGGAATCGTTGATGCCGATGATGGGGATTTTCAGTTTCATGGCATGATCCATGATCTTTCCGATTTTCCTGGCATGCATCAGACCAAGGGAACCTCCTGCCACGGTAAAATCCTGGGCATAGATGCAAACAGGGAACCCGTTGATGGTTCCCGTCCCGGTGATGACCCCATCGCCGGGCAGATGCTTTTTGTCCATGTCAAAATCCTTGGCGGCATGCTCCACAAATAGGTCATATTCATGAAAGGAATTGGGGTCGAGCAAAGTAATGATGCGCTCACGCGCCGTCATCTTGCCCATGGCCATTTGTTTTTCAATGGCCTTGGCCCCGCCGCCCTGCAAAGCATTTTGCATCCGCTGCTTCAGGTCCAGCGTCTTCTGTTTGATAGACATTTTTTTAGGTTTTTTATTTTTCTAATTGTCTGAAAAACAAATGTTTGATTCAGGAAATGCGCCGATAATACGGTTTTTTCACGGCGAAACGAACTTCCAAATTAAAGAAAAAAAACGTAAACACGCTTGTTTTATATGATGAAATTTAGCGGAGTCTTTTGATGATAAACTTCTTAAGCATTGTTATTCAGATACTATCACCTTTAATATTTCATTGGTGTCCGGGCCTTGAATGTGTATGAAGTACATCCCCGCAGGCAAATGTCCGACCGGCATCATAACCTCTTTGCCGGGATATATATCCGGCAGGTCGATACGTTGGCTTATCTGCCCCTGGATGTTCACCAGTTTAAGTGAAACCGGTGGCATGCCTGTACCAAAATGCACCATTATTTGGTCCTTGGCCGGGTTCGGAAAAATACGGATGGAATCATCGTCCGGGATAGTTTCCAAATCGGTTGGATAATCTCCGAACCTTGCCGTTAGCGATTTGTTGGTACCCGGCATGCTAAACCACAACTCCTCTTCGTTGCCGATGACGGTGCCTCCATTGAGCCATGCATCAAAGCTGTAGGTTACATTCGGAAAAGCCTGAAGCCTCACGGTTTCGCCAGCCAGGTAACTGCCCTGTCCCGTGACGGTGCCTGCATAATCCGGGGTGACACTCACATTCAACTGGTAGGTGATGTTGGCTGCGTTCAGCACCTGGATCTGGTCGATGGCAAAAAAGCCCGTCTGTTGTCCGATGTATTGAAAAGCCAGGCGCACATTGTTTTCGTGGCCAAACCGCTCCAGGTTTAAAGTGGTTTGCAGCCATTGAAGATCGTTTGATAATGGGTCAAAGTCAGGATGCCGGCGATTGTCCCAGAGCTTCACAAAAGATTCATTGCCTGTGCTTGCCAGCAGGGCAAGGTGTCCGTAAGTTTCCTGGCTTTCGATAAAACTGTTGAATACAAAACGCAGGGCCGGTTTCTCCAGGTTGCTGAAATCCATTACCGGGGTGATCAGCCACTGGTCTATGGAGGTTCCGGCAACATTCTCCAAAACATAAAAGGACTCTCCTGCAAATGGGGCAAGATCCCCCGCATCAGATTCATAAACGTTTGTTAACTCCCATCCGCCGTTATCTGTAGCATAGGTGATCCAGCAGGTATCGTCAAAATCGGCGGAAAAAATTTCTTCATGCGGCCATTGGTCCAGGACCTGTTCGCATTCGCCGGCCTTTAACAGGTATGCCGTATTGGATGGTCCGGATGCGGTATTTTCATAGACTGCGGTGGCATAAAACCTGAAAAAGCCTTCTTCATCTTCAAGGATATCGGTAAAGGTCATCTCTTCTTCAACCCCCGCAGTATGGATGAGCTCATTGTTCCGGTATAAGTTATAACTGTCCGGCAAAATGCCCGGTGCGGCCAATGGCTGGATTTTATTTTCAGCGTAGTGTCCGCCGGGCTGCTCCAGCAGGTTTTGCAGCATTGGGGCCGGGGATAAACCGGTAAGGTCCTTGGTTTCGCTGTTTTGTGAAACATAAATACCGGTAAAATATGCGAAAGAGCCCTCCTGGCCGTCATTATGCGGATTCCAGTTCCCGGCCGTGCCACTGAAGGAATAACCCTGACCGAAATTCACCCGTTTCATCAGTGTGGAGGGATGGTTGCTGGAGTGTTGCGGATCAACCCCCACATAAAAATAATTGTGAAATACCAGGGGCTCCTCAAGTTCGTAAACATATTCCTGCAAGTGCTGGGCAGTCAGGTATTCTG
>PWON01000115.1 GCA_003557385.1 Bacteroidales bacterium | reverse complement strand
TTGGCTTTTGGCTGTTGGCTTTTGGCTTTTGGCTGTTTTGTATGCTTTTACGCCCCTTCCGGGCCATCCTTTGCAAGTATCTGGTGCCATGGCATTGACACGACACTAGAGTTTGAATTTTTTGAAATCTTCCGGAAGGAAATCAAAGAAGGTATCTCCCCGGAGGCCAAGCCGGAGCGTTTCCAGCGCCACAATTTCGGTGGGGGCAATATTCCCCAGGTTTACCCCGGCACCCAGCAAGCGGATAAACCAGGTTTGTTGCTGTTTGAGCGGAGCCTCCCAGATTATTTTTTTTGCCGGTATGTGCTCCAGTATTTGCTCTATCAGCGCCACATCGGCACTTCCGTTTTTTCCATAAATGCCTACGGTGCCGCTTTCACGGGCTTCCCCGATTACAAAACTGCTGCCGGCATCCAGTTCATTCCTCATAGACGAGATCCATTCTTCTGCTTCCATAATGATCCCGGCTTCCTTGGCACCTATTTCCGATACCACAGTGTAATGCTTAGTCAGCTGTTCAATGATCCGGCATTTTTCCTCTGATGACAGTTTAATGCAGCCGTCAGAAACTTCTGCCGCATCACAGCCCAGGTTGTCAATGTAATGCAGGTAGTCTTCAAACTGTCCGCGGACAAGAAATGCTTCCAGGAGGGTGCCGCCAACGTAAACCTTAATATTGTGCGATTGGTAGATTTTTACTTTTTCCTTTACCTTTTGGCTGACATAAGAGGTGCCAAAACCAAGTTTTAAAAAGTCAATCAGGGGTCCGGCGGTTTCTGCAAGATCCTGCGCTTCACGAATACCGATGCCTTTGTCCATGACCATGGTAACGCCTGAATTTCTTGGCTTGGCTTCTCTTCCGGGTAACAAATCAAGCATATTGAATTATTTTAAACATGTTGGCTGAAACAACTTCTCGTTAAGACAGTTTGTCAAGGGCTTCAAGAAAAGCAAGGTTATCCTTTAGTTTCGGCAGCCTTGTCTTCAGGGTATGTAATCCCTCCGCATCGTGGTCATAGGCCTCCTCCAGGAAAAAAGCGGCCTCTTGTTTTTTTCCGGAAAAAAACAGAATGGCGGCCATGAAATACATGATGCTGGTCCGGCCGGGAAGGCTTTCCATACCCCTGGTCAGCAATTTCTGTGCCTGCTCCCAATGGCCAAAATTCGACAATGCTTCGGCGAACTCCAGCCAGGTTTCTTCATCTTCAGGATCGGCCTGAATGGCTTTTTCGTAGGTGCCGCATGCCTGATCATGTTGACCCAGGGTAAAATAGGTGTTGGCCAGCAAACAAAGGTAGTTTACATTTTCAGGGTCAAGCAAAAGCCCCTTTTTCAAATGCCTGATTGCCCGCGAAGCGTCCCCGGTTTCAAGATCGCAGACCCCGATGCCCACCCATGCATCGGCCAGTTCCGGGTCAATGCGTATGCTGTTCAGATAGCAGGTTCTGGCATTGTGGTAGTCTTCCAGTTTTTCATGGCACTCCCCGATGTAATAGTGTTTCATGGGATCATTATCGTCTTCGGACATCGATTCCTGATATGCCACGATGGCCTCCTGGTAACGGTGCAACAGGCTCAGGGTGTACCCCTTATGAAACCATGAATGCTCGTGCCGGTGGTCAATGGCCAGTGAATATTCCAAGGCATCCAGTGCTTTTTCGTATAGTCCGGCATTGATGTAGGATACCCCCAGGTTAAACCACGCCTCCTTACTGTAGGGGTTTCTGTCGATGAGCTGCAGGAAAAAAGTGATGCCTTCTTCGGTAAGCGACAACAGGTCGAAACAATAGGCTGCTTCGTAAATGGCCAGGTCGTTGTCGGGATTTACGCGCAATGCTTTATCAAGGTATTCGAGGGTCTTGTCAAAATTCCCCAGGTTTTCGTACTCAATGGCAATGTTGCAGTATACAAAATCCGGTTCTTCTGCGCCCACAATGGCTTTGCTGTATTCCTCAATGGCTTTTTGATAATCCTTGAGCTGAGAATAAATGGCAGCCCTTGTCAACACGACATCATTATTGGAGGGGTCAAGGTTTTCAAGGGTGGCCAAAAGTTCCAGGGCGTGGTCTTCTTTATTGAAAGTGGCCAGCAACTGGGCTTTTTTCAGCATCAGGGGGATGGATGTGGGATGCATATCACAGGCGGCTTCTGCCGCTTGAAGTGATTGCTTATAGGAACCTGCAGCAAGGTAATAGTCGATGATCTCTTCAAAATCATCGACGTCAAAGTACGTGGCACCCTTTTGATGAGGGCACGATTCATACTTGTTTACCTGCCAGGGTACGCTCAAGTTGTCTTTTTTTTCATTTTCCATCCTGCCAGCCTTCAAAGCGACAACGCAAAGGTAACAAAAATCAAAGAGCATGACAATGCAAATGATCGTGCATGGCTGCCGGGGGCTTTTTTGTGAAAATAGCAGAATAAATGGTATTTTTGCCAAAAATATATTTGGGATATGTTTGATAATCTTAATGATCAGTTAGAGAAGGCGTTTAAGGTGTTAAAGGGTCAGGGGCACATCACGGAAGTGAATGTGGCTGAATCCCTGAAAGATGTAAGGCGAGCCCTTGTGGATGCGGATGTTCATTTCAAAATTGCAAAATCCTTCACGGAAAAGGTTAAAGAAAAAGCCCTGGGTCAGAATGTGCTGACCGCGGTTTCTCCCGGGCAGCTGATGGTAAAGGTGGTCCACGAAGAACTTACCGAACTGATGGGATCAACCCATGAAGAAATCAACCTGAAGGGAAGCCCGGCCATTATGCTTATTGCAGGATTGCAGGGGAGCGGTAAAACAACCTTTTCTGCCAAACTTGCCAATTATCTCAAGGCAAAGAAAGGAAAAAAGGTTTTGCTGGTGGCTTGCGACGTATATCGCCCGGCTGCTATTGAGCAACTAAAGGTGCTTGGTGGTCAGATTGATGTTGAAGTGTTTGCCGGCGAAGACGGAAAAGACGGGAAAGATCCTGTGGGCATTGCTAAAAAGGCCGTAGCCCATGCCAAAACAATGGGGCATCAGGTGGTGGTGGTCGATACGGCAGGACGCCTGGCCATTGACCAGCAAATGATGGACGAGATCGCCTCCCTGAAAAAAACCCTCAATCCGCAGGAGACCCTGTTTGTGGTAGACTCCATGACAGGACAGGATGCGGTGAATACAGCCAAAGCTTTTAACGAACGGCTGGATTACGAAGGGGTGGTATTGACCAAGCTGGATGGTGACACCCGCGGAGGGGCTGCCCTGACCATCCGTTCTGTGGTGGACAAACCCATAAAATTTGTCGGTATTGGGGAAAAGGTGGATGCCATTGACGTATTTCATCCACGCCGGATGGCAGACAGGATCCTGGGCATGGGGGATATTGTATCTCTGGTGGAAAAAGCCCAGGAACAATTTGACGAGGAGGAAGCCAGGAAGCTTCAGAAAAAACTGGCAAAGAATCAGTTCAATTTTAATGATTTCCTTTCGCAATTACAGCAGATAAAGAAAATGGGCAATGTAAAGGACCTCATGGGGATGGTCCCGGGTATGGGTAAGGCCATCAAGGACGTTGACCTGGAAGATGATGCATTCAAAGGGATCGAGGCGATTATTTATTCCATGACCCCCGTAGAAAGGGAAAATCCCGCCATCCTCAACGGGAGCAGGCGAAAACGGATCGCCAGCGGGGCAGGAACACAGATACAGGAAGTGAATAAACTGGTGAAGCAATTTGAGGATACCAGGAAGATGATGCGTATGGTATCTTCGGGTGGCAAAGGGAAAATGGCACAAATGATGCGCAACCTTCAGGGTGCGCGGAGGTAGGTCTCGGACCTAAGGCCGGAGGGTTTGGTGGGTGGGCAGAATTTTAAGAAGTAGTTAGTAGTTAGTAGTTAGTAGT
>PWON01000077.1 GCA_003557385.1 Bacteroidales bacterium | reverse complement strand
TCTTCAACATTTTGGGCATGCAGTGGTAGGGCAGACAACAACAAAATAGCTGCGGCTGCCATAGATACACCAACGGCACCAATCCTTCGAATATTCATACTCATAAAACCACCACCTCTAGTTATATAATCACTTACTCGTTACTATCTATTGTATCAACATTGCCTAAGTGGTGAAACAATCCAGGCAGACGGGTCGGTATTCGTAGATGGGGGTATTGGGATCCTCTGGCACAAGCTCAGACAGACCTTCGCGGATAATGCATCCAGTAGCTTGCTCAATTATCTGCGTTCGGGTGGCCTGAACCACCTCATCATGATTGCGGCACTCAGCTTCCAGGCACTGTATGATGCGTGGATGGTGCTCATCGACAATACGTTCATACACGCTCATGAGTTCACCCATCGCAGAGTAGTCGAGCGTAGTGGCGACAAGTAGCTTGCCGGCACTCAACCAATCACTAGTAGTGTCAACGGTGTTATCGATCAGCTTGCCGTTGAAGAAGAACAGCTCATCAATAATGACCGCATCCGCCAGCTCGACTTCTTTTAACGTCGCAGCCCGACCGAGCGATTGAACACCAATCGCGGAGCGCTGCAGACCGTTCCGTGAGTTCAAGCCATTATCTCGCAGCTCGAAGTCTGGCTTTAGGCACACCACTGACAAACCAAGCCTTTCGAGCTCGTTGGCCCGCTGTATCGCAGCACGTGTTTTTCCGCTGGCCATAGGGCCAGAAAATACCTCGAATTTTTCATTTACCATCGCAAGCTATTGTAACAAACATTTTATCGACAAATATATACTCACAAAATGCCAAGTAATGAGGCAAGTATTAACAGCTATGATTGCAAAAAAAACGAACCGACAATATACTAAAAATTGTAATCACAACAATAAAAGGATAGGAAGAACATGGAAACACTATTTCTCATTGGCGCAGGACTGTTTAGCCTAAGCGCCCTATATTTTTTAGCAACCCACAAGGTGTCGTTTAACACAGCATTTCTCGTAAGCCTCGTCACTGTCGCGTCATATCTCGTCATGCACGAGGGTAGTTTCATTACGATTGAGTCGACATCTTCCGAGGCGGTCTATTACACACGCTGGTTGTTTTATGCGCTTAGCTGTAGCCTACTGATGTATGAGATAGGCAAATCCCTCAAGCTTAAGACCGGGGCTATCGCAACGTTAATCTACCTTATCGTAGTAGTCATGATTACTGGTACGCTCGCTGCCGTTTACGAAGGCGCAGCTATGGTATCAATGTTCGCTGTCAGCACAATTGCTTACATTGTATTGCTCTACAAGATCTTCACCGTCAAGTCCAAAAACAAAGGCTTCGTACTAAAATACATCCTCGCAGGATGGACAGCTTTCCCGGTCGTATTCCTGCTAGCACCTGAGGGCTACGCACTCATAACTGCATACACGGCAACAGTACTTTATCTCGTGCTAGATATCTTCACTAAGATTGCATTCTACATCGAGGGCGACAAGTCCAAGCGTGGCACCCTGGGCAAAGCCGCCTAAATTGGCGTAAATCCAACGATAACCTCATACGACAGACTTACACTCATCACCTGCAGCGGACACTGGAATAGTGAGCTCAGCATTTACGAAGACCGCCTCGTTGTCATAGCCGACCGCATTGATGAATGAGCAATATGTTCACGACAAAGCAACTTAATCTTGGAGATACTTATGGCTAAGCGCGTACTTTGTCGGCAGCATCGAAAACTTCCTGCGGGCAGCAAGCGCTGCCATGGTCATCTGGCGTTGCCCGGATCCACGGTATAAAAATTTCGCTGACTTCCGAGTAGCTGAGAATAATGCCCGCTTCGCGCTAATCGATGGATAGACATTAGTTCGCCCCGAACGATAATCGTCTCCGAGATCGCGCAAGCTATCTGCCATGATGGCAAACATCAGCGCACTCGAACACCACTGCAAAAACCGATCTGTTTGACGATGCGCTTTCACTTTTTCGGATGCCATCCCGCCGATCAATGCGGCAGTATCAACAGCTTCTGCAACCAGAAGTCCCTGATAGGCATGCACATTGTCACACTGCGACTTCTCTACAGCCAAAGCGCCTATACGCGCAGCAGCAGCTATCGCTTCACTGCGCTGCTTCTCAGACAAATCGGCCGTGCTATTATGCAATAGGTCAATCGCAACAGGTAATCGCTCGTCAACATCGCCAACGTCAACTACGTCTGGCATTACATGGTCATCAGTCTGGTATCTATTTAGTTGTTGCTGATATAGCTCGTTTGCACTGTTGATATCCGACCCATTATCTAAAAAATCATCAATCAGTCCTGCTGCCGAGGCTGCACGTTTGGATCGCTCAAATGTCTCGTCATCGATAGAGATATCCAAGACATTGGCTGCCGCAAACAACGTGCTTATGGAGCTAACATAGCCGCCAAATACCGCTCTCTCATATTCAGCCAGAGAATACTGGTCATCGCCAGGGAATGAATGTATAGGTAAATGCCAAATCGGCGAAGTATGTCGTGCGTACGTCATTTTTCGTATTGTTTCTAGAGTGATACATGTGTCGCATCACGAAAATATTGCCTCGATTGCTTAGTGCATCTAGTTATACCAAACAATTACTTGACGCATCAAGTATTTATCAGTATACGATGCGCTCGCGACACATGACCTGAGAATTACTTGCTGATTTGTTTCGATATATCCGCTGTCCACTCTTTGATAGCAGTCTCGTCTCGGAAATCACCGTAGGGAGCTTTGACCATTTTAATGATGGCCTTTTCGCCTAGATTCAGCTTGGACTTGTCAATATTCCCTGCAAATACTCTGTGCTCGCTGGGCTGCACCTTCTGGATAATGTCATCAATCGCCGCAAACTTGCTCGTGTCTTCGATTGGCTCGTCTTGCGTTGGCCCACTCGAAAACAGCCAGACAGTCATATCGACTAACTGTTCGTGGTACTTATCGATAAACGACCGCGCACTCTTCAGCCAACGGCTGGCATAGACACCGCTGCCGATAATAACCGCGTCATAGCCACTGACCGATGCGACACTATCTGGCGTATAGCGTTCCACCTCAACGCCGTTTTTAGCTAATTCTCGATCAACGATATCACCGATCTCTGTCGTAGAGCCATGTCTGCTCGCCACCACAAGTAGTGCGTTCATGCGTTACTCCTTTTTGGGTTATATATTAAAACTCGCGATAATCTATTGGCGCAGTATAGCTTATATCTAGCACATCATATGTGATATAGATTACAAAGTAATTATTCTTATTGATGTTACTGCTGATGAGCCAGCATTATGCTTGTGGCAGCGGATTGGCGTAGGCTGGTTGTAAATACTTATGATTTTTTAGAATCAAGATGTTTTCTGACCTTTTCTTCGGCAATTCTAAGAGCAGCTTTTCTTCGAGTGCTCACTCTAAAAATATCTTGATGCGTATCCTGCAAGACAAGGCATACCGCTTTAAACACGGGCAATTCTGAATCGCGTTTAGCTTCTGAACGCTTGAGTATTCTTGCGCTTAATCCTTTGCGTATACACTCTTCTGTTCCAATTTTTGCTGACGATGTCTTGATTCTTAGTATCTGCATACTCACAGTGTCTGAATCTAGTAGTCCATCATCTTCAAACTGTTTAACCACTTCGTCTATTGCAGTAGCGAGTTCATGCTCCCATTCCGGTGTAGCTGACTCAGTGCTCTCAATTCGGGTTTTGGTCGCGCCATCAGTATCGTTTTGTTCGCCCTGTTTTTCAGTGTCATCTTCTGCAGCAATATCAGTTGACATAGATTGCCGCTCATCATCATTGTGTGACGAATCGGTTTCTGGTTTTTTGCTTTGTTCGCTTCCAGGCAGCTTCTTTGTAACTTGATTGTCACTGTCGGGCGAAAACGGTTTTGG
>PWON01000237.1 GCA_003557385.1 Bacteroidales bacterium | reverse complement strand
GAGCGGCGCAGGGCCCTTGATTTGGGGCTTCAGGTGGGTGTGCTCAGTCCCGGTGCATTGAACATGATCACCGATGTGCCGGGTGTGAAGGTTGGCCATGTCACACGTATTGAGGGCAACCATATCAGGACTGGGGTTACTGCCATTTTGCCTCACGGCGGCAACCTGTTTCAGCAAAAGGTGCCTGCGGCCATCTATTGCTTCAACAGTTTCGGGAAGATGGCCGGATCGCTCCAGGTGGAAGAATTGGGGAATATTGAAACCCCCATCGTATTGACAAATACGCTGAATGTTGGCACTGCGGTCGATGCGGTGGTAGGATATATGCTCCGGCTGGAAGGCAACGAAGGGGTGCGTTCGGTGAATGCCCTGGTTGGAGAGACCAATGATGGTTTTTTGAATGATATCAGGGGCCAGCATGTAACTGCCGGCGACGTGATTGGGGCAATAGAATCAGCCAAAGCAGGTGTTGTAAAGGAGGGAAGTGTGGGCGCGGGCACAGGTACCACGAGTTTTGGCTGGAAATCCGGCATTGGTACGGCATCGCGGATGACCGTTCCCATTGACGGACATGTCTATACAGTGGGTGTACTGGTCCAGTCGAATTTTGGCCGGATCCTGTATATACATGGGAAACCTTTTGTCAGGGAGCCACAAGAAGAAAAATTTGAAGGGGAAGAAGACGGTTCCGCCATGATCATCATCGCCACTGATGCGCCCCTTTCAGACCGTAACCTGAAAAGGATGGCCAAAAGATCCTTCATGGGCATGGGCCGCACCACCAATTATATGTCAAATTCTTCGGGTGATTTTGCCATTGCTTTTTCAACCGCCTATACCTTTCCGCATGGCGGACAGGGACACATTAAAAATATGCCCGCGCTGGTCGATAACCATGCAATGAACACACTTTTCCAGGCCGTGGAGGAGGCCACCCAGGAAGCCATATACAATGCCCTGTTTATGGCCGTGGGCATGACGGGGAACCAGGGCAACCGGGTGGAAGCGATCCCGCTTCACATGGTGAAGGAATTTTTACATCAATAAAACACGATGATTATGAAAAAACGATTTCAGAAAATGATTAAATGTTCTTTTCTAGCCTTTTTTCTTTTTGTTGCAGCTGCCTGTTCTACTATTGAAAGGTTTCCCGGCGAACAATGGGAAAAAGCCGTTGCCCCCGAAGACCTTGGGTTCAGCTCCAGGCTGCTGGATCAGGCCAGGGAATATTCCGGCACCATCAACACAGCTGCGGTGATGATCATATCCGATGGCATGATCGTGGATGAATGGGGCGAAGTAGACAAAAAATTCATGACGCATTCAATACGTAAAAGCTTTTTGAGTGCCCTGTTTGGCAATTACGTTGCCCATGGAACCATCAGCCTGGATCTTTCGATGGAAGACCTGGGCATTGATGACGACCCGCCCCTGACTGCCATGGAGCGTACGGCCACCATCCGCGACCTGCTGAAGACGCGCTCGGGCATATACCATGATGCGCTCTATGAATCGCAACGGATGAAAGACCTGAAACCCGTTGGCCTGATGGTTCGTCCGGGTACACACTGGTACTACAACAACTGGGACTTCAATGCGGCAGGCACCATCTTTATGCAGCTTACCGGAAAGGATATTTTTGAGGCAATCAAAGAGGATATTGCCGACCCCATCGGTATGGAACAGTTTGAGCCCGGTGATGGCTGGTATGTCACAGGCGAAGAATCGATACACCCGGCCTATCCTTTTGCCATAGACGCCCGCGATTTGGCCCGTTTCGGTCTGCTGATGCTCCGGCAGGGACGCTGGAAAGACCGGCAGGTGATCCCGGCCGAATGGATATATGAGAGTACACGGTACCATTCCGACGCCACCTTGTACAATAGCGACGGCTATGGATATATGTGGTGGGTGGCCCGCGATTTCAATACCTATCCCCATTATCCTTATGTGGAAATTCCGGATGGTTCTTATTCGGCAAGGGGTGCCGGCGGGCATCATATGCTGATCATCCCTGAGCATGACCTGGTCATTGTACACCGGGTGAATACTTACCAAGAGGGTACGAGCGTAACGGCCGGGGAATTTGGCACCCTGGTTCAAATGATACTGGAGGCAAGGCATTAAAAAATGGGATTGACAAAAACATCCATCGGCATTGTCGGGGGAATGGGTCCGGCTGCAGGAATTGACCTGTCTGCCAAGCTGGTATCGCAGACACTGGCGGCAAATGACCAGGAACACCTTCCATTTGTGTTGTTTTCTTTTCCGGACGAAATAGGGGACCGCAGTGAATATGTACAGGGGAAGATAAAAGAAAATCCCGGCCTGGCCATTGGCGCTGTGTTGATGAAAATGGAGCAAGCCGGTGCCGTGGTGGCTGGAATGGCATGCAATACTGCCCATATTCCCGAAATTTATGATGCTGTAATGGAGGTGCTTGCACGCAACAATTCACGCCTCGGGGTGCTGCACATGATAAAAGAGGTTGGGAAATTTATTCGGACCAATTATCCAGGAAAAACGCGCGCAGGGATATTGGGCACCAGTGGTACTTATTTTTCCGGATTATACGACATACTGTCTGAAAATGGCCTGGAAGTGATCAATGTGAGCGAAGGGGAGCAGGAAATATTGCATTCGGCCATGTATCATCCCGGCTATGGCATAAAATCCCTTCCCCGGGGAGTCTCGGCAAAAGCACTGGATATTCTGCACGGAACGGCAGGGTCATTGAAAAGAAGAGGTGCCGAAGTTCTTGTTTTTGCCTGCACTGAACTTTCTGTCCTTTATGGCGAACATCTTCTCGAAGGATTGCCGGTTGTCGATTCCAACATGGTATTGGCCAGGGCGCTGATTCATGCATTTGCCCCGGAAAAACTCAGGGCATGGCAGCCCGGTACATGAAGTTTGACCCGGACTGCCGGTAACACCGATGGTTTTCCTTTCCTTGTTTTGCGCATTTCATGGCAAAAGCGTATCTTTGCGGCAGAAAAATTGATCAAAGGTTCCGTAGCTCAGCTGGATAGAGCAACAGCCTTCTAAGCTGTGGGTCCCAGGTTCGAATCCTGGCGGAATCACCAAAAGGCGTGCAAATACCATAGTGGTCATTTGTGTAAAAGAAATCCCCCGTTACCAATGAATGCTCACCCAATCATGTTGGGGCAACCTGGAACATATTTTTCACTGCTTTTTCTGATCCTGATATTTAATACCTCCACTGCACAGATCAAGGATGTAGGCCTGCCTTTTATTGTAAATCATCAGCGTGCTGTGTACAATGCAGGCTCACAAAACTGGTCTGTAACACAAACCAGCCGTGGGTTTATGTATTTTGCCAACAACGATGGCATTCTTGAATACGATGGTACCAACTGGAATGTATATTCGGTTCCAAATGCCTCGGTGGTTCGTTCGGTTTTGGCCATTGGGGACACAATTTATGCAGGGGCCTTTGAAGAATTAGGCTTTCTTGCCCCCGATCACACCGGCCGGCTGGCCTGGCATTCTCTTAACCACATGATTCCTCCTGAATTTGCCTACTTTGATGAAATATGGAATATTTTTCATGATGGGGACAGAATCATTTTCCAGTCTTTTTATTACATATTTATTATGGAAGCTGATTCCATAAAGGTTATTGAGCCTGAGGGCACTTTTGGTTTTATGTTCAGGGTGGAAGATCATTTTTATGTGATAGACCGGAAAAGGGGCCTGATGGTATTGGAAGATGACAGTGTATCCCTTGTCTCTGAAGATCCTGTGTTTCTAGACAATGAGGTTAATGCGTTGTTGCCTTACAGAAGGAATGCATTGTTGATTGGTACATCCAATAAAGGTGTTTTCGTTTGGAATGGTGATGCGGTTACCCCATGGGAAAGCCAGGTCAGCGAGCACATGCAGCAACACGATCTTTATACGGCAATCAAACTGT
>PWON01000216.1 GCA_003557385.1 Bacteroidales bacterium | reverse complement strand
GCCTGGCGACGTCCCGAATTTTCGCTGATCAGCCAGGGCGGGGCCTTTAGGTTCTGGAGTTTTAATAACATGGAAAACAAAGGGACCGGTGAGAACAAAGGCATAGAACTCACCCTGGAAAAGTTCCTTCACAAAGGCTTTTATTACCTGGTTACCGCTTCTGTATTTGATGCCGGATACAGGGGTTATGACGGCGTGTGGCGCAACTCGGCATTCAACAACAATTTTGTTTTCAATGCACTGACAGGGTATGAATGGGCACTGGGTGCACGCTCACTACTTTCCTTAGACATCAAGATGGTGTATGCCGGGGGAAGCCGGTATCTCGAAATAGACCTGGAGCGTTCAATAGCTGAGAATGGCGCAAGATACAAATGGGACCAGGCCTATGAAAACCGGTATCCGGATTATTTCCGGCTCAATGGCCGTGTGACATTCCGGCTCAATGGCCGCAATATCAACCAGGAATGGGCACTTGACCTGCAAAACATGACCAACCGTCAGAATATTTTTACCGAAAACTGGAACAATGAACGCCAGGAGGTTACCACATCTTACCAGATGGGTTTTATGCCAATGATGACCTACCGGATATATTTTTAAGCTCCGGATAACAAAAAGTCTTTTATTTTGAATATTTTAGGAGTGAATTTCTTTCACAACGATTCAGCATGCAAAAAAAAGTAGTCACCCTGTTATTTATTGCAATCATGACAATAAACAATGTACCTGCACAGGAAGGCACGGTCATACCCCTTGCAGAACCCGAAAGAACAGGTGGAATGCCCCTGTTTGAGGCCCTTGATAAGCGACAGACCATCCGGACATACAAGCCGGTCGAATTGAGCCCGCAGGATCTCTCCAATCTCCTGTGGGCTGCTTTCGGCATCAACCGTGAAGATGGCCGGCGCACCGCGCCATCAGCCAGGAACTGGCAGCATTTCGACATTTACCTGATCACGGCCGGCGGTTGGTACTTATACGAACCTCAGGATCATGCACTGATCAAACTTGGAAACGAAGACCTGCGGGAACATGCCGGTGGCCAGGATTTTGTCCAAACAGCCCCCTTGAATTTGATATTTGTCTCCGACCAGGACCGTATAACGGGCATCAATCCGGAAAGGAAAGATTTTTATTCCCTGGTCGATGCCGGATTCATTTCACAGAATGTGTACCTTTTTTGTACTTCGGAAGGACTTGCCACGGTGGTCAGGGCAGCGATCGACAAGGAAAATTTACACAAGGTGCTTAAACTTAAACCATCTCAACAGGTTGTCCTGGCACAAACAGTTGGTTACCCGGGAGAGTAAACAGCGGTTGATGCGCGCCGCAAAGACAGCAGATGATGACATGCATTCACCTCCAGGAATCATTACACCTACACGATGGTGCCCTGTAAAAAACCCTTCCGGACCTCATCATCGAATTGCTCTATGGCATAGCGCAGCATGGTACGGGGCATTTGCCGGTAATGTTTCTTCAGAAAGCCGTATTCCACCTGGTAATTA
This sequence comes from Bacteroidales bacterium, assembly GCA_003557385.1. Taxonomy (GTDB): domain Bacteria; phylum Bacteroidota; class Bacteroidia; order Bacteroidales; family UBA7960; genus PUPG01. Next base: position 2,433 of record PWON01000216.1, on the reverse strand, counting down.
CGTTTTCCGACTTCTCTGAGCATCCAGCCTACGGCTTTATGGATAAGGTCGTGGGGATGGTCAAGCAGCATTTCAGAAAGCCTTAGTATGTCATCAAATTGATGGTTGCGAATAAAATAAAGACACCCGGTCACAGCAATACGCTGCACCCACATGTTTTTTGAACGCGCCATGCTGTATAGCATGCTTTTGTCTTTATCGATCAGCCACGGACCCAGGATCTTATAGGCCGAAGAATCAACCAGGTCCCAGTTGTTGATGCCCTCCAGATTATCAAGGTACACATTGACAAGTTCCCTGGCCTGCTCCTCCCCCTTTGCCTTTTCAAATTGCAGCACCAGGATAAACACCCCGGTAAGCCGGCTTTCGTGAATCTCCGAACCAAGCAGGCGTGCAATTTCGCCGGGCGATACCTGCCGGTATACCCGGCCGGCAAGTTTGCGTTGTGTTGGCACGCTTACCCCAATAAAAAGATCACCTTCACCATACCCGCCTGGTTGGGTTTGAAAAAAACGCTGCAAACCGGCGGCCTTTTTTTTATTGCCAAGGGTTTGTAATTCCCGTGTTATATCCTGGGCGGTAATCATTGATTGCATAAATGGTTTTCAAAAATAACACATTATTTTACCAAGTGTCGTGTTATGGGTCTTTTCCTCTCAGATGAGGAACTTATTGCAAATTAACTTATATTTGTAGATAAGCTGTTCAAAGGAATTAGACCAGATCAGTCGGCGCAGGGTTTATATCCCAAAACACCTACTTTAAAACTTTACACAGATGAAAACCACATTTAAAATTAAGGCACAGATCATTGTTTTGTTGGCCTGCATCATTTTTTCCGGATGCAAGAGAGACGACAATGACGCTGTAATCAGAGTTGGCTACCTTCCAATGGTTTCCAGCCTGACCCATTTTGTTGCACTTGATCAGGGCTTTTATTCCGATAAAGGCATAGAAGTTGATGCACAATCGATTTCCACCAGCAATGCCCTGGCACAGGATTTGGTATCAGGGAGTATTGATGCGGTCATTGAAATGGCTGTTGTTCCTTTGCTTCAGGAGCTTGAAAACGCAGGTGGACATGCCATGATCTTTTCCACAAGCATGATCACCGCCGAAAATGGTTTTGATGGCATTGTGGTCAAAGCCAATTCACCCGCCAACAACTTCGAAGACCTTGCGGGGAAAAAGGTTGGTGTTTTCCCAGGCAGCACAGCACAAAACACCTTGCTGACATTGTTTTCGGAACTTTATCCCGGTCTTACACTGCCGATATGCATTGAGTTAGCCCCCGATCTGCAACTGCAATCCCTTCTTTCGGATGACACAGATGCACTTTTTGCCTATGAACCGGAATTGACTACGGGCATTGTAAATCACGGACTAAAACAGATCACCACTTCGCTCTATGCCATGCATTATTCACCCAGCCCCATCGGCGTTGGCAGCGTAAATACCGAATGGGTTAATGCCAATCCCGGCCTTGCAAAACGTTTTTATGCAGCCATTGACAAAGCAGTGATGTTTATAAGGCAGAACCCTGTTCAGGCCAGGGAAATACTGGCCGTAGCTACTGGCATTGATACAGAGGTGGCGGCCCAGATGAACATCATGCCCATGTCATTATCCACTGAAATAGATCTTGACAACCTGGACGGTTACATTGACATCTTGTTCAATATGGGAGAGATCAGCAGCAAGCCCCAGGCTGTTGACATTTGCATACCGCAGGCCAAATAGCAAAGCAAATTTGTAAATCAAATCGTGCGGATGATCAGGCAAAATGATGGCAATATTCAGAATAATTGTTTAATTTTATGTGAAAATTAATCGCTTTAAAACCATTTGACAATGAAAACATTAGCTAAATTGATCTCTCTTTTGTTTGTTCTCTCCATGTTTGCTTGCGGACCTGCGCCAGAACAACAAGAGACTGAAGAACCCCTAAAGGAGGACCCCATAGAAGAAGAAGCCACGCAAGAACGGGACGCACTTATTGAGGAACATAAAGAAGAAAAAGAGGAACCGGTGTATGAACTGCAGCGGGAAGAACCCCCGCCCGGGCAATAGAATAACAGACCTTGATCATCTGGTGTCATGTCAACGCTAATCGGGAAAGACCTCCTTTAGCCATCTGAAATATTTTTCCCGTATTTGCGCATTCATGGCATCGTGTCCTGCATGTGCATCAGTTAGAAAAACAATGTTCCGGTTGTTTTTTTCCAACAGGTTTACAAATTGCAGGGTAAGTTCGTACGGACAGTTGAGGTCTTGTTTGCCATGATAAATGAAAACGGGGACATCCGAAAAGACCCGGATCAGTTCCTTGTCAAGAAAGTTTACCGGATTCTCTATTCCCCATTTACTTGCCAGATCAGGGTGTCCCGACAAGATTGCCAATGCATTAAACATGCCTGGATATTCATAGAACGT
>PWON01000170.1 GCA_003557385.1 Bacteroidales bacterium | reverse complement strand
CTGCTTCAGCCCAAGGCACTGCCTCCGGTCAGGTTACAGACCTGTACTATGCCTCGGTAGACGGTGATTATTTCCCGGATATGTATATCGGGCGATTGTCGGCGCGCAATGTCCAGGAGTTACAGAATCAGCTTGACAAGATCCTGTATTATCAGCAATATGCCTTTGAAGACCCCGGCTATTTGAATGATGTGACCCTGATCGCCGGATCTGATGGTTTCTGGAATCCCCAGGTCGGACAGCCTACCATAAATTACGGTACAGAAAATTATTTCAATGCTGCCAACGGCTTCAATAATGTGAACGCCTATTTGTCATCCTATGCCGGATGCTATGATGAAGAGAGGATATCGGTCAGCCTGATCAATTACACCGCCCACTGCTCACCCACAAGCTGGGGAAGTCCCCTGTTGACGGCAAATGGAATACATCAGCTTACCAACGCCGGCAGGTATCCACTGGCCATCGGCAATTGTTGTCAAAGTGCCATGTTCAGCCACTCTGAAAGCATTGGAGAGGCATGGATGAGGGCAGAAAACAAAGGGGCTGTGGCCTACATTGGGTCTGCCCCCAATACCCACTGGTTTGAAGATTTTTACTGGGCTGTGGGTGCCTTCCCTATCCAGGGAACCAATAGCGGCTATGTGCCAACCATTGAGGAAACTACCCCGGGTGCTTATGACATACAGTTTGCAGGCGATTACCATGCAGTGGCCGCCACAAAATTTGCCGGAAACCTGGCCATTACCGAGGCCCACTTGCAGGGTTACCAGACGCATTCCAACGTGCAGTGGTACTGGGAGGGTTATCACACCTTCGGCGACCCCTCAACCGTCATCTACCTGACAGAAGGCAAAGAAAACGAAGTATCTCATATGCCCATTGTCCCGGTTGGTCTTGACACTTACCTTGTAGAAGCACTTCCCGGATCCTACGTGGCTGTTTCGATGAACGGGGTATTGCATGGCGCTGCCTTTGTGGATGACAGCGGTGAGGTTGAGGTGCCCATCGAACCCATTTCCGAAAGCGGTGACGTACACATCGTGGTGACCAAACCCCAATACATACCTTATATGGTTGAAGTACCTGCAGCAGCCCTGGAAGGCCCTTACGTGGTACTTGACAAATATATCATCAACGATGCAGGCGCAACCCATCAGGCCCATTACGGGGAAACCTTCAGCGTGGATATTCACCTGAAGAACGTGGGTGTGGATCCTGTAAATGAGGTTACAGCAATTCTGACCGGTCAGGACGATTACATTGTTTTGCAAAATCCCGGCGAATCGGTGCTTTTTGACAGCATGGGTGCATCCGAAGAAAACAATACCGCCATCGTCCAGGATGCCTTTTCATTTGAAACAGCCCTGGAGGTACCTGACCAGCACCAGGCCACTTTTTTGCTTACCATCAGCGACGGCGATGAACAGTGGACATCCAATCTCAGGATCACAGCAAACGCACCCGTCTTTACCATAGACGCTGATTACCTTATCGACGACAGTTTGGGCGGAAACAATAACGGAAGGCTTGATCCGGGCGAATCTGCCCAGATGCTTTTCCAGGTTAGCAACCATGGACATTCCACGGCCAGGCAACCGGTGATGGAACTTGCGGGCAACTCCCCCTATTTTACCATCTCCGAAGATATCTTGGAGATTGATCCCATCGCTCCCGGAGAAACCATTCAAGCCGTATTCTTAGTGGAAGCACATCCTTCAACCATCGAGGGCACCCTGGTAGAACTTATGATGCACATATCAGATGGCCATTGGTTCGAAACCGGAACCAGCATCATCATTGGCCAGGTTCCGGAAAAGATTCTCGGCGAAGGAACAGCGGTTGCTTCCCATTATCCGTTTTACAACTGGTATAAGGCCAACAGGTCACAGATGCTATATCTTGCCGGGGAGATCGGGCAGGGAGAAAAGGTCATCACAGGCCTTGGAATGAACCTGGTTCATGCAACTTCTACCCCACAGCACCAGGCATTGCCCAATTTCACCATTAAAATCAAACAAACCGACATGGAAACCGTGGGTTCACAATTTGTGAACATGGATGATGCCACCATTGTTTTTGAAGAGGACAACCACCAAATGCCCTCAGAAACGGGTTGGCACCATTGGGAGATCGACGAATTTCCATATGATGGTTCAAGCAACCTGATCATTGAGATCATATGGGGGTTGCTTGACAGTTATTCGGGTTTTAATGATCATTACAAGGTGCAATCTACCGACATGGGGTCAACCAGGGCCGTGTTCGGGTACAACGACTATAATGCAATTCCACCTTACAATGGGAACTCAAGCATCCTGCCCAACCTGTATATGTCATTTGCCTCAGATGCACCAGATGACATATACAAGCTTGGTTTTCTTGTAAAGGACACTACCGGCAATATGCTTGAAGATGCTTCGGTAAGGATCGGGACTTTGACCAGGCATACAGATTTCGAGGGTTCGGTCTTTTTTGACCTGTTACCGGGCATGTATACTTACCTGGTCAATAAAGATGAATACTTCCCGCAGCAGGCAAGCATTAACCTCTCGGAAGACATTACCATCGAGGTTATCCTTACGATGGGCGAAGTGTTTGTCGCTGAACCGGAAGTAAACCGTTTAATGATTTATCCCAATCCTGCTGTAACACTCCTCACTGTTGAGTCTGGCAGCCCGGTCAGCCATATCCGGATTGTAAACATGCTTGGAGAGGTGGTATACAGCACTAATCTTGTCAGCAGCAACAGCCATTCCATCAATGTATCCGGTTATAAAAGCGGTATTTACCTGATACAGGCCACCACCCCCGGTGGGGTATTGACCAGCAGGGTACAAATTACCACACAACAATGAAAAGCCGTTATTCATTAAGTATTGGAAAACCATTCGGGATCAGGGTGTCGGTTCACTGGACCTTTTCCCTGCTTATTTTATGGATCGTACTGATCAGCATCGGTCGTGGCCTGGAAACCCTTCAGATCATCATGCACCTGTTGTTTGTGATGGCACTTTTTGTTTGTGTTGTTTTGCATGAACTGGGACATTCACTGGCAGCCATTAAACTGGGAGGCAAAGTAGACAGCATTACCCTGTTGCCCATTGGCGGCATGGCACACCTTTCAAAAATGCCCGAAAAACCTAAAGATGAATTTCTTGTATCGGCGGCGGGACCTTTGGTGAATGTGTTGATAGCTGCCATATTGTGGATTTACCTGGCTGTTTTTCGCGCCATTGATGTCCATGACCTGGAATTTGAAACAATCACCGGAAACAATTTTTTATTACTTCTGCTGGCAGCCAATCTTTTCATAGTGGTTTTTAACCTGATTCCTGCGTTTCCCATGGATGGCGGCCGGTTATTCCGGTCTGCCCTGTCCATCAGGATGAGTCGTCTTAAGGCCACACAAATTGCCAAGGACATCGGACAGGTCTTTGCCATTCTGTTTATCATTGCCGGCCTGTTTTTTAATCCGTTTCTGGTAATCATCGGTTTTTTCGTGTTGCTTGGAGCCAAAGGAGAATATGAAATGATCAAATACCAGGATGTGTTAAAGAACTTTACGGTAAAAGACATTATTAAAACAGAGTTTGCCGAACTTGAGTTGACCGATACACTTGAAACGGCTGCCCAAAAACTGGTACAAATATCCGACAACGGTTTTGTGATACGCTCCGGGGGCGATTTTGCCGGGATACTGACAAAAAATGACCTGATCAATGGTTTGAATACCCATGGAAGGGAAGCAAGCATTGAAGATGTTATGAAGACTGATATTGAAAGTGTTGATTCCGGTACGCCGTTGTTCGATGTATATCAGGACATGCAAAAAAAACGTAAGTATTTATTGCCGGTAGTGGATAAAGGCAGGTTTAAAGGCATACTTGACCTTGAGAACCTGCATGAGTTCTTTTTGATTAAAAAAGCAACACAATAGCAAGGTGAT
>PWON01000104.1 GCA_003557385.1 Bacteroidales bacterium | reverse complement strand
GAAAAAGGCGGGGTGGCACGTAAAAACTGCCAGGTAGCATGCATCGGATGTGGCAAATGTGTCAAAGAGTGCAAGTTCGATGCCATAACATTGGAGAATTTCCTGGCCTATATTGATCACAACACATGTACCTTATGCCGGAAATGTCCGCCGGTGTGCCCCACCAATGCAATTCACGAGCTTAATTTCCCGCCAAGGAAAAAGAAAGAAGAGGCAACGGCGAATGAGTCAGCAAAAAATTAGTAATCAATAACTGATAGTCCATTGAAAACATTTACGATGGGAGGTGTTCATCCTCCGGAAAATAAGTTTGCAGAAAAGCAGGCCATCAAAGTGCTTCCTCCCCCTGAAACTGTGGTAATCCCATTGTCGCAGCATCTTGGTGTGCCGGCTGTACCGGTTGTTGAAAAAGGCGACAAAGTGCTGGCCGGACAATTGATTGCCAAAGGCGAGGCATTTATTTCAGCCAATATCCATGCATCTGTTTCGGGCACAGTGGTAAAAATTGATTCAATGCCTGAGACCAGCGGTTATCGTAAACAGTCAATAGTAATCAATGTGCAAGGGGATGATTGGGCCGAAGGCATTGATTTGGACAAATCCCTCGCAAAGGAGTGCACACTGGAGCCCGAGGAGATCATCGGTAAAGTGCATGAAAGTGGCATTGTTGGAATGGGTGGCGCTGCATTTCCCTCACACGTTAAATTGCGTGTCCCGAAAGGGAAAAAAGCTGACTATCTCATTATAAACGGCGTTGAGTGTGAACCATGCCTTACCGCGGATCATCGCCTGATGCTTGAAAAGGGCCGGGAGATCATGGTTGGTATTTCCTTGCAGATGAAAGCCCTGGGGGTTGAACGGGCTATAATAGGCATTGAAAACAACAAGCCGGATGCGATTGAGCATCTGTCGGAACTTGCAGCGGAATATCCCGGAGTTTCTGTGGAATCACTGAAGGTGAAGTATCCGCAGGGTGCGGAAAAACAATTGATACAGGCTTTGGTCAACCGGGAGGTCCCATCCGGGAAATTGCCCATCGAGGTGGGTTGTGTGGTACATAATGTTGGGACTTCTTATGCTGTTTATGAAGCAGTTCAAAAAAACAAGCCCCTGGTTGAACGGGTGGTCACTGTCTGGGGTACAAAGCTAAAACAACCTTCCAATTTTATGGTGCGCATCGGTACTTCAGTAGCCCATTTGATAGAAGCGGCCGGTGGTTTGCCTGAAGATACCGGAAAGGTGATTAATGGCGGGCCCATGATGGGAAAAGCATTGAATGATTTGAATGTTCCGGTAACCAAGGGTACTTCGGGCATATTGCTTTTGCCTGAACACGAATCGATGCGTCCAACAGAACAAAATTGTATACGCTGTGCCAAATGCCTGACCATTTGTCCCATGGGCCTGGAGCCATACCTGCTTTCGACCCTGGCCATGAAGCAGCGTCTTGAAGAATGCGAACGTGAGCGTATCATGGACTGCATGGAATGCGGTTCATGTCTGTATATCTGTCCGTCGGGCAAGCCGCTGCTTGATTATATTCGCCTTGGGAAACAATGGACAGGCAAGATGATTCGAGAACGAAACCAATGATTGCACTGATAAGTTATACAAATAAAAGATGAACCGAGTCATGTCGAATACATTGACAAACACCACAATGATTATTGCATGGCAGGCTCCATGTTACCTATTTAATCAAACTATAAACAGATGAATGTATTAACTGTTTCGGGGTCACCCCATTTTCATACCGGGCAATCAGTGAGTAAGATCATGTATGGTGTGGTCTTTTCGCTACTCCCAGCCATGCTGGTTTCATTTTATTTTTTTGGTCTGGCTGCCATTTTATTGACGCTGACTGCTGTGGTATCCTGCATGGCCTTTGAATTTATTATCCAGAAATACCTTATAAAGGGCCCGTTGACCATTTTTGATGGTTCGGCGATCATTACCGGTGTGCTTTTGGCATTTAACGTACCTGCAAACCTTCCTTTGGGCCTGGTGGTTATTGGTTCCGCGGTGGCCATTGGTATGGGAAAAATGACCTTCGGTGGCCTGGGAAAGAACCCATTTAACCCCGCGCTGGTCGGAAGGGTATTTCTGATGATCTCTTTCCCGGTGCAGATGACCACTTATCCTGAGCCTTCTGTATTCAGTACAAAGTTGACGGATGTGGTAACCGGTCCCACACCCCTGACCTTTTTAAAGGATGGGATCTCACGTGGTCAGGAAGTATCTGAACTGATGCCCAATTTGCCTGATTATGCCAATCTGATGATGGGAAACATGGGTGGCTCAGTGGGAGAAATTTCAGCCATAGCCTTGATTTTGGGTGGAGTGTTTATGTTATTCAGAAACATTATTTCGTGGCATATTCCGGTATCGTACCTGGGTTCGGCGGCGGTTTTTTCTGCCATTTTCTGGTTCATTGCACCGGAAACCTATCCGGACCCCTTGTTTCATCTTTTAACAGGCGGTTTGATGCTGGGTGCTATTTACATGGCCACCGATTATTCCACCAGCCCGATGGCCCCGAAGGGAATGCTGTTATTTGGCGTGGGTTGCGGGGTGCTGACCATCATCATACGGCTTTTTGGCGCATATCCCGAAGGGGTGGCATTTTCCATACTGATCATGAATGCTTTTGTGCCGCTGATAAACCGTGGATTTAAACCGAAACGTTTTGGGGAGGAGGTAAAAAATGGCTAAAAGAGAATCGACATTTTTGAACATGGTGCTGACGCTGATAATCGTGGCGGCTACGGCCTCATTTACCCTTGCCACGGTCTATAACCTGACCAAAGAACCCATAGAGAGGGCGCGCGAAGCCGCCCGCCAGGAAGCCATTGGCCTGGTGCTTCCTGAATTTGACGAATTAAAGACCATGTATTTTATGCCCCTGACAGGCAGCGATTCATTGCAATTCAACCTGGCGTATAAACATGGTGACCTGGTGGGTGTGGCGGTAGCTACCTACACGGCTATGGGATACAGTGGGCGGATTCGGGCCATGGTGGGTTTTAGCCCTGAGGGCCGGATCATCGACGTGGTACACCTGGAACATGCAGAGACCCCGGGACTGGGCGATAAAATTGAGAAAGGAAAATCAGACTGGAGTGATCAGTTCCAGGGATTTGACCCAGGGGAGCAATCGCTCAGGGTGCGGCAAGACGACGGTGATATTGACGGCATTACGGCCGCAACCATTACCGCAAGGGCATATTGCGACGCCATTGACAGGGCATTCAGGACATTTGAGGCCAACCGGCCGGTCATCATCAACCAGGAAGGAGAATAAATTATGGGACAACTTCAAAACTTTACAAAAGGCTTTATCAGGGAGAACCCGGTATTTGTGTTGTTGCTCGGCTTGTGCCCGGCGCTGGGTGTGACTACTTCTGCCTTTAACGGACTGGGCATGGGGCTTGCCACCACTTTTGTGCTCGTATCATCCAATATTGTGGTTTCTCTGATCAAGAATCTGATCCCCACAAAGGTCAGGATCCCGTCATTTATTGTGGTGATTGCTTCATTTGTAACCATTGTTTCGCTCGTCATGGAGGCTTATATGCCTGCTTTGTTTGAATCGCTTGGTTTGTTTATTCCGCTTATTGTGGTGAACTGCCTGGTAATGGGGCGTGCCGAAGCTTTTGCCAGCAAAAACAATACCTGGAGTGCCATCGTTGACGGACTTGGCATGGGGCTTGGTTTTGCCTTTGCCCTGACTATATTGGGCGGTGTGAGGGAGATCCTGGGCGCCGGGGAGCTGTTTGGATGGTCGATATTTGCCGGCGACGGAATGCTTGTATTTGTCCTGGCCCCCGGAGCATTTATCGGGCTTGGATATCTGGTGGCCCTGAACAATATTGTTAAAAAGAAACTTGGATAAAACACAACGCCATGGAATACATCATCATCATCATAGGAGCCGTTTTTGTAAACAACAT
>PWON01000186.1 GCA_003557385.1 Bacteroidales bacterium | reverse complement strand
CGCACTGAGAAACGGGGGATATTTTTTGCATGCAAATTTATTTTTTTTCAACATAAAAAGGGAGTATATATATGAACATTGCAGAGTTAAAATCAAAACGAAAAATCCTCAAAGCGATTGACTATCAGAAAACACCTTTGTACAGGGGCTATACCGACAAGATCCTGTACATCAATGTGGGTACAAACGAAGTGAAAGAAAAAGATGTACCCGAACAGATGAAGGAAAAGTTTATTGGTGGCAAGGGATATGGGTTGCGGTTGTTGTGGGATGCCACCAAACCCGACACAAAATGGAATGACCCGGAAAATGAACTCATCATCTCCCCTGGTCCTGTTGCCGGTATAACCCAGTATTCGGGTGCCGGAAAATCTTTGCTGGTTTCCATATCACCCCAAACCAATTCGGTTATGGACTCCAATGTTGGTGGTTTCTTCGGCCCTTTTTTAAAGTTCTCGGGCTATGATGCCCTCGAACTTCAGGGCAAGGCAGAAAAGGACATCATTATTTATATTGATGGCAAAGATGAAAAACTGGAGATTTTCGAAGATCCCGGTTTGTCGGTAGATTCTCACATCCTGGTGGAAGAACTCACCGAGATGTTTGCCCAGGACGAGAACGACTACAAAAACATCGGGATCGTTTCCACAGGTGCGGCCGCAGAAAAGTCGCTTATCGGCATGATCAATTTCACTTTCTATGATGTGAAGCGGAAGAAGATCCGGCTGAAGCAGGCCGGACGCGGTGGTTTGGGTACGGTGATGCGCGACAAAAAGATCAAAGCCATCGTATCGCGCATCGAAGGTGTGAAGGGCAACCTGAACAATGTAGCAGATATGGAGAAGATCCGTGAGCGGGGCAAGCGCTTCAACCGCGAGATGCGCGAACTGGACGACCACCAGTGTCAGATGCGCAAAAAAGGCACCGCCAATATTGTCAATGTGATGCAGGATTATGACCTGCTGCCCGTGCACAACTTCAAATACGGAAGTCATGATCTGGGCCACCTGATACATTCCGATATATTCCGCGACAAGTATTTTACCCAGGGTGTGTTTGATGGCTGCTGGATTGGCTGTAACATGTCCTGCGCCAAAGGGGTAGATGATTTTGCACTGAAAACAGGTCCTTACAAAGGGCAAAAGGTGATTGTGGACGGACCAGAGTATGAAAACGCTGCAGGATTGGGCGCCAACCTGGGCATTTTTAATCCTGAATACATCATTGAGGCCAATTTTTATTGCGACACCTATGGCATCTGTACCATTACCTGGTGTACTATCGTGGCCTTTATAATGGAATGTTACGAGAACGGCATTTTGAACAAGGAGCGTACAGGTGGTCTTGAGTTGACATTTGGCAGCGAAGGGGATTCCCTGGAGTTGTTGCACCAGCTGGCTCGTGGAGAAGGTTTTGGAAAAACCGCCGGGTTGGGTGTTCGCAAGATGAAGGAAATGTTCATTGAAAAGGGATGGGGTGATCCGCAGTTTCTGCAGGACATTGCCATGGAGAATAAAGGACTGGAATATTCGCAATATGTGTCGAAAGAATCACTGGCACAGCAGGGTGGTTATGCCATGACCAACAAGGGTCCGCAGCACGACGAAGCCTGGCTGATTTTTATGGATATGGTAAACAACCAGTTGCCTTCTTTCAAAGATAAAGCCGATGCATTGCATTATATGCCTATGTTCCGTACCTGGTTTGGTCTTCAGGGCCTTTGCAAACTTTGCTGGAACGATGTGGTTCCCGAAAGCAATGTTGAAGCAGATGAACCGCATAAAATCCCTGAACATGTAGACAATTATGTAGCCATTTACGAAGGTGTTACCGGAAAACCTTTCGATAAAGAGGAATTGATTCGTCAGAGTGAAAGGGTATATAACTTCCAACGCGTATTTAACTTGCGTCGTGGTTACGGCAAACGCATCCATGATGCACAACCCTATCGTGCGGCTGGCCCTGTGACCGTGGAGGAATACGAATCACGCGCTGACCGTTATGACAAGCAGCTGAAAGAGGATGTTGGCTTTGATCCGGAAGGCAAAACAACCGAGGAAAAAATGGCAGCCCTCCGCAAATACCGTGAAGATCGCTATGAACAGCTGATCGATGCGGTATACAAACGCCGCGGCTGGACCCCGGACGGTGTTCCCACACTGGAACATTTGAAGGACCTGGGTATGGATTTACCGGAAGTGGTGGAAGAGGTGCAGAAGCACATTGGTTGAGAGTCTTAGGTGTTTGCACAGATTAGATTCATCACTTCTTGCGGTGGTGGAGATATTCGGCTAACTGTGCAAGATCTTCCTTGCGTGCATCTGGCAGGTCAATGCTTGCCAGGTAATTAAAAGCTTGGTCGTAATATGCTTTCATGGCATTTTGGGCAATGCCGCTGATGCCAAGATCTTCGTAAATGCTTTTCACCAGGCTGACCTTTTCTGAGTCGCCGGCTGAATAGTTGTCGCTGTAGGCTTCGCTGAGCAGGTGTTTTTGTTTATCACTGCCTTTTTGTAAGGCGTGGATATACAGCCAGGTCTTTTTGTTTGCAATGATGTCGCCGCCACTTTGTTTTCCAAATTCCTCGTGTTGGCCAAAAACATCAAGCCAGTCGTCGCGCAGCTGAAAAGCCAGCCCGATGCATTCGCCAAAACGGTATATTTTTTCCTGGTCTTTATTTTCAGCCCCTGCAACGATGGCCCCGGTTTGCAAACAGGCAGCAGGCAAAACCGCTGTTTTCAAACGGATCATCTCAAGGTATTCTTTGGCCGACACCTTATGCCTGGATTCAAAATCCATGTCGTATTGCTGCCCTTCGCAGACTTCTATTACGGTCTTGTAAAATACATCCAGTATTTGCCGCAATATGTTGTCAGGCACCTGGCTAATGTATTGGCATGAAATGGCAAACAATACATCGCCCGAGAGTATGGCTGTGTTGGCATCCCACTTTTCATGAACTGTCGGATGGTTGCGCCGCAGGGGTGCATTGTCCATGATGTCGTCGTGCATCAGGGTGAAATTGTGAAACAGCTCCAGGCCCAGTGCAGGTGGCATGGCTTGTTTTATCTCTCCACCGAACATATCACAGGCCAGCAAAGTCATCAGGGGCCTGATCCGTTTACCTCCCTTGCCGAGACAATAAGATACGGGCTGATACAATGCCTTCGGTTCGCAATCCAGGGGTATTTTTTTTATATGCGATTCGATCTCATCGAGAAAAAATTGAATCTGTTTGTTCATAATGCTCTTCTGAAAAAATCATGTTTGGTCTTGAATGATCTGCATTAGATAGTCGCCATAACCGCTTTTTAAAAGAGGCCTGGCAATAAGTTTAAGCTGTTCGGCGTCAATGAAGCCTTTTCTGTATGCCACCTCTTCAATACATCCGATTTTGAGTCCCTGCCTGCTTTCAATTACTTCAACGAACTGGGCAGCCTGTATGAGCGATTCAAATGTCCCGGTGTCCAGCCATGCGGTTCCGCGACTCATGATGCCGACCTTAAGCTTTCCCTGGGTCAGGTAATGTTTATTCACGTCGGTAATTTCATATTCCCCCCGGGCACTGGGTTGGATATTTTTCGCTACGTCTATGACGCTGTTGTCGTAAAAATACAGGCCGGGTACCGCATAGTTTGATTTAGGTTTGGCTGGTTTTTCTTCAATACTGACAACGCGCTGTTGTGCATCAAACTCAACAACCCCATAACGATGGGGGTCAGAGACGTGATACGCAAACACCACCCCTCCTTCGGGGTCATTGTGCTCTGTCAGGGTATTCCACAACCCAGTGCCATAAAAAATATTGTCTCCCAGGATCAGGGCGACCTTTTCTTTCCCGATAAAATCCTCACCAATCACAAATGCCTGGGCCAGTCCGTTGGGTATTTCCTGTACCGCATATTCAAAATGGCACCCAATGCGGTTTCCATCCCCCAGCAAGCGCTTAAAATGGGGCAGGTCTTCCGGGGTTG
>PWON01000047.1 GCA_003557385.1 Bacteroidales bacterium | reverse complement strand
GCCAGGGTCGATACGGTGGAGGTGTACAGCGCATCGATGGATAAGCTGTTGCCGGCTGCGGTGGTGTTGCCGCAATGCTACGATGAGCACACCGACACGTATCCGGTCATATATTTGTTGCATGGGGCTACGGGCAGCTTTGCGAACTGGCTGGTGTTGCCACCCGAAGAAGGGCTGGTGGAGCGATTGGCCGATCAGTACAAGATCATTTTCGTGCTTCCCGAAGGGGACCGGTTCAGTTTTTACTTCGACAGCCCGGTGAATGAACAAAGCCAGTACGAAACGCACATCACGGCCGAAGTGATCCCTTTTATTGATACGGTGTACCGGACGATACAAGGCAAAGCAGGGCGCGCCATTACCGGTCTGTCGATGGGCGGTCATGGGGCCCTGTATCTCTCTACACGCAACCCCCATTTGTTTGCCGCTGCGGGAAGCATGAGCGGTGCAGTTGACCTGGATGTGGGAAGCTGGGATTTGGCTTCTGAAGATGTGGAAAACTTCCTGGAACGCTTTACAGATATGGTGGGTGCCGGCGATCAGGGGATCGCTTTTTTGGAAAAGCATTCGGTTACAAATATGGTTGACCGGATGAAGGAAAACCAGATCCCAATGATCATCGATTGCGGGGTGGATGATTTTTTGCTTGACGGCAACCGGGAATTAAACCGCCGACTGCTGGAGGCAGGTGTTCCCCATGATTATATTGAACGACCGGGGGCACATGATTGGCCTTACTGGGGCAATGCCCTGCTTTACCAGGTATTGTTTATATCTGAGGTGTTCAGGAATACAGCCCGGGAGTAAAACAAAAGGTAAGCGTTGGTATGGCATTCTACCTTCGTAAGTATCTTAGAACGGGACCGTTCAGGCTGAACCTGTCAAAGGGGGGTGTGGGCGTGTCGGGTGGCATTGTTGGGGCGCGCATTGGCATTGGCCCCAAAGGGGCTTATGTGCATGGCGGCCGGCACGGAATATATTATCGCAAGTATGCTGCCAGGGGCAGGGGCAAGGCTGGGCGAAATGATGCCGTTGCCGATGACACCGGCACACATCGCCAGGGTGAAGACGTGCGTTGCTTCGTGGATACCGGGATGACATTCAGGCCGCCTGTTGACATGACTGGCCGCACCGCACCCCAGGCCCCTGGTTTGCCGGGTCATTCGCTTCCGGCCAACATATTACTGGGTGCCGGACTTTTACTTGCCCTGACCTGGTTTGCCATCCAGCAACCTTTTTACCTGATCGCCGGCATTGTTTTGCTCACCGGCGGTATTTTGATCAACAGCCGGCATCATAAACAACGCGAGAAGGCCGAAGATGTCCGCCAGGCCATTGAAGAGGGTCTCAGAAAGAAAGAAAACGCAGAAATTCTGATGGATAAACATCGTGAAAGTGATGTGGCTGATCGTTACCGGCCCTGGATGGACTTTCATGTGTTCGCCCTGTTTCAGGATGCTTTTTACGAAGACCCGGAGTATATTCTTCCGGACGAAATACAAACCCTTGAAGATCAGTTATCCCTATCCTATGATCTGATTCAGCGCATGAAGGCAGATGTGTTTTCCGAATTCCTGGATGAAGTGATGGAAGACCATGTGATTACCCGCGAAGAGGAAAAACAACTCAATCTGCTGCAAGCAGGCTTGCGCATCCTGGATAAAGACATTATCCCGGAAAAACACCTGATCCAGCAAATGTGCGCTTTCCGTGATGCCGCTGAAAAGCCGCTGCGCCCTGTGCATGTGAAGATCCCACTCAGAAAAAATGAAGCCTGTTATTATCATTGCCAGGGCAGGTTGCTGAAAGAGAAGATCTTTGGCAGGTACCAGCGCCAATTAGTGCAATACAGGGAAATTGGTTATGATGTCGATGTGGAAGGGGATATTTATCTGTGTACAAACCGTTTGCTGATTGTGGACAGGGGCAGCCGCAATTATCCGCTGAACCGGCTGTTGGATATGTGCCTTTCCCTGGAAGACCATACTGTGCAGTTAACACTCGATGGCCGGAAAAATCCCTTGATTTTGACCATGCCCGATGTGGCCAGTTTTGCCGGAAAGCTGAGGCGGGTTGTGAATGAGTAAAAATCACTACTGTCTGCTTAAATTAACCTGAGGGACGGTTAGGTCATATAAAGCTTTAAAAGCGTGTTCTATCAAGACCGTATCTTTAACACCTATCACAATTATTTGAAGGACTTTTTGAACATCTGGCAGGCAGAAAACCAGTCTTTGACCAGGACGTGAGTGAAAAATATGTTTAACTAAATCAGTGAAGGCCATGGTGCTTCTGAAAAAATTGCTTTTTGTTTTGTTTTTGATGGTAGCATTATCCAACTACAATGTTGGGATGGGGTTCCCCGTGAAATTTGCACTTACAAAAACGGTTTCAATCACTATTGATCAGACTATCGAAGGGACCTTTATCCGGATGGGAAATGGCAAACCCATGATAATGCGGGAAATAGAAGAGGATTTGTGGTTTGAACCGGAACTTGATATCTATTTGCATTTTAAACATAACAAACATTGTGGCAGCATCGAAACCTTGGAATTAAGGCGTTATAATGAGGCGATACATCTTTCAGCAAAGCAGGATTCAGCCGATCTGTTTCCGGGAGCACCACAGCAAATACCTGAAGTGTTTGATGAAATGATTCCCCGGTTAATGGTAGCCTTTAATGTACCAGGTGTTTCCATTGCCGGAATAGAAAACGGCCGCATTGCCTGGACACGAGCATACGGTGTAAAAACTGCCGGAAATGAGGAAAAGATAACAGACAGTACCTTATTTGAAGCTGCATACATGTCGAAAGCCCAGTTTGCATATGCAACGCTACGTCTGGTCGACAGGGGAGAATTTGACCTGGACATCCCGCTGGTAATAATATCAGGCAAACCTTATGAAAAGGTTGTGCGTGATACTCCCGGTGAGCCTCTCCACAAAAAAATAACAGCCCGTATGGTGTTTCAGCATCAAACCGGGTTTCCAAACTGGAGTTCGGACGATGCACTTAAACCCTTGTTTGAGCCGGGTACCGGAATTGGTTATTCAGGAGAAGGCTTTGAGTTCTGTCAAAGAGTGGTGGAAGACATCACTGGTTTATGCCTGAATGAATTTATGAAAAAAGAATTGTTCCAACCTTTGGGGATGGATCGGAGCAGTTTCGTGTGGGAAGACCATTTCTCTGATATTTCATCATGGGGCCATGATTCGGATGGCAATGAGATACTAAACCGCCGAATTGTAACTGAAGGCAATGCTGCTTACAGCTTGTATACAACACCTTCGGAATACGCCCTTTTTCTGATAGATCTCATGAACAAGACTCCGGGTCATGGCAGTCTGTTGAGTGAGGAAAGCCGCCTGGAGATGCTGAACCCAACAGTTCATGATCCCAGCCGTTCCAGCCTGCCCAGGGCAGGGGAAACAATTTCAGATGATGTTTTATGGGCACTTAGTTGGCGTGCGCAAAAAACAAATACAGGAATGCGCTTCCACCATGGAGGTTCCAACAGCACCGGGTTTCGTTGCATAACGGAGTTTGATCCGGCCTCAGCTGATGGCATTGTCATCATGACCAATGCTACCGGAGGAAGCGATCTGATAGATCAGGTATTCAAAATGACCAGCCTGCCCTAACACCCCAGTATGTGGCCGGGCCCCATTCGTTACCTAAAGGCAGGCTTGGGCTGCGTGCCGAAACATTAATCTCTGGAAGAAACGTCATGCATTGGTCAATAGAAGACAAACACATCTGTCTTAAGCAAGGAGACCCCATTGGTACTATTCCAGATGAAACCGCACCAACCGAAGCGGTACACCATCAACCCCTTTTTCCTCTGCGAGCGCATATATATAGCCATCATGAAAAACCATTTTAGAAGGCTTGATCTCCAGCTCATATCCCTGTACCCGGAAACTGCTCTGCGCCACAAACTGCCCGCCATTGCTGTATATCCAGACATTAAATGTATTGACGCCCTCTTCTTTGG
>PWON01000122.1 GCA_003557385.1 Bacteroidales bacterium | reverse complement strand
TTTTGAATCGATGGCTTATTCCTTACCACTCAGCCTCCCTGAAATACTTGATTTCTGGCTGCCCAATATTATGCTGGTCAATATTGCCCTGACCGGAGTCCTGCTTTTTGTAGGAATACCTCTTTTATTACTGGTTACCTTTGGGATCAGCCTGGTATTTAATATCACCAGCACCAGCAGATCGTGGAAGATGACAGCATTGCTATTGTGGATACTGGGTTTAGGGCTTATATTGTTCTCAACTTTCGCCGGCATTTATCAGATCACCATCTGACGATTCACCATTGATTGAACAATTGGGACTGTTTTGTTATTTTTGTTACAGACCCTTATCATAAATATTGACTTGCACCAAGGGAAAATCATAACATCAATACACCAAAGCATTGTTGTATGCCGGCACAGAAAAAAGCATATACCCCGCAACAGAAAAAAGAAATTCTCAACGATTACCGGATTGCAAGCGAAAGCCGTCAGGCAAGCCTGCTTGGCCGTAGAGAAGTGTTGACCGGGAAAGCAAAGTTCGGGATTTTTGGCGATGGGAAAGAAGTGCCCCAACTGGCCATGGCCAAAATATTTAAACCAGGTGACTGGAGAAGCGGTTATTACCGTGACCAGACTTTTATGTTGGCGGCCGGCATGCTGACCCTTGAAGGTTTTTTTGCGCAGCTTTACGGAGATACCGATATCGCAGCCAACCCGGACAACGGTGGACGTATGATGAATAACCATTTTGCCACAAGAAGTCTGGACTGCAAAGGTCAATGGAAAGACCTTTGCAGTCAGAAAAACTCATCAGCCGACATCTCCCCCACTGCCGGACAGATGCCCCGGGCATTGGGTCTCGCAATGGCTTCAAAATTATACCGTAATGAAAAGGGGTTGAAAAATTTTAAAACCTTCAGCAATAAAGGCAATGAGGTAACCTTTGCCACCATAGGCGATGCCAGCACCAGCGAAGGCCACTTCTTTGAAACAATGAATGCTGTCGCCGTAATGAAGGTGCCGCTCGCCGTTTCTGTCTGGGATGATGGATATGGTATTAGTGTACCCATTGAATATCAAACCGCAAAAAGCAGTATTTCGGAAGCATTAAAAGGATTTAAAAAAGGGAAAGAAGACCATACCGGGATCCGGATTTATACAGGTAAAGCCTGGGACTATATAGGGTTGATAGACATGTATACAAAAGGCGTTGACGAATGCCGCAAAGAACATTTCCCTGTGTTGTTTCATGTCACTGAAGTCACTCAGCCCCAGGGACATTCCACCAGCGGATCGCATGAACGCTACAAATCGCCCGAAAGGTTGCAATGGGAAAAAGACAATGACTGCATCCTCCGGATGCGTCAATGGATTATTGGTCAGAAAATAGCTGCTGCAGATGATTTGGACGTCATTGAAAAGCAAGCGATCCAAAGAGTTAAGGAAGCAAGGCGTAACGCATGGAACAACTTCCAGAAACCCATTTTGCAAAAACGCAAAGATTTTTTAGAAAAAGTGAACATCTCCACCTGCCGCTGCCTGAAGGTAGACAAGATTGATCAATTGCTGCAGGATCTGGCACGCATTGGCGAGCCCACACGTAAAGACATCATCTCCACCGGGAAGAAGATCCTCCGGCTGATCTGTAACACCTGCACGCCCCAGGAGTCTACGCTGAAGAAGATCGTTACCACATGGCTGGAAGATGCATTTGCCGTGAACCAGCAACGGTATTCCTCTCACCTGTACAGCCAATCAGAGCAATCACCCTTTAATATTCGCGAAGTCAAACCAGAATACGCCAATGATGCCCCCATGGTAAACGGTCGCGAAATTCTTGTGGCCAACAACGATTATATCTTCTCGAAATATCCGGAAGCAGTCATATTTGGAGAAGATGTTGGCAAAATAGGCGGGGTGAACCAAACCCTGGAAGGCTTACAAAAGAAATACGGCAAGTTGCGTATCAGTGATACCGGCATCCGCGAAGCCACCATCATCGGACAAGGCCTCGGAATGGCCATGCGCGGGTTACGCCCCATTGCCGAAATTCAATACTTTGATTATCTGCTTTTTGGATTACAGGTGATCAGCGACGATCTGGCCACCCTGCATTACCGTACGGCCGGCGGCCAAAAAGCACCGTTGATCATCAGCACCCGCGGGCACCGGCTGGAAGGCATCTGGCATTCAGGAAGCCCCCTGAGCATGGTTATTAACTCCATCAGGGGCTTACATGTACTGGTTCCAAGGAATATGACACAAGCTGCAGGATTTTATAATACCATGCTGCAATCAGACGATCCGGCCCTGATCATTGAACCACTCAACGCTTATCGGCTGAAAGAAAGGATGCCTGTTAATATCGGGGAGTTTACCATTCCACTCGGCAAGCCGGAAATAATCAGTGAAGGGACCGATGTAACCCTGGTAACCTATGGCTCATGTGTCAGGATCGCCCAGGATGCCATATCACAGCTAAAAGACTTTAATATTTCGGTCGAACTTATTGACGTACAGACCCTTCTTCCTTTTGATACGGGGCATACCATTGTGGAAAGCCTGAAAAAAACAAACAAAATCGTCTTTTTTGACGAAGACGTTCCGGGTGGGGCCACGGCTTTCATGATGCAAAAGGTATTGGAAGAACAAAAGGGATATCGTTACCTTGATGCAGAGCCGGCTACAGTCACAGCAAAAGATCACCGTGCTGCATACAGCACCGATGGAGATTATTTTTCAAATCCCAATGCAGAAGACGTTTTTGAGAAGATTTATTTAATAATGCACGAATACAATCCGGCTGCCTACCCCAGGATCTTCTAATAATTTTCCGACAATTCCTCAAACCAGGCCTGGGGGTGCCTGCAGGCCGGGCAGTTTTTCAGGGCTTTCTCCCCTTCATGGATATAGCCGCACTTGATACAGAACCATTGTGTTTTTTCTGGTCTTTCAAACACCGTCCCTGACTTTACGCGTTCGAGCAGCTTCAGGTAGCGTTCTTCATGATGTTTCTCCACCTGAGCCACCAGCTTGAAAGAAGTGGAAACACGTTTAAAGCCTTCTTCCTGTGCAATCCGGGCAAATTCAGGATACAACTCCACCCATTCCTCGTTTTCACCCTTTGCGGCTGATAAAAGGTTTTCGGCTGTGGTACCTATCTTGCCGGCCGGATATGCTGCAGTAATTTCCACCTTTCCGCCCTCAAGGTATTCATAGAAGGTTTTTGCATGAATCTTTTCATGGTCAGCTGTTTGCCTGAAGATGTTGGCAATTTGTTCATAGCCCTCTTCACTTGCTACTTTGGCGTACATTTCGTACCGCCTGGCCGCTTGCGACTCACCGGCGAAAGCTTTCAGCAAATTCTGTTCTGTCCTGGTGCCTTTAATGCTTTTTTCTGTCATGGTTAATGTTCCTCCGTGTTAAACTATACAGGCAAATGTATATTTTTTACCCCAGTTGGCCGGCAACGAAAGCAATTTAAAACCAGATTAAATTAAAACGCGGGGTTGTCGGAAAATCAACGGGTCATGATAAGTACGTCCTGAAAGTTCATGCATGCTTCCTGATTCTTACCGGCCCACCATCCTTCGTGAAAGCTTTTCACTGTCAACCCCGATTGCTCAACCATTCTTTTTATATACGCATAGCGGTAAGCGATATTGGCATCTTTGACCCGGTTATTGTGTAGAAAATAATCATCATAACGATATGGGAAAAACGAATTGGGCGATTGATCGAGGTATGATTCAGATGTCTTGGTAATCAAAAAGAAGGTGGCAAAACAATGTCCGCCGGGTTTGAGCACCCTAAAGGTTTCATCCAGATAATTTTTTACTGCTTCCGGCTGCATATGTGTAAATACCGAAGTAAAAACAACCAGGTCAAAATCCTGATCCGGATAGGGAAACCGGAACGCCTTTGCAGGTAACTCACTACTCAGATTATACAAGTCATTATGCAATGGCACGTATTTGAATGAAAAATTTGAATAATCCAGGTAATGTTTTTTGCACCAGTCAATACCCTCCCTTACGATATCAAAACCTTCGTACCTGCCACCCTGTTCCAGAAAACCGGCCAGGGGCCTTGCCACCCGGCCAATCCCACAACCCACGTCCAATATATGATGATGGCGTTGCAGGTTGCACGTGTCTAAAAAATTCTTCAGAAAAGTGTTGCCGGCATCAACAAAATCACCCTGGCCCGTAAAAATTTTGCCTTTTGGGGGCACCAGGGGCATTCGTCTGTGAAACAAAAGATCAAGCAGATCGACCGGGAAAAAAAACCATCTTCGTATCAAACGACGCTGTTTGGGGCGCAGCCGGTAGTACAGGCTTCTGAGCAAACTCATAACCTCAAGGCAAAAATGATTGTCAACTTAGTGAAAGGCGTTTAAGAATGCCTGCACCTTTTCGGATCAAAATCTGTTTTCTGTCGGCACCGGTGGAGATGATGTCTACAGGTACATTCACAAAATCTTCTATCATGGAGATATAATCAAGCAATGGTTGGGGAAGCTGCTCAAAGGTTTCCACATTGTCCAGCGTGCAGTTCCAGCCAGCAATCTCTTTATAGACAGGGTTCAGGCTGTCGGAATCGGTTGTAAGGGGTGAGATATTCTTTTCTTCTCC
Organism: Bacteroidales bacterium; assembly: GCA_003557385.1. Lineage (GTDB taxonomy): Bacteria > Bacteroidota > Bacteroidia > Bacteroidales > UBA7960 > PUPG01. The sequence continues at coordinate 10,578 of PWON01000122.1, read as the reverse complement.
ATTGATCTCATAAGCCACACAAACCTTAAGGGTTTTCATGGAACACAACACGTCTGCCTTGGTCATAATAAGACGTGTAACACCGTTGATCATGACAGCATATTTTAATGCGGGCAGATCAAGCCAGCCACACCGTCGGGGGCGCCCTGTTGTAGAGCCATATTCCTGGCCCAGATCACGCAAAACATCCGCTCCCTCACCCCTGATCTCTGTCATAAACGGTCCACTGCCCACACGGGTACAATATGCTTTGAACACCCCAAACACTTCGCCAATACGGCCAGGTGCAAGACCCAGCCCCACACAAGCACCCGCAGTAATGGTATTGGACGAGGTCACATAAGGGTAAGAGCCAAAGTCGATATCCAGCAGGGTTCCCTGTGCACCTTCGGCAAGCACCCTGGCCCCTTTGTCGAGGGCTTCATTGACAAATATTTCGCTCTGGACGCGGGGAAGCGCCTTTAAACGTTCCAATCCGAAAAACCATGCTTTTTCATAATCATGAAAAGTCAACCCGTCGAGCCGCAGTTCATCAATATCAAAATCAAGGCCTTCAGCCAGGCGTAAATGCTCTTGCTTTAAGGCATTGTATTTGTCTTCAAAGCTTTCAGATGCCGTATCGGTTAAGCGCAAACCAGTTCTGGCTACCTTGTCGGTATAGGCAGGACCGATTCCCTTAAGTGTGCTGCCAATCTTGAAATTGCCTTTTTTCTTTTCAAAAGCAGCATCAAGCAAACGATGCGATGGCAATATCAAATGGGCCTTGCCGCAGACAAACAGCGACTCCTGGAGCACATCGAGCGGGATGTTCAATTGGTCAAGTTCCTTATTGATGATAAAAGGATCCAACACTACCCCGTTTCCCACAAGGTTCACACAACCTTTGTGAAATATTCCTGAAGGGATGGTATGCAGTATATATTTTTTCCCTTCAAACACCAGTGTATGACCGGCATTGGGGCCACCCTGAAAGCGTGCAACCATTTTATAATGCGGGGTCAACACATCTACGATCTTCCCTTTGCCTTCATCGCCCCACTGCAGTCCCAGCAAAACATCCGCTTTGTTATTCTCACTCATAAGTCAGGAATTTTTGTCAGTTTACTTGCCCAAATGTACACGAATTTTTTTTATGTGAAATTACCACACAGACAAAACAAAATACCCGGACCTGGTCAATGCCCAGATGACGGAGACTGTTTTTTATCCGGACGGCAATCCTTGCAAAGGCCAAAAAAAGCAAAAGAACGGTGGGTCACGTCAAAATGCATCAGCTCCTGTACCGAATTCTGAATCTCCTGAAGGCGAGGATCGCAAAACTCATAAACTTTTCCACAATCGGAGCAAACCAGGTGGTCATGCTGGCGGTATTTATAGGACTTCTCAAACTGCGCCACATTTTTCCCAAACTGATGTTTCACAACCAGGTTACAATTCAGCAACAATTCAATGGTATTGTATAAGGTGGCACGACTCACACGGTATTTGTTGTTTTTCATTTTAATATACAACGATTCCACATCAAAATGCCCATCGGTCATGTATATTTCACGCAAAATGGTAAAACGCTCGGGGGTTTTCCGGTGTCCATTATTTTCAAGATAAGCTGAAAAAATACTTTTTACCGTGTCCAATACTTCCTGGTCGCTTTGTGTATTCTTCATAGATTTATCTTTTTCCAGAATCATGCATCCCATGATCCGGATGTCACCTTAATCAATAAAGGCTATAAAGATAATAAAAATATATTATTTGAAATGTTTATAAATAAATGCCTTGTCGGTTAATTTTAAGGCATTTAGAATCAAGATTCCATTTTACCAATCCTTGAAACTTTCTGAATGCCTTTTATTTTCTTCAGTTTCTTAATCAGGTTGTTCAGGTGTTGGGTATCATGGATGTACAGCATAACCTCTCCTTCAAAGGTGCCGTCGTGGGTGTCGATATGGATATTCCTTATGTTCACATTGTATTCACTGGAAATGGTATTGGTAATGCTTTGCAGCAATCCCACCTCGTCTATTCCCCGGAGGCGCAGACCCGACAAAAATGCAATGCTCTTGCTGGTCGTCCATTTTGCTTTCACCACCCGGTAGGCATACTTTGACAAAAGCTGTACCGCATTGGGACAATTGTTGCGGTGAATCTTGATGCCATCCTGAATGGATACGAATCCAAACACATCATCACCCGGGATTGGATTACAACACGGGGAAAGTTTATAAGTCAGGTTTTCCATGTTATCGCCAATCAACAAGGTGTCCGGTTTATCCTTTAATTGCTGCCGGATGGGGTCGTGGCTTGCCGGTGGCTGCTGTTGTGTGTCCCTGGACTTTGCAAAAGGGTTCCTGATATAACTCAAAATACCGCCACCCTCCTGATCGATAGCATATGCTTTCAATTCTTTTTGACCAATGTTGCCAATGGCCACCTCATAATACAGATCCAGGGGCGCAGGGAGCTTAAAGTGGGTCATCAGCTTCTGGATATTCTCTTGCGTTTGATCAATTTTAAACTGCTTCAACTTTCTTTCGAGTATTTCCCTGCCCTCATCAGCCTGTTTCTTTTTTTGCTCTTTCAGGGCTGATTTGATTTTGCCTTTGGCGCGTGCGGTGGTCACATAGTTCAGCCAATCTGGTTTTGGAACCTGTTTTTTAGAAGTAATGATTTCTACCTGATCGCCACTTTTTAACTGATGACTCAGCGGAACAAGTTTATGACCAACCTTGGCCCCCAGGCAATTGTTTCCAACCTGGGTATGGATGCTGTAAGCAAAGTCCAAAGCTGTCGAACCCACGGGCAGTGTCCTCAACTCCCCTTTTGGGGTAAATACGATGATCTCATCCGAAAACAAATTCAGCTTAAAATCGTCAATAAAATCCAGTGCATCAGTCTCTGCACTTTTCAGGATTTCCCGGATCCTGCGCAGCCATTTATCAATGCCACTTTCTCCCGATTTTGATTCCTTGTATTTCCAGTGGGCTGCATACCCTTTTTCCGCCACTTCATCCATCCGGGCCGTGCGTATCTGTACCTCCACCCATTTGCCGGTGCGGCTCATCACGGTGGTGTGCAATGATTCATAACCATTGGCCTTGGGCGTGGAGATCCAATCGCGCAACCGGTCAGGGTTGGGTTGATATATGTCGGTTACAATCGAATATGCCTTCCAGCAGTCTGCTTTTTCGCGTTCATCGGGCGAATGGAGAATAATCCGGATCGCAAAGATATCATACACTTCATCAAAGGGGACTTCTTTCTTTTTCATTTTGCCCCAAATGGAGCTCACCGACTTTGTTCTGGCCAGGATATTAAAACCCAGGTTTTCTTGTTGCAGTGTCTTTTTAATGGGCTTGGTAAATGATTGAATAAAGCGATTACGCTCTTCTTTTGTATCGGCCAGTTTCTGAAGAATGGTCTGGTAAACTTCGGGTTCGGTATATTTCATGGCCAGGTCTTCCAGTTCGCTTTTAATCGCATGGAAACCAAGCCTGTGCGCCAGGGGGGCAAACAGATAAAGTGTTTCGTTGGCAACTTTGAGCTGTTTTTTTGGGGGCAGTGAATCCAGGGTGCGCATATTATGCAGGCGGTCTGCCAGTTTGATCAGAATTACCCTCACATCGTCAGACAACGTCAGCAACATCTTCCGGAAGTTCTCGGCCTGAATAGAGGTGGTTTGATCGAAAATATCGGAGATCTTGGTCAGCCCGTCTATAATGCGCGAAACCTCTTCATCAAAATATTCAGAAATATCATCCAGATTGTAGTCGGTATCTTCCACCACATCATGAAGCAGCGAGCAAACTACACTGGTTGCGCCCAGGCCAATTTCTTCCACCACAATCTTTGCTACCGCAATGGGGTGATAAATATATGGCTCCCCACTTTTCCGCCGGTGGTCCTTATGGGCTTTTGTAGCAAAATCAAAGGCCTGACGGATCCGTTTCCTGTCCTCCTTTTTAATTGTAGGACGGCAAACCGTCAACAATGAACGGTAGCGTTTCAGTATTTCCGAACGTTCTTGCTCAAGGGAAGTTTTATCCATGTTTCAGCCTCTTCCTGCATGTTTGTGCTTATACAAAGATACGGGAATTTTTGCGTGTTTTTTTGCAGAATAAAGAAGCAATAATCAGGCCAACAGAGGGAACCCACTCATCAGATCATTGACTTTTTTGCGAACACCGGCGATCACATGTTCGTCGTCAATGTTGGAAATTACCTCATCAATGAAATCAACAATTTGCACCACATGCCCTTCTTTAAGGCCACGGGTTGTGACTGCCGGGGTTCCAATCCGGATACCCGATGTCTGGAATGGTGAACGGCTGTCAAAAGGCACCATGTTTTTGTTAATGGTGATGTCGGCTTGCACCAGGGTGTTTTCGACCTTTTTGCCAGTGATTTCCGGAAATTTTGAACGCAGATCAATCAACATGAGGTGATTGTCTGTTCCTCCAGAAGTCACATGATACCCTTTTCCCATGAAAGCCGCAGCCATGGCTTTGGCATTTTTCATGACCTGTTGGCCATATTCCCTGAATGAAGGATTCAAAGCTTCTCCGAAAGCAACGGCTTTGGCAGCGATGACATGTTCCAGCGGACCACCCTGTGTTCCGGGAAAAACAGCACTGTCAAGCACGGCCGACATTTTCTTGACCACCCCTTTGGGCGTGGTAAGCCCCCAGGGATTGTCAAAATCTTTACCAATCAGAATAAGGCCTCCACGCGGGCCACGAAGCGTTTTATGGGTTGTAGTGGTAATGATATGGCAATGTGGCAAGGGGTCATTAAGCAATTTTGCAGCAATCAGACCTGCCGGATGGGCAATGTCCGCCATAAGCAAGGCCCCTGTCATATCTGCTATTTCACGCATCCGGGCATAATCCCAGTCACGGGGATAAGCCGATGCCCCGGCAATGATCATTTTTGGTTTTTCCTGGAGTGCGATTCTTTCCATTTCATCATAATCAATGGTCCCGGTTTCCTTGCTTACCGAGTAAGCCACCGGCCGGTAAAGGATACCCGAAAGGTTTACCGGTGCACCATGTGAAAGGTGACCACCATGGCTTAGGTTCAACCCCATAAAAGTGTCGCCAGGCTTAAGGCAAGCAAGGAAAACAGCTGCATTGGCCTGGGCACCGCTATGTGGCTGAACATTGGCCCATTCTGCGCCAAACAATTCTTTGGCCCGGTCAATGGCCAGTTGCTCGGTTTGGTCAACGATCTGACAACCTCCGTAATAGCGACGGCCCGGATAACCCTCAGCATATTTATTGGTCATGACACTGCCCATGGCTGCCATGACTTGTTCGCTTGTAAAATTCTCCGATGCAATCAACTCCACGCCATGAAGCTGCCGCTGACGTTCCTGTGCGATCAGATCAAATACTTTATGGTCTTTTTCCATCATTGATATGTTGTTTTATGTTTTTAAAATATATGCTTCAAGGATATAGAGCCCAAAATTACACATTATTTAACAACCGCAGAAAGCCCAATGTTCCGTGAAAATGCTATTTTTACCACGATTTTTTCAGGCAATGAACACTGATCCCATCAAACATAAAAATTATAAACACATGAAGCGAGCAATCATTCTTCTGACATTAACCATTATTTTTCCTTTTTTAAGCCTTGCCTCTGAAAAAGTGGTAATATCCCAATGGCTCACCACTGACCCCCTTGAGGTTCATTATCCGGCTTTCCATGACATCCCCAATACAGACGGGAGCACATTTTCTATCAGGCAATTACTTTTATTCGACCACGTCGATCTCAAGGGTTATTATCCAGAAGCAGGGAAAATGCTTCCATGGATTCATGGAACCATTACAGAATGGAACAGCAGGGCCACAGATGCCGATGGATATTTAATGATCTCAGAAAAGAAACCGGGGGATCAGCCCGAAATTGCATACCTGACCGCGTATATTAAAACTGATCGCTGGATGGAAGGACAGCTGGAGTTAAGCAGCCCCTTCCCATTTGAGGCCTGGCTTAACGGAAAAAAGATCGGCACAAAATCCACCATTGAAGAACAAAATGATGCAGACACCTTAGAGGTGCGTAACACATATGGCAGGATAAGACATTCATTGGAGCTGCCACTGGGCACCCATACACTGATCATCAAAACATTGCGTCCCCCCGACACAAAGCCCGGCTGGGAACTGATGGGCAGCATCAAGGTGGATGCGCCATACATGGCATCCAACATCATGCCAGTGACCACACCGGAAACCATTAAAAACATCCTTCATTTTATGGATGGTGTTAAAATAACCAATGTACGCCCATCAGCCGATGGCAGGTTTTATGCCATTAGTTACCGGCAATCTCTGCCACCCACCGACCGATCAGAAACCTGGACAGATATCCACCGGTTTTCAGATGACGCCCTGGTTCATTCATTCCGCCATGCAAGTATTTCACGGCTAACCTGGTTGCCAACCACCAATGCAGTGTCTTACACAAGCGTTCAGAATGGACGTACCACGGTACACTGGCATCATATGGAAACCGGGGAAAAACGTATCCTCATGGAAGGCATTGAAGATTTTGCCGGCATGCAGTGGTCTCCCGATGAAACTTATGTTGTTTACACCATCCGGGAAGAAGGAAGCGGTACCGACGCCAGTATGCGCCATATTTTAGGGATGCAGGACCGCCAGGCACATTTTCGCCACCGGAGTTTTCTGTATATGCTCGACATACATTCGGGTGCCAGGACAAGGCTAACCCATGGCAGCCTGACAACGAGCCTCCATGACATCAGCCCGGACGGTTGTTGCATAGTCTTCAGTCAAACACGCCCTGATTACCTGGAAAGGCCCTATTACAAAACTGACATCTTTTTGATGAACATGCAGAACTTTGATGTGGACACCCTGTTTGCAGATAACAGGTGGAGCGTGTCCATGCGCTTTTCACCGGATGGCTGGTATTTGCTTGCAACCGGCGGACCCTCCGCATTCGACCGTGTCGGAGAAAATATTCCGGAAGGCATGATCGCAAACAATTATGACACCCAGGCCTATATTTACAGCCTGGAAGACCGGTCGATCAAACCGATCACCTATGACTTTGATCCTTCAGTGGTTTCGGTGTACTGGCATGCACCCAACATCATCTATTTACTTGCCGGGGAAGAAGATTACCGTCGTTTGTTCCGTTATAATGTCCGGCGGGAAAATTTTGAAGACATTAATACAGGCACAGACTTTATATCAAATGTCCAATTTGCCAGAAATGCCCAGGTGGCAACCTATATAGGCAATGAAGTGAATGCACCCCCCAGGGCATACCGGCTCAGTACACGAAACGACAGGTATAGCATACTGAAGGATACGGATAGGGAGCGTTACAGGCATGTAAAGTTTGGTGAGGTACATAACTGGGATTTTACTACTTCGACCGGTATTCGGGTTCAGGGAAGATATTATCTTCCACCAGGGTTTGATCCGGATCAGAAATATCCCGTAATTGTTTACCAATATGGGGGGACCAATCCGGTCGGAAGAACTTTTGGCGGCAGATATCCCTTTAACTTATGGGCCGGAAACGGGTATGTCGTTTATGTGCTGCAGCCAAGCGGGGCGACCGGTTTCGGACAAGAATTTTCAGCTGCCCATGTAAACAACTGGGGTAAAACAGTGGCCGGTGAAATCATTGAAAGCACAAAAGAATTCCTTAAAGCACATCCATTTGCCGATCCCGACAAGGTTGGGGTTGCCGGTGCATCCTATGGCGGTTTCATGACCATGCTCCTGCTAACGCAAACAGATATTTATGCCACCGGGATCTCTCATGCCGGCATCAGCAATATCGCATCCTATTGGGGCGAAGGATACTGGGGATACAGTTACAGTGCCGAAGCCAGTGCCCGGAGCTTTCCATGGAACAGCCCGGAACTGTATGTTGACCAGAGCCCGCTCTATGCAGCAGACAGGGTCAATACACCCTTGTTATTGATTACCGGCGACAGCGATACAAACGTTCCACCGGGAGAAAGTATTCAGATGTACACCGCACTTAAATTACTTGGACGACCTGTAGAACTGATTCTGGTAAAAGGAGAAAATCACCATATTTTAACCTACAACAGACGTCTTGAATGGCATGACGCGATCATGGCATGGTGGGATAAATACCTGAAAGACCAGCCGGAGTGGTGGGAAAAACAGTATCCGGAGAAAAATTATTAATGTGGTATAACCTGCAAGCGCTCAATAACCGGACCCTTGGGAGTGAGAAAATGAATTATGTAAATGCCAGGATTATAATGTGAGACATTCAGCATAAATGAGTTATTACCCACTGCTGCATCATATACAAGCTGTCCCAGGGCATCAAATATCCTGGTTCTGGTGATTTGTGTATCTGATTCGACAAATACCCGCTTGCGGGCGGGGTTCGGATAAATAAGCAGTTTGACCGTTTCTGTCGGGATAATACAGGGTGGTGGATCCTCCCTGCGAGAGGTTTTCAATCAGAACACTGTCCAATTCTGCGTGGGCGCAAGTGTGGTTGGCTGAAAAGCGTAAAGTAACCCCATCGCTTTGTGCGTGAAGGTTTGTGATGCAAAGGGTGGTTATCACCGAAAGGCATAACCAGGATTTGAACTTTGTTTTCATAATAACTTTTTTTACTTGATGATCTGCACCCTCAAGGTTTTTAGGCCTCTGTCTGTAAACACCTGGATGAAATACAAGCCATCCTTCAGGCCTGACACGTTTAACTCATGATGTATGTCATTGACCGCTTGGGCCATCACCTGCTGGCCGAGCATGTCAAGCAGTTGGATCTGTGAGATTATTATGTTGGACTCAATGTACAAGGTGCTGCGCACCGGGTTGGGGAATATGGTGATCTCCGGTGTCTGTGCCTCTGCAATGCCCGTATCATCCAATTCCATGACCACAGTCACGGCAATGTCCTGATCTATCACCTCCACCTCTCCTGAAGCGTCAAAGTAGTTCTCTGCCGTCACCGTGTAGGAATAATCCCCTGGTTCTATATCCTCAAATACATAATCGCCCGGAGAATTCTCTGTTTGATCCAGTGTAACCACCGCATCGGTGATGGTTTCTCCAAACTCATTTTCGACAAAAAAGCTAACACCATATGTAATCAACAAAAAGTTCGCTACAAGGCTACGATCCCTTGTTGCCATAAAACCGTATGTCTGGCTTACCCCACCTATTACCTCATCCTGTTCTGTCCAGTTGATAAATTCATACCCGCTGCCAGGCATAGCAGATAGGGTGACCATTTCAAAATGGGCATAATCTTTACCACCCGTTACCAACCCCCCCTCTTCTGGTTCAGCAATGGCCTCTATGGAATACACATTTAATTCAAAATGTGCTGTCAACACCCTGTTTTCTGTTGCTGTAAATATATATTCAGCCCCTGCCGGCTCCCCATCATCCATAACTACATGATTATCTTGAGTCCAGTGGACAAAGGAATATCCTGCATTTGGTATGGCATCAAGGACAACCTGCTCTTGAAAGGCATATTCACCACCACCTAAGATATAACCTCCCTGAGCAGGATCTGCTGTGGATGCTATGATGAAAGTATTGATTGAAAAAGAGGCCTCCAGATGCTTATTTCCATGCATTACAAAATTTGTATCGGGATGGTAAGAAAATATCTCAGCGTCTTTTATCCAATAATTAAACGAATAACCATCATTTGCCATGGCGCTAATACTTACCACCTGACCAAAAGAATATGTCCCGCTGCCACTTACCGTACCTGCCATATCGGGCGTTGGCTCCAGGGACAGGGTATAATAATCCAATTCAGAAAAATGAGCCACAAGATCCCTGTGCCCTGTTACCGTAAAGCTGTACTCAGGATTAAACCACACGCTTGATCCACCCGGCTGCTCTGTCCATCTATCAAACACATAGCCCGGATAAGGATCGGCCTCAAGGGTGGCAAGCTCACCAAAGAAAAAGCTTCCACCACTATCCACACTAACCTCTGCAGCATCTTCAGGAACGGCCGAAACAGTCACGGTAAACAGCTCTCCGTCAAACAAAGCTTCCAACATTCTGTCAGCTGTCGCTGTAAACACATAGGTTTCACCAACGGGATGATCACCATCATGAATAACTTCACCATCTTCGAGCCATGCAGCAAACTCAATATTTGTATTGGGGGAGGCCACAAGAGTTACCTGTTGGCCAACCTCATAGTATCCCTGTCCCAATACCACCCCGGTGGCAACTGGCTGGACGGCGGCAGTAATCAATACGTGATCTTGTTTTCTTATGGGTTTTTCATCCCACCATTTTAAAGCAAATTCAGAAGTAAGGGTGCGATCCCGGTTGGCAGTAAACTGATAGGGAGTTACCACGCTAACCTGGTCTTCACCCTCCATCCAGCGTAGGAAATAATATCCCTCATTGGCTTGGGCCGTCACCGATGCAATGTCGCCATGATAGTAGCTACCATCACCTGATACACTTCCTGTCTCAGGGGGAGTTACGGTCAGTGAGATATCATAGGTATTCCCACTAAAATTAGCCGTCAAGTTGCGATCAGAGAAAATATCAAAGACATAGA
>PWON01000020.1 GCA_003557385.1 Bacteroidales bacterium | reverse complement strand
ATACATCCTATGCAATGTATGATCTGCCAAGGATTGACATGGTACTTGGCGGCGATTTGCTTATGCACATGCGGGCTGTGATAGATTATCCCGGAAAGCGGTTGTTGGTGGGATGAATGGTTACATAACATTTTCATTGGAGGATTTTTCCCATTGAGAAAAAAATCAATTAACTTTGCGGTCGTTTTAAAAATGAACTTTAAAGTGCCAGAACATGCAGAATAAAGGTTTGATAAGATTTTTTGCCATTGCCTTTGCTTTGGTTTGTCTTTACCAGCTTTCCTTCACATATTTTTCCCGGAAAGTTGAACGCGACGCGCGGAATTATGCTCGCAGTGAAAAATTCGTGGCAGAAGCACGGTCACTTGCCGGTGGTGATGAACTCATGGAGCGCATCCTGCTCGATTCCATTGCAAGAGCGGAAGAACAGTTTTACCTGGATTCCATGATGAGCGTCCCGGTGTATAACCTGGGTATCCGTCAATATACTTTTCGTGAGACCAAGGAGAGGGAACTGAACCTGGGCCTTGACCTTCGCGGGGGAATGAATGTGACCCTGGAGATTTCCGTGCCGGCCATTGTAAGGGCCCTGGCAGGCAATCCCACCGACCAGACTTTCCAGGCTGCCATGGACCGGGCAATTGAATTGCAGCGCACGAGTCGTGAAGACTTCATCACGCTTTTTGGCAGGGCATTTACCGAAGAGGACCCCAATGCCAGTTTGGCTTATTTTTTCAGCACCCCTGAAATGCGCGACCGCATTACCGTTACCTCATCCAACGAAGAGGTTCTCAGGGTGCTCCGGCGCTAAGTGGATCTTGCCGTAGACCGCTCTTTCCAGATCCTTCGAACCCGTATCGACAGGTTTGGCGTGGCCCAGCCGAACATACAGCGTCTGGCAACCACGGGCCGTATCCTGATTGAACTTCCGGGCATAAAAGAACCTGAACGGGTCAGGCGTCTTTTGCAGGGAACGGCAAAGCTTGAGTTCTGGGAAACCTATGAGTTTGCCGAGGTGTATGAGTATTTGTGGGATGCCAATGACCGTCTTCGTGATCTTCGCACCGGCGAAACAGAGGATGAAGATGCCCTGGAAACTTTTTTTGACGAAGAAGCAGCTGAACCGGAAGATTTGCTTCTTGACGAGCTGGTTGATGATCCTGATCGCATTGAACAGGACGACAGCCTGAGTATAGCGGAAATGCTCGGGGACGACTTTGATGACCTGGAAGAATTTCAGGACTTTGCACGGGAAAACCCTCTGTTTGCTTACCTGACCCCCAATTTTATGCAGGATCAGGCCGGGAATATGCGTCCCGGACCAGGCCCAGTTGTCGGGTATGCCGCAGTGCAGGATACTGCCAGGGTCAATAGCATGCTGAAACATCCGCAGGTGCGGAATATTTTTCCGCGAAACCTTCGTTTATACTGGAACGTCAAACCACTGAGGGGAACGGACAATACCCATGAACTGGTGGCCATCAGGGAAACCACCCGCGATGGTACGGCCCCGCTCACCGGTGAAGTAATTACCGATGCGCGCCAGGATTTCAGCCCGACCGGGCAGGTGGAAATCAATATGGCGATGAACACTGAAGGGGCCAGGGTTTGGCGCCGTCTAACCGCTGACAACATTGGTCGATCAATCGCCATTGTCCTGGACGATTATGTATATTCATTCCCTACGGTTCAGTCGGAGATTGCCGGCGGCCGTTCGCAAATCTTCGGGCAGTTTTCCATCCAGGAGGCACAGGACCTGGCCAATATCCTGCGCGCCGGATCGCTTCCTGCCCCGGCACGGATTGTGGAAGAGGCCGTAGTGGGGCCTTCACTTGGCCGGGAGGCGATCAATGCGGGCTTTACCTCCTTTCTCATTGCATTTATTGTGGTTCTGATCTATATGGCACTGTATTATAACAGGGCAGGTATGGTGGCTGACATGGCGCTGGTGGCCAATATATTCTTTATCCTGGGTGTCCTGGCATCACTGGGGGCTGTACTCACCTTGCCGGGTATTGCCGGTATCGTTCTTACACTGGGTATGGCCGTGGATGCCAACGTGATCATATATGAGCGTATCCTGGAGGAAATAAGATCAGGGAAGGGTTTGCGACTTGCCATTGCCGATGGGTATAAGAATGCCTATTCTGCCATTGTGGACGGAAACATCACCACACTGCTGACCGGGGTGGTGTTATACATCTTCGGATCAGGGCCCGTACAGGGATTTGCCACCACACTCATCATCGGCATCATTTGCTCCCTGTTTACCGCTATTTTCCTGTCCAGGCTGGTCTTTACCAGGTGGCTCGATAAAAATGCAAACATCCGGTTTAATTCGAAATTCAGCAAGGACGTGCTCACCAAGGTGAATTTTGACTTTATCGGTGTAAGAAAACGTTTTTACACTGTATCTGCCATCGTAATCCTGGTCGGACTGGCTTCGTTTGCTGTCCGCGGACTCAATTACGGCATCGACTTTTCAGGTGGACGTTCTTATGTAGTACGCTTTGACAATGACGTGAATACTGTGGATATGCGTGTTGCGCTGATTGAAGAGCTGGGAGAGCCTGCGGAAGTGATCACATTCGGTCCCTCCAACCAGGTGCGCATCACCACCAGTTTCATGATCGATGATGATTCGGATGAAGCCGATGCCCGTGCTGAACAGAGAATTTACGAAGCCATTCAGGGTTTCTTTAATGAACCCATTACTTTTTCCGAATTCGTATCTGATGATGACGCTAAGGTCATAGGTCGCCTAAGCTCGCAAAAAGTGGGGCCGGCGGTGGCCAGGGACATCAAGGTGGGTGCGGTGGTCAGTGTGGCCATTGCCCTGCTGATCATATTCAGTTACATTGCGTCGCGATTCAGAAAGTGGCAGTTCGGTCTGGGTAGTTTAACCACCGTGTTTCATGATGCCATCATTGTGGTATCGTTGTATTCCATATTCTACAACGTTGTGCCCTGGACCATGGAAATTGACCAGGCATTTATTGCGGCCATTCTGACCATCATCGGTTATTCGGTCAACGATACCGTGGTTATTTTTGACCGGATCAGGGAAAACATAAAGCTGTTCCCAAAGCGGGATTTGAGAAACAATATCAACACCGCCTTGAATGCAACGCTTTCACGTACCATCAATACCTCGGGAACGACCATTGCTGTGCTGTTGATCATATTCCTGTTTGGTGGCGAAGTGATCCGTGGCTTTGCGTTTGCCCTGATGATCGGTGTGGCTGTCGGAACCTACTCATCATTGTTTAATTCAGCACCCATTGCTTATGATTTGTTGACCATGAAGCAAAAAAATAAAAACAGGAAATAACGATTATCTTATGAATGATGCGGCTACTGGCCGCATCATTGGCATATAAGCGAATATCAACAAAAATACGGGAGGAAATAATGATGCATTTGCAAACAAAAAAAACAGTACATGGCCTCATGGCTGCAGCCATATTCTTTACAGCCTTTTTATTTGCCGGTTGTGCCGGTCCTGAAACCATTGAAATACCTACATTCTGTGAAAATTACCGGGCACACGTGGAAATATTGTCTGCCGATGAAATGGAAGGCCGGGCTCCGGCGACGCCGGGTGGAGAAAGGGCAAAACAATATATCAAAGGGGAATTTCAGCGTATCGGTCTGAAACCCGCCCTGGAAGATACCTACTTTCAGCCTGTCCCCCTGGTGGAAATTACCGGGTATAATTTCTCTGATCTGACCATTGCCGGTGGGAGCGAGGAAATGTCCTTTACCTATCTTGACGATATGGTGATCGGAACTTATCGCCTGCAGGATTACTCAAAACTGGAGAACAGTGAACTGATTTTTGTGGGTTACGGTGTTGTGGCCCCGGAATATGACTGGGATGATTACGAAGGCCTGGATGTTGAAGGCAAAACCGTGGTGGTCCTGGTCAATGATCCTGGCTTCATCCTCGAAGACGAGGATTTGTTCAATGGCCGCGCAATGACTTATTACGGCCGATGGACCTATAAGTTTGAAGAAGCTGCCCGCCAGGGCGCT
>PWON01000055.1 GCA_003557385.1 Bacteroidales bacterium | reverse complement strand
TATGGGTTCAATGCTTGGATATGGTGTGGGAAGGCTTACGCTTAAATTGAATCAAACCCATTTGAAAGGCAATGTGGCCATTGCCCCATTTTACAACCAACATGGCCGGGGCATCATGATGAGCCGTTCATTTTAATGTCTTTTGCCAACCCCGCTTCCCGGCATTTACTCCTGGCCTGAAAACCCGTCCACGCCTGCCTTAAAGCAAACATGATGAGGGCCCGGGGCATGCAGATCATATACCGAACCTACATGATACCGCCTCCCACCTGTTTGCCTTTTTTCAAAGTAAAGGCAAATGTGGTACCAACGCCCAGGGTACTGCGGACATTGATTGTTTGGGCATGGGCTTCAATGATATGTTTCACAATGGCAAGCCCCAGGCCTGAACCGCCCCCATGGTTCCTTGAACGGCTTTTTTCGCCGCGGTAAAAACGTTCAAATACCCGCGGAAGCTCTTCGCGGGAAATCCCGATACCACTGTCAGTTATTTCGGTAAGAATGTGTTCGTCCATATCAAAAAAACTGACCTTCACCCGCCCGTTTTCTGTTCCATATTTGATGGCATTCACCACCAAATTGGTGACCACCTGTTGTATTTGCTTTCTGTCGGCATAAACCATTACCGGGGCATCGTATGAGCGCCCAAAAACAAAGCGGATCTTTTTTTGTCCGGCTTCCATTTCCAACAACTCAATCACCTCTTGCACCAGGTCGATCATATCAAAATGGCAGTATTTTAAATCTATTTCGCCCGACTCCAGCCTTGAGATGGTTTCCAGGTCTTCCACAATGGATATCATCCGGTTGATGCTCTGTTCAGTCCGTAACAAATAACTTCTGTTGATGTTTGGATCATCCAGGCCTCCGTCAAGCAAGGTTAGTACATAACCTTGTATATTAAAAATGGGTGTTTTTAACTCGTGCGACACATTGCCCAGGAATTCCCGGCGATATGCCTCCAGTTTTTTCAGGTTTTCGATCTCCTGCTCCCGGTCAATGGCCCACGACATCACTTCATTATTGGCTTGATCGATGATATTATCTTGCCGGTAAAACCGTTTTTTGCGCTTACTGCTGGGCGTTTTCAAATCATGGATCGTTTTATAGATCAACCTGATTTTGTCATAGATAAAATGGTTCAGAATATAGTAAAACAAATAGAAGGACACGGCAAAGATCAACAACCCACCTCCTGCATAAACAAACCATGGAAGTTTGACCTGCAACACAATGTCAACAAATAAAAGGATCCCGAAATATAGAAGGGTTAAAGGGAAGGCAGAGAGAAAAGCCAGTTTTTTCGGGGAAGCATCTTTAATCATCAGCACGCTGTTTTGGCTGTTTTCCTGTAGACAAGATCATTGTTTTGCCGTTCAGGGAACGAATTTATATCCCACCCCTTTTACGGTACGTATATAATTTTGGCCAATTTTTTCACGCAGCTTGCGGATGTGCACATCAATGGTACGGTCACCCACAATCACTTCATTGCCCCAGATTTTCGAAAAAATCTCTTCGCGAGTAAACACTTTCAGTGGCTTTGATACCAGAAGGGCAAACAATTCAAATTCCTTGCGGGGCAGATCGGTTTCCCTGTCCCCATGCCAAACCACATACCGTTCACGATCTATCCGGATATCCCCGGCATGCACAACATCCTCTGTTCCCGGCTTGCCATGGTCATAACGGCGCAGCAACGCCTTGACCCTGCTGACCAGCAACGCGGGCTTAATGGGTTTGGCAATGTAATCGTCACCACCGGCACCAAAGCCGGCCAATTGTGAATAATCCTCGCTTCGTGCCGTCAAAAATGCAATGATTGTTTCGGAAAGCTCCGGAATCTGCCTTAGTTGCTGGCAGGTTTCAATGCCATCCATACCCGGCATCATGACATCCAGGATAATTAAATGCGGTCGATGTTTGCGCGCCAGGATGATGGCTTCGTGCCCGTCATTGGCTAAGAATACACGATATCCCTCTTTTTTCAGATTATACCCAACAAATGCCAATATATCGGGTTCATCATCAACCAACAGGATGGTATATGCGTTTGTTGACATTTTCTGGGTTGGTTCTTTCACAAAGGTAAGCAGTTTATTTGTTGTGGCCATCTTGTCTTTCTACTCAGCCGGCAGATTTTTATATAAAATAAAGTCACGGTGCGCCTTGAGCATATTCACGGAGTACAGCATCAGGTTCTTGCTTTCGGCCAGCAGGTTGAAATACATCAGGCTGTTACGCGTGCCCACCAGTTCATCCTGGATCATTTTTACCTGTTTTTTCTTCAATTGTTGCAGAAACATCAAAATATGCCTCTGTTCACTGATTACCTTGCCAATATGCTCAAAATCGTTGTTCTCCAACAGCGTGATGATTGAATTCATGATTCCTTCCACCAGGTTGTTCAACCGGTTAAGGTCTTTTACCTGTTCATGGTTCAGGGGCGGATGATTGTTGTTGAGGTATTCATAGGCCGGTTCTCCCAAAAAATGGACACAATGAGCAATTTCTCTCAGATAGTCAAGTATTTGAATATAATAATGGCTGCTGTCGATCGAATCTTCCTTCAGTTTCTGTACAGTAAGGTAAGCATCCGCTTTCAATTCCTTTGTTTTCAAGTTCAATACATCGATTTTTTTCAGGGTAAGCCGCAGTCTTTTTCGATCTTCTTTAATGAGGTAATGATTGACCTTCCTGTAGAGATCCGCCGTTTCTTCCAAAATATTTTTTGTGTTTGCCTGGCATTCCTTCATGATGCTTGCATTATCCCAGGTCAGTAATTGTTTTTCATCAAAGTCTTTTCTTTTTTGCGACCGCAACTTATGCAGGTGATATGTTTTGACAATGATCGCAAAGGCCCCAAAAACAGCTATAACAGCGGCAACAATGCCGCCCCAGCTGATAAGCAAGGCAATAATAAAGGCTATACTGAAAGCGGCAAAAGCCGTAAAAAACCACCCGCCAATCACTGTAATGACCCCCGATATCCTGTACACCGCACTTTCCCTGCCCCAGGCCCTGTCTGACAGCGATGTTCCCATGGCCACCATGAATGTTACATAAGTGGTAGACAAAGGCAATGTAAGGGAAGTGGCAAGGGCTATCAGGCTGCTGGCAACGACCAGGTTGACAGATGCCCTTAACTGATCGAAATATGGCTGCTCTTTTACATTCGCCTGCCTGTTATTATTATTTGGATTGATAAAACTTTTGTTGATCCGCCGAATCAACATACCCGGCAACAGCCACACAAAAAATTTGTTTATTTCAAGACCCATACGCAGAATAGTCCGGGCCAGTGCCGAGGATGAAAACCTTTCGTATCCCTCTGTTTGGCGGGCAAGGTCAATTTCTGTCTGTGTGACCGACCTGGCTTTTTTTGAAAAAATCAGCGTGATGATCATAATGGCACCTGCAATTACCAGGTACAAGGTAGGGGTTTGCACAGGAGCAAGCAGCGATTCCATCGTAAAGGTATCAGGATTGATGGATGGATCGGACATGAACAGCATGTACGATTCCAATCCTGCCAGGGGGACTCCGATAAAATTCACCAGGTCATTCGACGCAAAAGCCATGGCCAATGCAAACGTACCGATCAGGATAACAATACGCAGCATGTTGATCTTAAAAAGCGAAATAAGTACCTGGAACAAAACCGTCAGTATTAAAAAACTATACAAAAGCAATGAGCCTGAATTGTTATTGATCCACTCAACACTTTCAGGTGTGATGAACGAAGCCCCGCTTGCTCCTTTGAGCAATAAAAAATAGACAATGGCCGATACGGCAAATCCCCCCCAGACAGCACCCAGGTATGGGGTCTTTTTCTGATAATTGAATGTAAAAAGCAAGCGGGTGAAAAATTGCACCAGTGTGCCTACTGTAAAAGCAATCACTACCGACAGCAATATGGCCGAAATAATGGCCAGGGCCCTGCCCGAGTTGATATAACTGCCAAGATCCTGCAAACCATCGCCCGAACCGAGGCTTTTTATCAGACCAATGGCCACAGCAGCGCCAAGAAGCTCAAAAACAATCGAAACCGTGGTGGATGTTTGCAAACCAAACGTGTTGAATGCATCCAGCAAAATCATGTCGGTGATCATCACGGCAAGAAAAAT
>PWON01000028.1 GCA_003557385.1 Bacteroidales bacterium | reverse complement strand
ATCTCGACCGCGTTGAATCTTACCGGGAATTGTTCAGGCAATTTCAGTATAAACAAAAAGAACTCGAAGACACTCGCCAGGCAGAGCTTGCAGCCAGGGCAGATCTGGATTATAATCAATTTCAGCTCGAAGAACTCAACAAGGCAGACCTGGATCCTGAAGCATTCCGTCAAATGGAGGAGGAAGCCGGTGTTTTGAGTCATGCGGAAGAAATACTGTACAACCTCGAAAAAGCATGCTTCCTTTTGCAGGAAGCAGAATCCAATGCACTGGATATCATCAGGGAGGTGCTGACGCTGATCCAACCCCTGGAGAAGTTTGGAAAGGATTATGGGTCTTTGCGCCATCGTCTGGACTCTGTGATGATCGAATTAAAGGATATTGCCGAAGAAGCAGGCAAAATCAAAGATAACATTGTACACGATCCGCATCAGGCTGCCCTGATCGAATCCAAACTGGATTTGATCAACAAACTGCTGATGAAACACCATGCAACCGGTGTAGAACACCTGTTGAAGGTGAGGGAGGATTTTCAAAATAAGATCCATGCAAGCAACTCGCTGGAAGAAAAGATCCGCCTGCTGGAAAAAGAGGCCGGGGAGATGGAGGACAACCTGCACGCGATGGCTGCTGATATTTCCCGGGTAAGAAGTAAAGCCATCCCGGGCATAGAGGATGAAATCCTGGGCTTGCTCAAAAATCTTGGAATGCCAGACGCCAGGTTCCATATCGTTCTAAAAACCACTGAGACGTTCAGCATAAACGGCAATGATCACTTGGTTTTCCTCTTTAATGCCAATGTTGGAGGTGAGATGCAGGATATATCAAAAGTTGCTTCCGGCGGTGAACTTTCGAGGGTCATGCTCAGCATAAAAAGCATGATCTCACGGAGAAAACTGCTCCCCACCATTGTATTTGACGAGATAGATTCGGGAATATCAGGCGAAACCAGTACCAAGGTGTCGAATATACTCAATCGTATGAGCGCCAAAATGCAGGTGTTGGCCATTACGCATCTTCCGCAGATCGCCTCCAGGGGAGATGCACACATGCTTGTATATAAAACTGTGGAAAATGGCCAGACACGCACACACATTAAACCACTGGACCCGGAGCAACGCATCATTGAAGTGGCAAAAATGCTGGGTGGTGAAAAACCTACGGAAAAAATGGTGGAAACCGCAAAAGAACTTATCTTTAACAAAGGAAAGTAAATATCTAAATAGAACAATATGGTTAAAAACCTGCTTAAAGGAAAAAAGGGCATTATCCTGGGCGCCCTGGATGCAAATTCCATTGCATGGAAAGTAGCTCAAAAAGCCCACCGGCAAGGAGCCTCCTTTGTACTGTCGAACGCACCGATTGCTTTGAGAAAAGGAGACATTTTTACGCTCGGAAAAGAAACCGGCAGTGAAGTGATTCCGGCCGACGTAACCCAGGTAGACGATATTGAACATTTATACCAGGAAAGCATAAACATCCTGGGAGGCAATATTGATTTCCTGCTCCATTCCGTTGGGATGTCGCCCAACGTCAGAAAGGGATTGCGTTACACAGACCTGGATTACAATTACATGATGAAAACCATGGATGTGTCGGCCATTTCATTGCATAAACTCTTGCAGGCAGCTTATAGAATGGATGTAATCAACGAGTGGGGTTCCGTGATCGCTTTGAGTTATATTGCAGCCCAGCGTACTTTCTCTACCTACAGCGACATGGCACAAGCCAAGGCCATGCTGGAATCCATTTGCAGAAGTTTTGGCTATCACTACGGGAAAAAGAAAAAAGTGCGTGTCAATACCATTTCACAGTCACCGACCATCACCACCGCCGGCACCGGGGTAGGCGGGTTCAAAAGCTTCTATGCCTACGCACAATGTATGTCGCCCCTGGGCAATGCCTCTTCTGAAGACTGCGCCGACTATTGCATCATGATGTTTTCGGATCTTACACGCAAAGTAACGATGCAAAACCTGTTTCACGACGGGGGTTATTCCACCATGGGCATCAGTGAGACCCTTATTCAAAGCTGCTTTACCTGTCAGGGGAATGCTTTGACGACATCGTCGAAAGGGAGCGGGTCATGGGCAAGAAAAAGGAATAATTATGTATATTTGTCCCCCTCAAATACTTAAATTGAAAGGCATTTGCCGGAGTGTCAATCTGATTTGCAGGGCATTTGCCTGAATAAGTAACCTAATCAATACATTATGAATATTTTAGTATGTATCAGTCAGGTTCCTGACACCACCACCAAGGTTAAGTTCACAGACAATAACACCAGGCTTGATACAACGGGCATCCAATGGGTCATAAACCCCTGGGATGAGTTGTCATTGACCCGTGCGCTTGAATTGAAAGATGACGCATCGAGTGGTGTGGCCAAAGTTTCCGTAGCCCTCGTGGGGCCGGTGTCGACAGAACCAACCATTCGCAAAGCGCTTGCCATAGGCGCTGATGATGCATACAGGGTTGATACTGAAGCCCTGGATGCTTACCAGGTTGCTGCCCAGCTGGCCGAAGTGGTAAAGGCGGGATCTTTTGACATTATTCTTTGCGGGATTGAATCAAGCGATTACAACGGATCCAATGTTGGAGGGATGCTGGCAGAATTTCTGAATTACCCTTCTGTTTCCGGGATATCCCATCTTGAAGTCCAGGATGGCCAGGTGCAGGTAAACAGGGAGATTGACGGGGGAAGGGAAATGCTTGTCTTGCCAACGCCTTTTGTGGGCATTGTCCAGAAAGGGATTGCCAGAGAACCACGTATTGCAGCCATGCGCGGAATCATGATGGCCCGGAAAAAAACCATTCAGCTTGTTGATGCTGCCCGGGTTGAACCCCTTACCCGGACGCTGGCATACGAACCCCCGCAACCAAGGCCTGCCTGCAAATTCATTGACCCGGATAATCCGGAGCAACTGATCGCCCTGCTTCAAAATGAAGCCAAGGTGATTTGAACACAGTCATTGATCATTTCACTCCAAACCAAAGAAAACATATGTCAGTATTAGTATATACCGAGAACTGGAACGGATCATTTAAAAAATTGTCTTTTGAACTTGCTTCTTATGCAGCCAGGCTGGCCGAAATGCTCAATACGAATCCCATAGCTGTTTCGATTGGGCAGGTGGGACGGGATGAACTGGAAAAACTGTCAAAGTATGGCATCAAAAAGACAATCACCATTGAACATGACGGCCTGACACAGTTTGACACACAAACATACACCAGGGTTATTGCAGACCTGGCAAACAGCCAATCGGCTAAGGCCATTGTATTATCCAATAACAACACGGGGAAATCACTGGCTCCAAGGCTTTCTGTCCGTCTTAAGGCAGCCGTTGCCTCCGGTGTGGGGCAACTACCGGAACAACTTTCGCCTTTTGTGGTCAAAAAAAGGGCGTTTTCAGGCAATGCACAGGCCGGACTGGAACTGAAAACAGAAATGAAAATCATCACCCTGGCTCAAAACTCTTTTGAGCTGGTTGAAAAACCGGTAGACATGGTAATCGAAAAAGCGGAAGCCGACCTGTCGGGGATCATCCCAAAAGCAACAGTGAAAGATGTAGAGATACAAACCGGCAAGTTGTTGCTTAGCGATGCGGAAATCGTGGTGTCCGGTGGCCGGGGCATGAAATCGCCCGATAACTGGGCGCCCATTGAGGAGCTTGCCGGGTTGCTCAACGGCGCCACAGCTTGTTCAAGGCCGGTATCGGACGAAGGTTGGCGACCCCACGAGGAACACACCGGTCAAACCGGCAAGATCATTGCACCCAACCTGTATGTAGCCATTGGGATATCAGGGGCTACACAGCATCTTGCAGGGATCAGCGCTTCAAAATACATCGTGGCGATCAACAACGACAAGGATGCCCCGATCTTTGAAGCGGCGCAATACGGCATTGTGGGCGATGCATCCAGGGTGTTGCCCAGGCTTGTAGAGGCACTGAAAAAGGCCAAATCTGCTTAAATCAATCCCGGAAACCACTCAACCCACCAAAGCAATTTTCATGATATCTAACTTTATTTTCAGCCTGTTGCTCATTCTTGCCGTGTGGCTGTTTACCCGGAACGTTAACCGGATCGCACGGAATATCAAAATGGGCAAAAAGCTGTGCATCAATGATCAGAAAAGCCGAAGGTGGCGGATCATGGCCTGGGTGGCCATTGGCCAGTCAAAAATGTCAACCAGGCCTGTATCGGCCATATTGCACATTTTTGTATATGTGGGCTTCATTGTCATTAACATCGAAATGCTGGAAATTCTGATCGACGGGATCTTTGGCACCCACAGGATCCTGTCATTCCTTGGGGCAGTGTATCCGGTTCTGATCTCCTTGTTCGAGATACTGGCGGTATTGGTTATCCTTGCCTGCGTTATTTTCCTTGTCCGCAGAAACCTTATAAGACTATGGCGATTCCGGGGCAATGAAATGAAAGCCTGGCCACGGACGGATGCCAACATCATCCTGTTTACAGAGATTCTCCTCATGAGCTCCATCCTGGTCATGAACGCTGCCGACGGTTTGTTGCAAGCCAGGGGAGATGTCCATTATGCTGCCGTGGGAACATTTCTGGTCAGCGACCTGATGCAGTCCTGGTTTGCCGGCATATCCGACAGTGCCCTGATTCAACTTGAGAGGGCTAGCTGGTGGTTTCATATCGTTGGAGTGTTGATCTTTTTGAATTATATTCCATATTCAAAGCACTTTCATATTTTCCTTTCTTTTCCCAATGTGTTTTATTCCAAACTGGATCCTCCCGGAAAGATGGTAAACATGCCTTCGATCACCAATGAAGTCAAAATGATGCTCGACCCTGCAGCAGGATCCATGGAAGAAGAAGGAGATATTGGTCAGTTTGGATCAAAAGACGCCACCGACCTTACCTGGAAGCACTTGATGGATGCCTATACCTGTACGGAATGTGGTCGTTGTACATCCAGTTGTCCGGCCAGTATTACAGGCAAGAAACTTTCTCCCAGGAAAGTGGTCATGGATGTGCGTGACCGGATCGAAGAGATCGGCAGGAACGTGCGTCAATCAGGCCCGGATTCCACCGATGGTAAAACATTGTTCGACAGGATCACGGACGAGGAGCTATGGGCATGTACGACCTGCAATGCATGTGTGCAGGAATGTCCGGTAAATATCGACCCGCTGGCCATGATCCTTGAACTACGGAGGTACCAGGTCATGGAGCAAGCAGCGGCACCCGGGGAGATCAATGCCACTTTTTCAAATATTGAAAACAACGGGGCGCCCTGGCAGTTTTCCAATGAAGACCGGCTGCTGTGGACGGCCGGGAGGAAGAAGGAAGAAGAAGTAATTAGCAAGAAGAAGTAATTAGTTGTAAAAATTTACGGGTTAGGGGATAATATATGGATTTAAGGGAAAAAATAGATGTGCCGGTGATGGCTGATCTGGCGGCCAGTGGAGAAAAACCGGAATATTTATTCTGGGTAGGCTGCGCCGGTGCCTTCGACGACAGGTACAAAAAGGTTACCAGGGCCTTTGCATCCATCCTGAATCATCTTGGCACAAACTATGCAGTGCTGGGCACAGAGGAAACCTGCACCGGGGATCCTGCACGCCGCGCAGGGAACGAAATGCTGTTCCAGATGCAGGCTATTCAACTGATCGAACTGTTTGAATCCTACGGGATCGAAAAAATCATCACCATATGCCCGCATTGCTACAATGTTTTTAAAAACGAGTATCCCGATCTTGGCGGCCATTACAGGGTGATCAGTTACGTCCATTTTTTGGAACATGCCCTTGCAGAGGGCAGGCTGAAACCCGACCTGAACAGGTTTGCCAATGTACGGATCACATACCATGACCCCTGTTACCTGGCCCGTGCCAATGACATATGCGAGCCGCCCAGAAATATCCTGAACATGCTAACAGGCCATTTGATTGAAATGGAAAGAAACAGGCATTTTGCCCTGTGTTGCGGCGCCGGGGGTGGACAAATGTTTAAGGAAGCCGAAAAAGGGGATAAAGAAATCTACATGGAGCGCACCGAAGAAGCCCTAAAAACGGAACCGGGGGTCATTGCCACAGCCTGCCCGTTTTGCATGGTGATGCTTACAGACGGCATCAAGTATAAAAACCGTGAAGAAGACGTAAAAAACTACGATATTGCAGAACTGATTGCCCTGGCGTTGAAAAAATAACATACAAAAACATATCTGACCATGGATAAAAAAGAATATTTGAAAAGCGGGGAATTTCTGACGAGAGAGGTGGAAGCCAAAGATGTATTTGTTCCTGAAGAATTTGATGAGGAACAGCAGATGATTGCACAAACCTGTAAGGATTTCCTGGAAGCCGAGGTATACCCCAACCTGGATAAACTGGACCAGGGTGATAGGGAATTGATGAAGGAAATATTAAAAAAATCAGGGGAACTTGGCCTCATGGGGATTTCTCTCCCGGAAGAATTTGGTGGTTTTGGTCAGTCATTTGTTACCCAAATGCTCGCTGCTGAAACCATTGGCGCGGGTTTCTCGTTCTCTGTCGCCTTTATGGCCCATTGTGGCATCGGCACACTGCCCATCATGTATTATGGCAGCAATGAACAACGGGAAAAGTATGTGAACCGGCTGGCCACAGGAGAATTGCTGGGCGCCTACTGCCTCACTGAGCCTGGCGCAGGAAGCGACGCCAATTCGGGAAAAACCAGCGCCACGCTTTCCGAAGACGGGAAACATTATATCCTGAACGGACAGAAAATGTGGATCACGAATGCCGGATTTTGTGACACCCAGGTTGTGTTTGCCAAAATAGATAACGACCGCATCCTGAGTGCTTTCATTGTGGACAGCGATCTGCCGGGCGTAGTGATTGGTCCGGACGAGCACAAAATGGGCATCAAGGGCTCATCCACAGCGCAGATCTATTACAATGACGTAAAAGTACCCGTTGAAAACCTTCTTGGCGCCAGGGGAGAGGGCTTCCGCATTGCATTAAGCATCCTGCACATGGGCAGGATGAAACTGGGTGCCAATGTAATTGGTGCAGCCAAAATGGCCATCACCGACTCTGTCAAATACGCCAACGAACGCAAACAATTCTCTATGCTGATCTCTTCATTCGGGGCCATTCAGCACAAGCTGGCAGAAATGGTAATCCGGATATTTGCGCATGAATCAGCCATTTACAGGGTCAGTAAGGACATTGACAATCTGATGGAAAAACTGAAGCAAAAAGAAGCTTGCGACGAAGGCCGTGCCGCGATTGAAGCCATCAGCCATTATGCCGTGGAAGACGCCATTTTAAAGGTTTATGGATCTGAAGTCCTTGATTTTATTGTGGATGAAGCCGTTCAGATCCATGGAGGCATGGGTTATTCGGCCGAAATGAATGTGGAGAGGGGATACCGCGATTCACGCATCAACAGGATTTTTGAAGGGACCAATGAGATCAACCGGATCCTGATTACGGACACTGCCCTGAAACGTGCTGTAAAAGGTGATTTTCCACTGTTTGAAATGGCGGGACAATTGTTTGGTCAACTGGATGACATAACCGATGGCAAACAAGCAGGGGGGGACTATTACCAGCAAAAACAGCGCTGTGTGAAAAACCTGAAAAAGGTGGCCATGTTGATTATTCAAGCGGCCAATCAGGCTTTCGGAAGAAAACTGGTCAGGGAACAGGAAGTACTGAACAATATTGCCGACATCATCACCGAGATCTATATATCAGAGTCGCTTGCCCTGCGGGTAGAGAAAATTGAGCCCATGAAAGGGGAGGAGGCTGCCATCTACAAAGACATTCTGGATGTGTATCTTTATGATGCAACCAGCAAGGTCAGGAAACTTGGCATGGACGCCATATATTCGACCGGCAACGGTGATGAAACAGAAAAACTGGTTAAGGTCCTGTCAACACTAACCACGACTGAAGGCGTAAATGTGAAGGAAGCACGCCGGCGCATCGCAGCCAAGCTCATTGAAGACAATCAATATAAGTTTTAACCGGATCCAAGATCCTGTTTGTCTTTCTTTTTACTTCCAGGCTTTTTTTGGTCTGACCCGGCAGGGATTACCCTGATGGAAACCTCTTCATCCTCTTTTTTGTAATCCACTTCTATCACATCGCCTTCCTTCATCTTGCTGCGGATGATCTCTTCTGCAAGCGGGTCTTCCAGGTATTTTTGGATGGCTCGCTTAAGCGGCCTGGCCCCGAACGACGGATCCCATCCTTTTTCTGCAATAAATTCCTTGGCAGTATCGGTCAGTTTTATCTGATACCCCAGGTCATCAATGCGCTTGAACAGTTTTTTCAGTTCAATGTCGATGATTTTGAAAATGTGTTCTTTCTGCAAGGCATCGAAGATGACCACATCATCAACACGGTTGAGGAATTCCGGGGCAAAGGTTTTTTTCAGGGCATTTTCGATCACGCTCTGGGTATATTCTTTGGAGGCGGCCTGTCTTGCGGGCGTATTGAACCCGACACCCATTCCGAAATCCTTTAGCTGCCTGGAACCGATGTTCGAAGTCATGATGATGATGGTATTCTTAAAGTCCACCCGGCGCCCCAGGCTGTCTGTGAGCTGACCGTCGTCGAGCATTTGCAGCAGCAAATGGAACACATCCGGGTGTGCTTTTTCAATCTCATCCAACAAAAGCACGGAATAGGGTTTCCGGCGGACTTTCTCGGTAAGTTGCCCGCCCTCTTCGTAGCCCACATATCCGGGAGGTGCACCCACCAGGCGGCTCACGGCAAATTTTTCCATGTATTCGCTCATATCGATCCGGATAATCGCATCTTCTGAGTCGAACAGATGATGGGAGAGCACTTTTGCCAGATGGGTTTTCCCTACTCCCGTTGGACCCAGGAAAATAAAAGAGCCAATGGGTTTTGAAGGATCCTTAAGGCCTGCACGGTTCCTTCGAATGCTTTTCACAATCTTGCGGAGGGCATCGCTTTGGCCGATAACACTTTTCTCCAGGTCCTTCTCCATATTGATCAGCCGTTCGCTTTCGTTGAGTGCAATGCGCTGGACGGGCACGCCCGTCATCATGGATACCACTTCAGACACGTTCTGTTCGCTCACCACCTCACGGTGCAATTGGGATTCTTCTTCCCATTTGCGTTTTTCCAGTTCCAACTGATCCATCAGCTCGCGTTCCTGGTCACGGAATTTGGCCGCTTGCTCATACTTCTGACTTTTGATGGCCTTTGTTTTTTCTTCGCGCACCTCATCAATCTTGCCCTCAATATTGATGATGGCCTCGGGCACCCTTATGTTGGTTATATGAACCCGCGATCCTGCTTCATCCAGGGCATCGATGGCCTTGTCAGGCAAATACCGGTCGCTCACATAGCGGTCGGTCAGATACACACAGGCCTTAATGGCATCGTCGGCATAAGTCACCAGGTGATGGTCCTCGTATTTCGATTTGATGTTATTGAGGATTTCCATGGTTTCTTCGGCGGTGGTGGGATCGATGATGATTTTCTGAAAACGCCGTTCCAGTGCACCGTCTTTCTCAATATGCTGACGGTATTCGTCCATGGTGGTTGCCCCGATGCACTGGATCTCACCACGCGCAAGGGCTGGTTTGAACATATTGGATGCATCCAGCGACCCGGATGCACCGCCGGCGCCGACAATGGTATGCAATTCATCGATGAACAAAATAACCTGGGGGTTTTTCTCCAGTTCATTAAGCAGCGCCTTCATCCGCTCTTCAAACTGTCCACGGTATTTTGTGCCCGCCACCAGTGAAGCCAGGTCAAGCGTTACAATGCGTTTGTTGAACAGGGCGCGGCTGACCCTGCGCTGTACAATGCGCAACGCCAGACCTTCCGCTATGGCAGATTTCCCCACACCGGGCTCCCCGATAAGTATGGGGTTGTTTTTCTTTCTCCTTGAAAGGATCTGGGCAATTCGTTCCAATTCCTTCTCCCTGCCCACAACCGGATCGAGACGATCCTCCTCCGCCGCCCGGGTAAGGTCACGGCCAAAATTATCCAGCACGGGTGTGGTCGATTTTTCGCTACCCTTCTTGATCGAACTGCCAAAACCTCCTCCTTCCGGTGCATCATCATCCTCACTGGGAGTCAGTTCATCACGAACTTCTTTGGGTGGTGGTTCTTCTGAGAATTCGCTTTGCATATTCCGGATCTCTTCCCTGATTAACTGATAATCCACGCCCTGCTGATTTAACAGCCGGGTGGCCAGGTTGTCATTGTCTTTCAAAATGGACAACAACAAATGTTCGGCACCAATCAAATCGCTGTTAAACAGTTTGGCTTCCAGGTAAGTTATCTTCAACACACGTTCTGCCTGTTTCACCAGCGGAATATTCTCAAGGACCCGTGTTTTGGGCGATTGCCCTTTAATGGTCTTCTCAACGGTCTTTTTAATATCATTCAAGTCAACGCCCAACTGGGTCAGCAGCTGAATGGCCACATTTTCTCCTTCGCGTATCAACCCCAGTAAAAAATGCTCGATCCCGATATAGTCATTTCCATTGCGCAATGCCTCCTCGCGGCTATACGTGATCACATCTTTTACAACGGGCGAAAATTTTGCTTCCATAATAAATCCTACTTACAAATTAAATCGTTTACAATAATAATCAAAATGAAAAAACCAACCCCATATTATTAACAATAATTAACGGCAATTGTTAGAAAATTTATTGCCAAATACCTTGAAAATATAACGTTCCGTAAGGAAAAAAAGCGTATTTTCGTATGTTATTTTTTATTAATTTTTATTGTTACAATTTATCGGTTTTTTGGAATGTCGGAAGCAAAAATCATAAAAGTAGATATTGAGGAACAGATGAAGACGGCATACATCGATTATGCCATGTCGGTCATCGTTTCCAGGGCCTTACCGGATGTACGCGACGGATTGAAGCCGGTACATCGCCGGGTGCTGTTCGGGATGCATGAACTGGGTGTTTTCAGCAACAGGCCTTATAAAAAATCGGCCAGGATAGTGGGAGAGGTCCTGGGTAAATATCATCCCCACGGAGACAGTTCTGTTTACGATGCCATGGTACGCATGGCACAGGACTGGTCTCTAAGGTACCCACTGGTGAACGGTCAGGGCAACTTTGGCAGCATAGACGGGGACAGCCCCGCAGCCATGCGTTACACCGAAGCGCGCATGCAAAAAATTTCTGAGGAACTCCTGGCAGACATTGACAAAGAAACGGTTGATTTTCAGCTGAATTTTGACGATACGCTACAAGAACCCACAGTACTACCTGCAAAAATCCCCAACCTTTTGGTGAACGGATCGTCGGGCATTGCCGTCGGGATGGCTACCAGCATGCCACCGCACAACCTGGGCGAAGTAGTGGATGGGGTCATTGCATACATTGACGATAACGACATCACCATCGACGGGCTGATGGAACATATAAAGGCTCCTGATTTCCCGACCGGGGGACTGATCTATGGATACGAAGGGGTTAAGGACGCCTACCATACCGGCCGTGGCCGCATTCTCATGCGGGGCGAGGCAAATATGGACACCCTGGAAAATGGGAAAGAAGCCATTGTGGTTACCTCCATACCTTACCTGGTGAACAAGGCCGAAATGATCAGACGTACCGCCGACCTGGTCAATGAAAAGAAAATTGACGGCATCACCGATATCAGGGATGAATCCGACCGCAAAGGGTTGCGCATCGTTTACGAACTGCGTAAAGATGCTGTACCCAATGTGGTATTGAACCTGTTGTATCAACATACCGGACTGCAGTCTTCGTTCAATGTGAACAACATCGCCCTGGTGAATGGACGACCCATGTTGCTGAACCTCAAAGAGTTGATCAGGTATTTTGTAGATCATCGACACAATGTAGTCAACCGGCGGACCGAATATGAGTTGCGTGAAGCCGAAAAGCGCGCACACATCCTGGAAGGGTTGCTTATTGCGTTGGATCATATTGACGAGGTGATTGCCCTGATCCGTGCCTCACAAACACCTGACGAAGCAAAAGCCGGACTGATGGAGCAATTTTCCCTCACCGAAACACAGGCCCGGGCCA
Source organism: Bacteroidales bacterium (assembly GCA_003557385.1). Taxonomy (GTDB): domain Bacteria; phylum Bacteroidota; class Bacteroidia; order Bacteroidales; family UBA7960; genus PUPG01. The sequence goes on along the minus strand of PWON01000028.1, from coordinate 33,413 downwards.
TTCTGGATATGCGCCTGCAACGCCTGACGGGGCTGGAGAGGGATAAAATCCAGCAGGAATACAATGAACTGCTTCAGAAGATTGAATACTACAAGTCTGTACTGGCTGACTTAAGCCTCAGAATGAATATCATCAAAGACGAACTGCTGGAGGTCAAGGAAAAATTTGGCGACAAAACCCGTACTGAGATCGAATATACCGCCAACGATTTTCGCATCGAGGATACCATACCGGACGAAGATGTGGTGATTACCATCTCGCACCTGGGATATATCAAGCGGACCCTGCTGGCTGAATTTCGCACGCAGGGCAGGGGAGGCCGCGGCAGCAAAGGTTCGATAACCCGTGACGGCGATTTTGTTGAACACCTTTTTGTGGCTTCCAATCACAATTACCTCTTGTTTTTTACCGAACAGGGCAAGTGTTTCTGGATGCGTGTTTTCGAGATACCCGAAGGGGCAAAAACCACCAAGGGACGTGCCATACAGAACCTTATAAACATACCCTCGGATGACAAGATCAAGGCCTTTGTGAATGTAAAAGACCTGAAAGACCAGGAATACACCAACAACAACTTCATCATCCTGTGCACCAAAAAGGGCATCATCAAAAAGACCAACCTGTCTTCATACAGCAGGCCAAGGGCCAACGGGATCATTGCCATCAATATCCGGGAAGGGGATGAGCTTTTGGAAGCCTCCCTGACCAATGGCGAAAACGAGATCCTGATCGGATTAAAAAGCGGCAAGGCCATCCGGTTCAAGGAAAATACCGTCAGGGCCATGGGCAGGAACGCATCCGGGGTTAAGGGCATTACCCTCGCCGGGCCAAAGGATGAAGTAATTGGCATGGTATGTGTGGAAGATTCCATGAGCAGCATCCTGGTGGTTAGTGACAAAGGATTCGGGAAACGCTCCATTCTGGATAAATACCGGATTACCAACAGAGGGGGGAAGGGTGTTAAGACACTAAATATTACCGATAAAACAGGCCCCCTGATTGCCATGGTCAATGTCCAGGACAAGGATCACCTGATGATCATCAACAAATCGGGCATCACCATCAGGCTCGTTGTTTCGGGTTTGCGCGAAATGGGCCGTGCAACGCAGGGCGTCAGGCTCATTACACTGAAAAATGATGACAAGATTGCAGCCGTTACAAAAATCCAGGAAAAGGCCCTGAACGGTCAAAATGATGAAGATGATCATAAAGTTGACCATAATGGTGACGACGAAGTACAAATTGAAGACATTAATTAAGTTTTATCAAATATTTTCTAATTTTGCCGTACAAAATTGTTAGTAAAAACAAAAAATGAAACCAATGAAACGCATTCTTTTTGTATTGATAATCGTTTTTATCTCCACAACCGTGGTATTCGGTCAGGGCAGGGATATCAGACGTGCCGACCGCAATCTGAACCGCGGGAACCTGGCCGATGCCAAAGAGCATATCGAAGCGGCCATGGAGTATGAAGAAGTACTGGAAGATCCTGAAATCTGGCTTTTGCAGGCACGTTTGTATATCAACATTGCCATGAGTGAAGAACCAGAATACCGTGCACTGGCCGAAAGGCCGGTCGACAAGGCTGATGCCGCCATGAAAAAAGCCATAGAGCTGGATACTGAAGATAGCTATTTTATTGAAATTCAGCAAAATATGTTATTTTTATCTGAGCTGATCTTCAACGAAGGGGTGGATGCATACAACAGGGAACGCTGGGGCCAGGCCAGTGATTATTTTTTACGGGCATACGAAATTGGCAAAACCTTTGATGCGATAGACACCACCACATTGTATAATGCAGCCCTGGCTGCTGAACTGGGCAGGGACTTTGACAAGGCCCGTACACTTTATCTTGATTTGAAAGAGATGGAGTATGACCAGCCTTTTATTTATTCCTCGCTGTCTAATATATCTTTATTCACCGGCGATACTTTGGCAGGCACAGAATACATCCAGGAGGGGCGTGAACGGTATCCTGATGATCTTGACCTGATCTTTACCGAAGCCAATATTCATATTTTTACCGGTGATGTTGAAAATGCCGAAAAAATACTTGACCTGGCCATTCAGAGAGATCCGGACAACCCCAGCTTGTATTTTGCCTTTGGCGCCAACTACGATAAAATGGCTCAGGACACCATGTATACTGCAGAAGAAAGGGAATTTGCCTTTGTTGAAGCCGTTAAAGCGTACGAAAAAGCCCTGGAGCTTAATCCGGATTATTTTGATGCCATGTACAACCTGGGGGCACTTTACTTTAACAAGGGGCTGATGTTGTTTGAGGAAGCAGAGGAACGCCTGCGGGCCACACAGGATTTTGCCCGGTATGAGCAAGACGAAAAAGAATTCCGGGAGATCTGGCTCCAGGCGCAGCCTTACCTGGAAGAATCCCTGAACATGATTGATGAAGACGACCCGAGTTACCGGACCGTTGTTATTTCTTTGGTAGAATTGTACGCCAGGACCAATCAGCCTGACAAGCTCCGGGAAATAGAGGAGTTGTACCTGAAATATTTCGGTACAGAAGAATAGGATTCAAACATGATCATAAAGGAACAGGGGAGCATACTTCATGCTTCCCTGTTTGTTTTGAAAAACATAAGTTAACATAATATTAATTATATAACATTTATGTGGTTGGGCAATGACCCTCACATAAGCTATAATAAGCAGGATTTTCTTGCTGAGTAAATATGGCCGGGAAAACCGCTTAAGGATGGGCAATAAAATAATATTCGGTTTTATCCTGATAATGTTTTGCAAATGCTTCAAAAGAAAGTGCATTATTTTTTCCAGGATAATCTTTTAACAAGGATATGCGCAACCCGCATTCCTCCCTGAGAAGTTTGTAAACATCTTCAGGGTTTGTATGATAATATTCGCTTGCCCCCAGGCCAAATTCAAACACAATGACCGGACGGCATTCTTTTATGAGCGCCCTGGCCCCTTTCATTACATCATATTCCGCCCCTTCCACATCAATTTTCATAAAATGTATACAAGTGCCTGGTGGAATCACATTGTCCAATGCACGCGTCTGTACCCTGATTTCGCAAATATCTGGTGTGGATGTTGCATAACTGCGCTTTCTCAGGCCACTGTAGGCCGGGTCATTGCGTACATAATGAAAATTTGTTTCTCCGTCTTTGTCAGACAAGGCATATGGCAACACGGTTGCCCGGTCGCCATACATCCTTACAAGGGCCTGATAATATTCTGGTATCGGTTCAAAGGCGTAATGGCGTCCTCCGGGAGCCAAACGGAGGATCCTCCCGAGGATCTCGCCGTTGTGACTGCCTACGTCTATACAGTTGGAGTCATGCCTGAGAAGGCCCCGCATGATGTTTGCAGTATACCTGTCATAGGCCATATTCCTGGTGAGGTCTATTCCGGCCTGCACGCACGCTTTTTTAATGATCCTTTTTAACAATTGCCTGTCAGTTAATCTTTACTTCGATAGATGAACCACGTTCCTGCCTGAAGTTTTTCAACTCGGGATCCCCGCGGTAATGCAGTACGGCCCCCCTTCCTACAGATCCTGACAACGTACCGGTTACGTATAAGTTGTTGACAGCTCCCGCCCTGGACTCTATCACACAATCCGTTACCTTCAGTTTACCTGCTTCAATGACGGCACCTGCCGCACTATATGCCTTCAGGGATTGCGCCATGCCCGACAAAGTGCTCAGGGCTCCTGCCTGCAGTTTCAGGTTCACCTCATCATACTGCAAATGTAATGTGCTTTTTGCACCGGCCTGCAAATGATGATCAAAATATGCGCCTTTGAGCGCTTCACCGGCATGTACTGTTGAACCGGCCGAAACATTCAATGCCTCCAGTTCCTGCACATGGATGAATACATTCACCGTGGCCCGCTTGTCAACGGCTTTTTCCAAGGAAACATCCAATTCACCGTCCTGCAAGGAAACGGCAACCAGTTCCATCAGGTTGTCGTCTGCGTCAATATACAGGCGGCAAAGCGTATCCTGAATCAGTTCCACACTCATTCTTCCCCGAAGGTTAATTAACTGTATATCAGATACTTCTACATCTTTTCGTATGACATTTCCGCTCCCTTCAAGCACTTCGAAGTCAAGGTTGGCACGCAGGTAAAACATGAAGGCAATCATGATGACAATCATGGCAACAAAAGCTGTAATCAATATTTTATTTGCTGTTTTCATTTCACTTATGGTTTAAATCAATCATTAACGTTTTGCTCTTTGTACATCGAATAATAACGCTCCAGGTCTGCAGTTCGCAACTTCAATACATCCATCGTATGAAATACCTTCGGCAAGTCTTCATTGACAAAACTCTCCTTTTTAAAAACCAGGGTTTTTTTAAACCCGTCTTCGGCTACAAAATAACCGATTCCCCTTTTGTTGAATATTATGTCACGGTCCTGCAAAAAATTAAAGGTGCGGACAACCGTATTGGGATTCACTTCCATCATCACGGCAGTATCCCTGATGGAGGGGATCTTCTCCCCTTCTTTCCATTGTTTTTTCAGGATGCGATCGCAGAAATGATCTGCTATTTGAAGATATATCGCTTGGCTATCATTGAATTCCATAATTACACCTGCCTTTCTTTTAAGCTAAACCAGGTAACGACGAGGAAAAACGGGGCAAACAGATACCAGAAAATAATCCGTGCCACAGAGGGTATATAATTCAAGAACAGTCTTTCCATTTGTTCTGACATGTGCTGTGGTCCTATCTGTATTCCACCGGTTTCTGACAACGGGGAGAAAATAGCCCAGGCCGATAAGGCCAGGATGGCCTGTATGACCATGGAAATAACAAACAGGGAAAGTACCGTCTTTAAAAAATTATTTTTCCTGAAATAAGCCGCCCCCAGCAGAAAAACCGACTGGGTAACAACATATACTTTAATGGCAGCCCAACTGAGCGGTGAAAAAACGCTCTGGAAGGGTTCCATATCAAAGGTAAAATTCATTACCAGGTTTGCAATGAACACAATCAGGGCCATGCTCAGAATGGCTATCAAAGGAAATACAACGGCCGTAAGTATCCAGGCGCTTAAAACCCTTTCGGTGATAGATACCGGCAGGGTTAAATATTGGTAACTGCGCTGTGACTGGTGCAATTCGGCAAAGATGTTGCTGGTAAAAATATACCCGCCAATAAACATGACGGTAAAATACAAGCCGGTCAGGCCGGCCAGGTTGGCCGGCTGAAAATAGGCCACAAACAGAGATATCACCAAGAGGGACCCCGCTACCGCTCCAAATGCAATCAGCAAGGCCGTTGCATTGGACAACAACTGTCGCCTTATAAGCAAATATAAACGTCTTATATTAAATATGTTATTTGTTTCCATTTTAACCTATGATTTAAAAGCGTGATTAATTCCCCTGGTATTTGCGATCACTCCATTGAACAGCAGTTCAAGGTCCATTTTCGTATCCTTGCCCTTGATATTGGGCAATATGGCTGTATAACCGCCAAGCCCTTCTTCATAATAGATCGGCTGAAAGTTCTCCTTGATCTCCGGAATGGTTTCGAAGGCCAGTGCACTGGAGATCTGCTCCAGACCCTGCTGGAAGATGATCTTCCCTTCGTCAATGATAATGACCGGATCGATGAGTGTTTCCAGATCCCGCACCTGGTGGGTGGAGATCACCACACTTTGTTCATCGGTTAATGAGGCGGCAATAACCCGCCGGAACTGGCTTTTCGAAGGTATGTCCAGTCCGTTGGTAGGTTCGTCCATCAGCAACAAACGTGCAGAAGTCGACAAGCCAAATGCCAGCAAAAATTTCTTTTTCTGGCCAAAAGAGAGCTGATTGAGTTTCTGGGCTGATTGCAACTGAAACTCTTTCATAAGCCATGCAAGCTTATCATGATCAAATCGCTTGTAAAATGGTGCATTCAGCGAAACGTAGCGATCAATGCGAATGGAGGGCATATGGTATTCTTCGGGAATCAAACAAATGTCTTCCAGGCAGGCCGGTACACGTTGCCTCGATTCATACCCGGAAACCACCGAACGTCCTTCCCTTGGAAATACAAGGCCTGCAATCACTTTGAGCAGGGTTGTTTTTCCGGCGCCGTTTTTGCCCAGCAGGCCATATATATAGCCTGGCTTAAGCTCAAGCACCAATTGGTCAAACAAGGTCTGTTTTCTTGTGTAACCAAAACTAAGGTTTTCAATTTGAACCATCTTAATTAATGTTTTAGTGTTCTACATAACTAATACACTACAAATGTAAAACCTTTTTTTCTATGTTTCCAAATTTTTTTTGCTTTTTTTTTAAAATACTTTTGTTTAGCACTGATTATTAGGGCTTTAACATTTTTTAACTGAAATATGCTTTCAACATAAGCCCCGGAGAGATATATTTGCCAAAATCATTAATCCCCAATATTAAGGTACGATGGATATCAAGGAATTGAATGAAAAGATTCAACAGGAGGGCGTTTTTGTCAACACGCTCACCGGAGAGATGCAAAAGGTGATCGTGGGTCAAAAAGAAATGATCGACAGGCTTTTGATTGCTTTGCTGGCCGACGGGCATATATTGCTGGAAGGGGTTCCAGGCCTTGCCAAAACTTTGGCCATTAAATCATTGTCCATGGCCATCAAGGCCCGGTTCAGCCGGATACAATTCACCCCCGACCTGCTGCCTGCTGACCTGATCGGTACGATGATATACAGCCAGAAATCGGAGGAGTTCCTGGTACGAAAAGGGCCCCTGTTTGCCAATTTCATCCTGGCCGACGAGATCAACAGGGCCCCGGCCAAGGTGCAAAGTGCACTCCTCGAAGCCATGCAGGAACGCCAGGTAACCATCGGCGACCACACGTTTGCCCTGGATGAGCCTTTTCTTGTGATGGCCACTGAAAACCCCCTGGAGCAGGAAGGCACCTATCCCCTGCCGGAAGCCCAGGTAGACCGTTTTATGCTCAAGGTGATCATCGGATACCCGGGCCGTGAAGAAGAGAAACGGATATTGAGGCTGAATGTGCAGCAGGAATTTCCAGCAACTTCACCGGTGGTAGAACCGGCTGACATCATCAGGGCCAGGAAGGTGGTCAGGGATGTATACCTGGATGAAAAAATTGAAAATTACATCACAGATATCGTATTTGCCAGCCGTTTCCCCGACCAGTACAAGCTGCCATCCCTGAGCCCGCTGATCAGTTATGGCGGATCGCCACGGGCCAGTATTAACATGGCCCTGGCATCGAAAGCCTACGCCTTTATCCGCCAGCGTGGTTATGTAATCCCCGAAGACGTTCGGGCCATTTGCCATGATGTGTTGCGTCACCGCATCGGACTGACCTATGAGGCAGAAGCTGAAAACATCACCACCGAAGACATTATTAATGACATATTGAATAAGGTAGAAGTACCTTAATATATGGAAACAAAAGAGCTGATAAAAAAGGTCCGCAAAATCGAGATCAAGACCCGGGGGCTCAGTGACAAGCTGTTTTCCGGAAACTACCACAGCGCTTTCAAGGGTCGTGGGATGGCTTTTTCGGAGGTCAGGGAATACTATTACGGCGATGATATCCGGAACATCGACTGGAACGTAACTGCCCGGTTCAACCACCCTTATGTCAAGGTATTTGAAGAAGAACGTGAAATGACCGTGATGTTGCTTATCGATGTGAGTGGTTCAAACGAATTTGGGGCCACCGGACGGATCAAGGATGAAATGATTGCCGAAATTGCCGCGGTTCTGGCATTCTCCGCCATCAGCAACAACGATAAAGTGGGGGTTATTTTTTTTAGCGACAAGATTGAGAAATTCATCCCGCCGAAAAAAGGGACAAGCCATATCCTGCGGATCATCAGGGAACTTATTGACTTTTCACCTGATCATCGGGGAACGGATATTTCCATGGCATTGAAATATTTCCGGAATGTGATCAAAAAACGCTCGGTAGCATTTCTGATCTCAGATTTTCAAGATAAGGGGTTTGAGGAAGCATTAAAGATCGTTTCCAAAAAGCACGATTTGATTTGTGTTCGCTTATTTGACCGCAGGGAACAAAGCATACCCGCCATGGGGCTGGTGAAGTTAAGGGACGCAGAAACCGGGGAAGCCTATTGGTTGGATACGTCAAGCAAAGTCATCAGGGAGACTATAAGCAGCCACAACAGGCATCATGAATCATTCATAAAAAACACATTTACCAGGGCGGGGGTTGACCAGGTGATGATATCAACGGAGACGGACTATGTGCCTCCCCTGATGCAATTGTTCAGGCAAAGAAGCCACTAACAAAAAGAGGTTTGGGCACAACCCAATACATAATCACAGGATGTCTTTTCCTTTGCTTGTTCAAGGGACAGCCCTCATGTGCACAACAGGCAAGGATGGAACTCATCCCCGAAGAGATTGTTCTGGGTCAACACAGCCGGCTGGTCATTGAGCTTGAGGCACCTTCCTGGGGCGTAATTGTGTTGCCGGGTGCCGGAGATATTGAAAGCGAAAGCATTGAGGTGGTTCGATACGGTGCCCCGGATACTTTGCACAGAGACGGACAACTTATTGCATTGCGCCAAAATCATCTCATAACGGCCTGGGGGGAAGGCTATTTCCCGATTACTCCCCTCATATTCAAGCATATTGCCAATGGTGATACCACCGTATTTGAAAGCAAGGCAGCCCTTTTGCAGGTTCAGGGTGTGGAGGTCGACATGGCAGGACAATACAAAGACATCAGGCCAATAATTCGCATCCCCCTGGGCCTGAAAGACCTTATGCCCTGGTTATTGATCATCCCCGCAATGGTCCTGCTCCTGTATTTTATGATCAGATGGATGCGAAATCGAAAACCGGCCGTCGCAGAGGAAAGCATATGGGAAAAACCGGATGTACCTGCACACATTGCCGCCATATCCAGCCTGGAAACCCTGAGAAGAAAGAAATTATGGCAGGCTGGAAAAACAAAGCAATATTATAGCGAATTGACCACCATTCTGCGCCTTTATGTATATAAACGGTTTGAAATAAACGCATTGGAGATGACCACTTCGGAGATCATGCATCTTTTGAACAACAAACTTGATCGTTCCTCAATCAGAGGAAAAGCACGGGAAATAATGGAAGTAGCAGATTTGGTCAAGTTTGCCAAATACCAGCCTGATCCTGAAGCCAACGAACAGGCCCTGGAAACGGCCCTTGAATTTGTCCGGAATACCATTCCGGCAGAGCATGCCGGTGAGCAAACCGGAGATGTTTCGATTGCTGAATCAGTAAAAAAGAATACAGATGCTGTCTGATATTCAATTTGCAAACCCAAATGTTTTGTTCCTGCTGGCCATGATTCCATTGCTGGCCATATGGTATTTCCGGACCAACAGGGAACGCTCGGCCGACATCCGTTTCGTCCATTCTGAATTTGTGGCAGGTGTCAGGAAAAACCTGCGGACACGCCTGATCCAACTGCCCGTAACATTTCGCTTGATTGCCATCGCACTGCTCATTGTGGTCATGGCCAGACCACAAAGCACATCAAGCATCAAAGAGGTCTCCATCGAAGGCGTAGACATCATGATTGCACTCGATATCTCCGGATCCATGCTTGCCGAGGATTTTAAACCTAACCGCATGGAAGCGGCCAAGGAAACCGCATTGAATTTTATTGACATGCGCGGCAACGACCGCATTGGGATGACTGTATTCAGCGGACAAAGTTTCACGCTATGCCCCCTGACCACCGACCATGCGTTGCTGAAAAACCTGGCCAAAGGGGTTAGTACAGGCATGGTGGAAGATGGCACGGCCATTGGTGATGGCCTGGCAACGGCTATTAACCGCTTGCGCGACAGTGATGCCATCAGCAGGGTGATTATCCTGCTCACCGACGGCATCAACAACACCGGGGCAATAGACCCGCTTACCGCTGCAGAAATGGCCGCCCTGTTTGGCATCAGGGTATACACCATCGGGGTTGGCAGCAGCGGCCTTGTTCCCTACCCTTTTCAAACACCTTTTGGGGTTCAGTACCAGGATGTGGAAATCCCGGTGGATGAAGAGTTATTGCAAAAGATGGCTGAAATCACGGGCGGTTATTATTTCTGGGCCGAAAACCAGGATGCGCTCAAACAGGTGTATGATGAGATCGACCAGTTGGAAAAAAGCATCATTGACCACGCAGAATTTGTCCGTGTCAAGGACGAATACCTGCCTTTTTTAATGCTGGTGCTCCTACTGTTGGGGATCGAGCTTGTGTTAAGAAATACATGGCTAAGAACAATACCATAGTGAAATGGAAATGATCCGTTATGACAACCCCGAATGGGTCTGGTGTTTTCTGGTTATCCCGGTATTTGTCCTTGTTTTTCTGTGGGCCAGATACCGGCGCAGGAAAAACCTGCAACGTTTTGGCCGTAAAAATGTACTTACACGCATGGCTCCCCTGGCTTCGGGAACCAGGCCCTGGATAAAGTTCATACTGCTGATGCTGGCCTTTAGCCTGGCAGTGGTGGCAGCCATCAATCCCCAAACAGGCAGCCGCCTGGAGGAGGCCAGACGCGAGGGGGTTGATATCATTGTGGCCCTGGACGTCAGCCGGAGCATGCTGGCACAGGATGTTCGTCCGGGCAGGCTGGACCGCGCCAAACTGGCCGTTAACAGGTTGATCGATGGCCTGCAACAGGACAGGTTTGGGTTGGTTGTCTTTGCCGGTACAGCCCATACCCAAATACCATTGACAGCCGATTTTCAGGCGGCCAAAATGCTGCTGCAAAGTGTAGGCACCGAAAGCGTGTCAATACAGGGTACCGCCATCGGAAAAGCCATTGAAAGAGCCATTGCATCTTTTCCGGAAAGCGATTTGCAAAACAAAACCATTATATTGATAAGTGATGGTGAAAACCACGAAGACAACCCCCTGGAATATGCGCAGCTGGCCAGGGATCAAGGAATCAGGATACATACTGTAGGCATTGGAAGCCGCGAGGGTGCCCCCATTCCCGTATTTGAGAATGGGAATCTTACAGGTTTCTTACGTGACCATGAGGGAAATACTGTCATTACCAGGTACGATGAACAAATGATGCGGCAACTTGCTTCCATCACCGGAGGCGTATTTCGTCACGGCAGGGGGGCCGACATGGGGCTCGACAGCATACTTGAGCAGATACGTGCCCTTGAAACGGAACAATATGAAACCAGCATTTTTGCCGAATATGAAAGCCGGTTTCACTATTTTGCCGCATTGGCCCTATTATGCTTAATTTTGGATTTTTTGATAAGGGACAGAAAAAATAGATGGTTTGGGAAAATAAAACTTTTTGATTCGTGGTTGTAATGGTAAATAGATATTGGACATGCTCAGACTGATACCGACGATCCTCTTTTTATCCCTGGTGGTCACCGGTGCTTCTGCTTCGGATGCCCGGCAGTGGATCCGTGAAGGCAACCGTTTGTTCGAGCAGGGCCACTATGCTGATGCTGAAATGAAATACCGTCAGTCACTTGACGCAGAGAGCAACAACTACACGGCCTTGTTTAACCTGGGGAATGCCCTTTACAGACAAGGCAGACTGGAAGAAGCACGCGAAATCTTTGATATGCTTTCTTATCAGGCACCGTCGGACTCGGACCAGGCAAAGGTGCTGCACAACCTGGGGAATGCCTGCCTGGGTGCCGGCCGGATTGCAGAAAGCATTGAGGCATACAAGCAGGCACTGCGTCTAAGACCAGATGATGAAGACACCCGGTATAACCTGGCTTATGCTTTGAACCTGCTTGATGATTTGCCACCACAGGAAGAACCCGAGGCAGGGGAAGGCCCTGACGATCCGGATGATTCTGAAGAACAGGACAGGGAGGATGACCCGGGAGAAGGCACCGGTGAAGACCAGGAGGCAGATGCAGCACCTGAAGACTCCAGGCCGGATGGCAAAGAGCAGTTAAGCCACGAAGAGGCAGAAAAAATACTCGACGCACTCAGACAACAGGAACAGGAAATACAGGAACAAATTAACAGGGAGGAACATACAGAAGAAAGGGTGAGGACACAGCGGGAATGGTAAAGATACGCGAAGAATGAACACCTTATTCAAGACCATATGGATGTGTATGCTCTTAAGCCCCGCCCTTAGCATGGCTGAAGAGATACGGCTTTCTGCCTCCGCCCCGTCAACGGCAGGTAAAGGAGAACGTTTCCGGATTACATATACAATCAATGCAAGGCCCGACCGGTTCGACGCGCCTGCATTCGAAGGTTTGCGTGTATTATCAGGACCCAGCCAGTCGTCAAGCACCTCTACGCAAATCATCAACAACCAGGTTACAACGACTGTATCCTTTTCTTACACCTACCTGGTTGAAGCCCCTGCAGAAGGAACATTCCGGATACCTCCGGCCATTGCACACGTTGAGAGCAAACTTTACCACAGCGAACCCCTGCAGATCAAAGTTGATGAATCCTATGACACATCCCCGCCCCCGGCAAGACCTGAAACAGAGCCCGCTGAACCAGGCAGACCCGGGCCCGAAGATATTTTTATACGGGCAGAAGCGGGCAAATCCGACCCTTACCAGGGGGAACAGGTGATCATCACCTACAAATTGTACACCCGTCTGCCAATAACCAATTATTCCATTGAACGCTTGCCGGGATTTCAGGACTTATGGTCAGAAAACATTACCGGGCAAGGTCAACCGCCGACAAGCACGCGCGAGGTGAACGGCATCACATACAATGTGGCTGAGATCAGGCGTGTGGCTGTTTTTCCGCAACGCAGCGGTGAAATCCGGATTGAACCCATGGAGGTGGACATGGGTGTCAGGATGAGAACCACAAGGCAGCGACGGCCTGGAAGCCTGTTTGATGATTTCTTCAGGGGATCCCCCTTCGACAGTTTTCAGACCGTTACACACCGGGTTCAATCCAATGCCATCACACTTGCTGTAAAGCCACTGCCGGCTCAAAACAGGCCGGGCAGTTTCCGGGGCATGGTTGGAGATTTTGACATGGAGGCCAGGATGAGTCATCAGGAACTGGAAGTCAATGATGCGGCAAACCTTGTCGTCACCATAAGCGGACTTGGCAACCTGCGGATGGCAGAGCCACCCGATATTCAGTTTCCCAGGCAATTGGATGTATTCGACCCCCAGGTGTCCGATAACATCAATTCCGGCAGGAATGGCCTTAGCGGTCATCGTACATTTGATTATGTAATCATCCCCCGAAGCGGCGGAAATATAGACATACCTGCCATCCGGTTCAGTTTCTATGATCCGCAACGCCGGGAATATATTACAAAAACCGAAGGCCCTTTTTCTCTCCATGTGGATGGAGAACTCCTGGCCGGAACTGCAGGTCACGGAATACATGGTGACGGCAGTTACCTGTCCGAAGACATCCGTTTTATCCATACCAGGCCGGTTTCCTGGATAAGTACAGGCGATCTGTTTTTCAGGAGCATCTATTTTTATTTGCTGGCCATCCTGCCATTGGTCTTTTTGGGAGTGTTCCTTATCATTTGGAGAAAACGTTTGCAAATGCTGGCTGATGAATCAGGTCAGCGTACACGAAAAGCGCGCAAAGTAGCCGTTAAAAGACTGAAAAAGGCTGCGTCACTGTTGCAGCAACAAAACAAAGAAGCTTTTTTTGATGAGATATTTAAAGCCCTTTGGGGTTATGTGTCCGACCGGCTAAACATCCCCGTGTCCGGCCTTAACAAAGAAAACGTTGCCAGTGCCTTTCAATCCGGAAAAGTTTCCGGTGAGCTGGCAAAAACTTTCCTGGAAAATCTCGAGGAATGTGAATTTGCCCGTTTCGCCCCAAGGGGTATGGAAAGCCCGATGGAAACCACATACAATAAGGCCCTGAATACCATTGTTACAATCGAAAAAGAACTACGCCAACAAGGCACAGTCAAATCATGAAGTCAAAAGCCTGTACATTATTGATGCTGCTGACGGCCCTGTTTACCATACCGGCAAAGGCCCATTCACCCGATCAGTTGATGGAAAAAGCCAACCAGGCATACATTGAAGAGTCTTACCGGGAGGCCATTCTGCTATATGAGCAGATCCTTGATTTGGAATGGGAGTCGGCTTACCTGTATTACAACCTGGGCAATGCCTATTTCAAAGAAGGGGCCACAGGAAAAGCCATACTGAATTACGAAAGGGCCCTGCGAATAAGTCCCAACAACGAGGCGGTCCGGCACAACCTGGCCCTGGCCAGGCAGCAGATAGCCGATCGCATTGAACCGCTTCCACAATTGTTTTTTCTCGATTGGCGCGATGCCTTTGTACGATTACAGCCGGTCGACGGATGGGCAAAGACAATCATTGTATGTATTGTTCTGCTGTCGATAAGTGTGGGGTTGTTTTTTGTAGTACGAAAAAAATGGCACAAAAAACTGGGTTTGGCTGCAGCACTCTTCTTGCTGCTATGCACCATACTTGGTTTTTATGCCGCCGGCAGGCAATACCACAACCTCCATCAAAAGCAGGAAGCCATCGTGATGATGCCCAGGATCACTGCAAAAAGCGCCCCGGGAGAACGGGGCATTGACCTGTTTTTAATCCACGAAGGCACAAAGGTGGAAGTTACAGACAGTTTGTGGGATTGGTACGAAGTGCGGCTGGCCAATGGCAATATTGGCTGGGTAAAATCCTCGGCCGTTGAGACAATATGATCAGTTGTTATCCCTGTCCCATGTATCCTGGCGATGACGCCGTTGTGCCTCGCGGAAAAACATTCGGTTAAAATTCCTCTCGGCATCAAACAGCAGGGCCACCTGCTGAATGGATAGTATATCCAGGAGCTTTTCGGTGTATTCACGGCGCAGCGTCGATGACTGCTCAAAACGTTTGAGTTCTGCCTCCACAAATTGTGCGGCCTGCTGTTCGTTCATAAACTCCGGGTCAGGCAAGGTTTCCTGCTGTTTTCTGAAACCTTCCGATATTTCATCAACTTTCCGGGTATACTCGTTATAAATGGGCCAGAATTCCCTGGCTTCTTCCGGGCTCAGTGACAATTTTGTAGTGATGTAGGATACCCTCCTGGCTTCAATGGCTTCTTTCCTTTGGTCGATCCGCCGTTCGGGCTGCCTGTTTCCCCTGGGCGGCTGGGCAAAACCATTGCTGATCAACAGAATGGCCATCAGTGCAAAAAGGATGTGTCGCATATTTGATTTTACTGTATTCATAACAGATGTCGTTTTTAAAAAGGTTAATCAAGGAATGACAAAAGGACGCTGCTTTCCATGCCGTAATAATGTGCATCCTCAAACATCATTTCAATCATTTCATCGTAGCCGTTCTCTGCTTCTGCAATCCCGGTTTCAAGTCCGAACAAAATTTCATCGGCAGTAAGTTCTGATTCCAGTACCAGTTCGTACCACAATCCCCTATCCATACCTGTTTGATATACAACATATTCGAGATCTGCGGCCTCAAAGTCTGCAGCAAGTTGATCACCAATGCCATCGCTGCGCAACATAAACAGGCTGAAAGTGATGCCGGCAAGCAAAAGCAAGACAGCCATTGCCGGTATCAGCCTTCGGTAAGCAAGCACAGGCAGGTTGAAAACCCATGGGCTTGTTTTCACCGGCAATTTCTCCTGGATGGCGTTTGGCAATTGATCAAAATAGGCATCAGGGACCCTGAAACCCGGAGTGCTGTCTCCCGCCTTAAGCGAGCTTCCAAGTTCCTGAAGTTCCTTTCTGATGGCTTCTTTGCTTTCTTTCTTCATCCTTGATATCCTTTTTTATTAGATACTTAAAGAGATCCAGGGTTTAATCACCCCGCACAAATTGTTCGATTTTTTTTACCGCATGATGGTATGATGCTTTCAAAGCCCCTACCGAGGTATTCAGGATTTCGGACATGTCTTCGTACTTCATCTCTTCGTAATAACGAAGGTTAAATACCGCCCGCTGTTTATCGGGCAACGACAGAATGGCCTTCTGAATCTTTTTTTCCATTTCACTCCCCTGGTAATAGACATCCGACTCGAGTGTTTCTTCAAGCTGCTTGCTCACATCCATGAGTGGAAGCATGAAGCGTCTTTTTTTCTTGTTCAGAAAACTGAATGCTTCATTGGTGGCAATCCGGTATATCCAGGTAAACAATGCCGAATCCTTCCTGAATTTTCCGAGTGCCTGCCATGTCTTCACAAATACATCCTGCACAATATCATTCGCATCATCATGGCTGACAACAAGCCTTCTTACATGCCAGTATACGGGTTCCTGGTATTTTCTGACAATGAGGTTGAAGGCATAGTTTGGGTTATCCCCCCCAGAAAACATGGCCAGCAGTTCCTCATCCGTATACTGTTTCATCCTGGTTTTTGTTAACAGCTATTTTCTTTGAAGCACCTGCATGACTTTTTCCACAATTGCCCTGGCGCTTAGTCCGTATTTCTCCATCAGTTCCGCAGGCTTGCCACTTTCACCAAACCGGTCGTTCACTGCGACCAACTCCATGGGTGTCGGCCGGTACCTTGCAAGCACCTGTGATATGGCATCACCGAGCCCGCCATGTACCTGATGCTCCTCGGCACTTACGGCGCAACCGGTTTTTTCCACTGATTGTAAGACGGTTTTTACATCCAAAGGTTTAATGGTATGGATATTGATAATCTCTGCACGGATTCCATCTTTAAACAAAGCCTTCCCGGCTTCAAGGGCTTCCCACACCAGGTGGCCGGTAGCAAATATGCTCACATCCGTACCCTCATTCAATACGACGGCCTCGCCGATACGGAAGGGTTCACCGGGATCTGTAAAATTGGGTACCTTGGGACGGCCAAAGCGAAGATATACAGGCCCCTGGTATTCAGCAATGGCAACGGCTGCAGCACGTGTCTGGTTGTGGTCGCAAGGCGAAATGACGGTCATGTTGGGCAACATGCGCATCATTCCGATGTCTTCAAGCATCTGGTGTGTGGCACCATCCTCTCCCAGGGTTATCCCGGCATGCGAAGCACAAATCTTCACATTCTTTTTGGAATATGCGATCGACTGGCGGATCTGATCATATACCCTGCCCGTACTGAAATTTGCAAACGTTCCGGTGTACGGGATCTTGCCGCCAATGGTCAGGCCGGCCGCAATACCCATCATATTGGCTTCTGCAATGCCCACCTGGAAAAAACGGTCCGGAAACTCCTTTTGAAACGCAACCATATTGAGTGAACCGGTCAGATCGGCACACAGTCCCACCACATCGGGATTGGTGCGTGCCACATCCAGCAAGCCAAGACCAAAACCAGAGCGGGTATCTTTTTTTTCCTCAAATGTATATTCCTTCATGAGATGCTATATATTTTTAAACAAAAATTAATAATCACCAAGGGTTTCCTCGAAATTGTCCATGGCCCGTTCAAACTGTTCATCATTTGGTGGTTTGCCGTGCCATTCATGGGTTCCCATCATGAAATCAACCCCGTAACCCATCTCTGTATGTACGAGAATTACCACCGGCTGTTTATTCCCACACAGCGATTTTGCTTTGTCCAGGGTTTTCAGGACATCCTCCATATTGTTTCCGTCCATATCCAGCACTTTCCAGCCAAAAGACGCCCATTTCGCCTGCAAATTGCCCAGGGGCATGACATCGTCAACGGCCCCGTCAATTTGTTGCCCGTTGTAATCGATCATGCCTATGAGATTGTCAATCTGCCGGCCTGCCGCAAACATGGCTGCTTCCCATACCTGGCCTTCCTGCTGTTCCCCGTCACCCATCAGACAATAAACAAGATGGGGATCGTTGTTGAGCCGTTTGGCCAGGGCAGCACCGCAGGCCACACTTAAACCCTGCCCGAGCGATCCGCTGGCAACCCTGACACCCGGCAAACCCTCCTCTGTTGCAGGATGGCCCTGCAAACGGGTATCAATCTTTCGGAAAGTGGAAAGCTCCCTTTTGTCAAAATAGCCGGTACGGGCAAGCACACTGTACCAACCCGCTGACAAGTGCCCGTTGGAAAGAAAGAACAGGTCCTCCCCTTCCCCATCCATGGAAAAACGTTTTGGATTGTGTTTTAAAACTTTAAAATACAAAGCGGCAAACAGATCCGCACAACCCAGAGGCCCCCCGGGGTGCCCTGACTGCGCAGCGTGCACCATCCGCAAAATATCACGCCTGACCTGTGTAGCAATTTTTTTCAACTCAATCACCTCTTTTCCCATACTAACAACCAATTATTAAATACTAATTACTAATTACCAATTACTTCTTACTTCTTACTAATTCTCCTATACTTAATCCTCCCCAGTCCAGTATTTCCAAGCCTTTTACGGCGGTTTTCCTCATAATCGGTATACCCACCTTCAAAAAAACAGACCCGGGAGTCGCCCTCAAAAGCCAGGATGTGTGTGGCCACCCTGTCTAAGAACCATCGATCGTGCGTAATGATCACAGCGCATCCTGCAAAGTGTTCAAGACCTTCTTCCAGGGCCCTCAGTGTATTCACGTCGATATCATTGGTGGGCTCATCAAGCAACAGCACATTGGCCTCGCTTTTAAGGGTCATGGCCAGATGCAGGCGGTTTCTTTCACCTCCCGATAGCACCCCGCACTTTTTGCCCTGGTCCGGTCCGGTGAAATTGAAACGGGCCACGTAGGCACGGCTGTTCATTTGCCGGCCGGATAATCTGATTATCTCATTTCCCCCGGAAATCACCTCCCAAACACTTTTTTCGGGATCAATGCCGGCATGTGCCTGATCCACATATCCGATGCTTACCGTTTCCCCTATATCAAAACGTCCGCCGTCGGCTTTTTCCTGGCCCATGATCATGCGAAACAAAGTGGTTTTGCCGGCGCCATTTGGTCCAATGATGCCCACAATGCCAGCCGGGGGAAGTGAAAAATCCAGGTCACTGAACAGAAGTTTGTCCCCAAAAGCCTTGCTCAGGTCTACTGCCTCAATGACCTTATTGCCCAGCCTGGGGCCATGTGGAATAAAAATTTCCAACCGCTCCTCTTTTTGTTTGACGTCTTCACCCAACATCCGTTCATAGGCATTCAGTCTTGCCTTCCCTTTAGCCTGGCGCGCTTTGGGAGACATCCGCACCCACTCAAGTTCCCGTTCCAGGGTTTTTCGCCGTTTGCTTTCCGACCGTTCTTCTATTTCCAGACGCCTGGCTTTTTGTTCCAGCCACGAGGAATAATTGCCCTTCCAGGGAATGCCCTCTCCCCTCTCGAGTTCCAGGATCCACCCGGCCGCATTGTCGAGAAAGTACCTGTCATGGGTGATGGCGATCACCGTCCCTTTGTATTGTTTCAGATGCTGTTCGAGCCACTCGACACTTTCGGCATCCAGATGGTTGGTTGGCTCATCAAGCAAAAGAATGTCGGGCTCCTGCAAAAGCAACCGGCACAAAGCCACCCGGCGATGTTCGCCACCACTCAGGTGGGCAATGGGTTCATCAGGATCAGGACAACGCAATGCATCCATCGCACGCTCAAGACGCGAATCCAACTCCCACCCGCCCCGTTGTTCAATCAGGTCAGATAATTCGCCCTGACGATCAATCAATTCAGCCATTTGATTATCATCCAGGGGTTCGGCAAATCGAAGATTTACCGCTTCATACTCCTTTAAGATATCCACCACCTCCTGCACCCCTTCCTGTACAATTTCCTTTACCGTTTTTCCGGGATCAAGAACAGGTTCCTGGGGCAAATAACCGATGGAATAACCGGGTGAAAAGGCCACTTTTCCCTGGTACGATTTTTCCTCGCCGGCAATGATGCGCATCAGGGTGGATTTGCCCGACCCGTTCAACCCTATGATGCCGATTTTGGCCCCATAAAAAAAAGAGAGGTAGATGTCCTTCAGCACCTGTTTGTTTCCGGGTGGAAATACCTTGCTTACCCCGACCATTGAAAAAATGATCTTTTTATCGTCACTCATGGTATATTTTTCGGAATTTGTACAAATGTCTGAAAAAATCGTTTGTTATCCACAGAAAATTGAGCTTTTTAAGTCAATGCCTTATATTTGTAGCATTAAAAACATACATGATGAATTCTGTGGTGGCATTAAAGGGGAAAAGCTGTACACCGGCGCCTGTTATTCTGAATGGATGGAAACACCATCAGGGTTTCCTTGTTTCACAGATTCAGAAATGGGCAGGTGCTGATGAAAGAACCTTCCCCCTGTGCATAGCCAAATTAAAAATGCTTGGGGATTCTCAATTTGACATGTATACAGGGAGCATGCCGCCCGAAGAAATAGCCAATGACCTGACCGAAACACTCAAGGGATTCCGGGCTTATACCCTGGATTCGTATTACCGATGGATAGAAAGTTCTCCCCAGTTGTTCTGGCAACTGAGCATATCTGATCACTCAGAATGGACCATGCGCAAAGGGGATTCAGAAGAATTCTATATTCACATACATCCCGCCAGATATTCAAAACACACCAGGCGTTTAAAAGGCAATCCTTTACGAACCGGACTCGCCACGCTGATCCTGGCCAATATGCGGAATGAGAAACCCGGTCTGGCATTAATGAATGAAGTGCGACGCAACTACCTGGCTTTGTATGATGTAACCAAACCCATGGCCAAAGAAATTTTTTCCCTCCTGAACCATTTTGCCAGGATTGCCGATATACCCCACTGACGTCGTGTCAATGCTGTTTTTAGCCATTAAGATAATAGTAAAGCAATATCAGGGGTATCATGATGCCTGCAGCGGTCAACCAGGCCCCACGGCCCCTGATCCCGTTTTTGCCCCGCAGGATAAACAAGCCCGTAATGGCCATTATGATAAGTCCTCCGGCATAAAAATCAGAAAACCAAGTCCATAACCTTCGTGGGGTATTGTAATGCAAAAAATTGACCTCACGGAAAACAGGTCTTGGACGTATGGTTTCCAATTCTCCCTGGCCAGTATAAATGTTTACTGTCATGCTGCCATCCCTGATGAATATGCGGAGGTTGTCGCCGCTGCGCAGGCTGGTGCGAAATTCATCCTGTCTTTCCAGCTGTGTCAGAAAGTGCATGGCCGCCTCCCGGTTGTCGGTGATTTCCTGTTGGGGCGCTTGCAGCTGAAAGTCCTTTTGCGTGATGATATAATTTGGGTTCCACTCATGCCGGTGATTGAGTGCAATGCCTGACAGGCCGTAAATGATGCACATCCCGAAAAAGAAATATCCCAGGTCACGATGGATGGCACGGTTATATTTTCTGAGCTTCATGATCAAGAATCAAAAACTGCCGGAATGTTTTTTTCCGGCAGTTTCGTTGTAACATGCGTAATTTATTTGATCTCAAACGCCTGTAACTCCAAATAAGGCCTGATGTTGGGATCTATGCCCCGTTCGGCCATCAATGCAATGGCTTCTTCGGTCGATTCACAATCGTGCCCTTCGTCATGCTGTTCAAGTTCTTCCATATTCATCACTTCAATCATCAGCCTGCCTGTAACAGCCACTTCACTACCCTCGAGTTCCACACTAAACTGGTTCATAAAATCGCCGAGGCGCACCTGGATGCTCACGGGTTCATCATCGGTAGACGCAACACGCATTTTATCACCACTGTGGCGGCACATATGGTCGATTACACCTTCCAGCCTGACAGTCTTTCCTTCATAGTCAATGGGTTGTTCAACCAATTCCGCAATGGCATGAGTCTCGATGACCTCCCGGGCCGCTTCATCTGTGGCAGGACCCCCGCAGGCGGTAATAATCAGCCCGGCGGCAAATAACAAGAATAACTTTTTCATAAATGTCTGCTTAAGTATTCATTAATAACTTCGATTATTCCGCAAAAATACGAATAAATGATCATTATTTATTGGTGTCCACCAATGTTTAGGAATCATACATAATTAGTGTTTAAAATCACACACAATAGGCTAAAACGATTTAGTCTCTGAATCACATTTTTTTTTAATTTTGAACCCTCTGTTTGCCCGGGCAACGAAACACACTTGTAATATCCTGAAAAACTGAATCATATGTATATTCATTATATTGACTGGATGGTCATCGGGGCATTTTTGCTGATCAGCATCGGGATCAGCATTTATATGTCGAAGCGAGCCAGCCGGAGCACCAGCGATTTTTTCCTTACCGGGCGGAACCTGCCCTGGTATATTGCCGGGACAAGCATGGTGGCCACAACATTTGCAGCCGACACCCCCCTGGCGGTTACTGAACTGGTGGCACAAAGTGGGATAAGCGGTAACTGGCTGTGGTGGAATATGTTATTTGGCGGGATGCTTACCGTGTTTTTTTTCGCACGCTTATGGCGCCGGGCAAACATCATGACCGATGCAGAATTCGTTTCGATCAGGTATTCCGGCATGGAAGCAAGGTTTTTAAGGGGCTTTCGCGCAATATATATAGGCCTGTTTATGAATGCCATCGTAATGGCCTGGGTAAACCTGGCCATGGTCAAGATCCTGCAGGTAATGTTCCCCGGCCTCAGCCTGTTTGGTGTGCAGGAAATCCAGGTCCTCGGCATTACCTTCAGTGCACATTTGCTGGCCGTTGGTGGGATGATGGCCTTTGTAGCGCTTTATACAGCACTTTCGGGACTATGGGGCGTATCCATTACCGACACTTTCCAATTTATCATTGCCATGGGTGGCAGTATAATACTGGCTTTTGTGGCCCTGAACCACGTTGGGGGTGTTGCCGGATTACAGGAACAGCTTGCTGACGTAGGCTGGGTTTTTGATTTTTTCCCTGTGGTGGAAGGCGGTGAGGCCTCTGTTTCCGCCACAGGCATGCTTAAGATGAGTGTGGTGGCCCTGGTGGCATATCTTGGTGTTCAATGGTGGGCCAGCTGGTATCCTGGTGCCGAACCTGGAGGTGGTGGTTATGTGGCCCAGCGGATGATGTCGGCCAAAGATGAAAAGCACTCGCTGCTGGCTACATTGTGGTTCCAGGTGGCACATTTTGCCATCCGGCCATGGCCATGGATCATCGTAGCCCTGGCTGCGCTGGTAATGTACCCGAATGAAGCCGACAAGGGGGCAACATATGTCATGGTGATACGCGACCTGCTTCCCACCGGGCTGCTGGGCCTGTTGATGGCTGCATTTTTTGCCGCCTATATGTCCACAATGGCTTCCCAGACAGTCTGGGGAACCTCTTATGTGATCAACGACCTGTTCCGGCCGTTTATCAGGCCCGGGGCCAATGAAAGATATTATGTGAAAGTCTCCAGGATAACCACCGTGCTGCTGATGGTGTTTTCGCTCATCGTGACCACACAATTCAATATGATCAGCGACGCATGGCGCTTTATCCTCGCTTGCAGCGGTGGGATTGGCCTTGTTTTGCTGTTGCGGTGGTTCTGGTGGCGTATCAATGCCTGGTCGGAAATTGCCGCCATGATCGCTCCTTATGCCATATATCCCATACTTGTTTACAGATACGGGTTAAATTATGAAACCATACTGATCATTATTGTGGTATGGTCAAGCCTGGTATGGCTGATCACCACGTTTTTAACCAAACCCACCGAAACGAAAACCCTGCAAGATTTTTATGAAAGGGTGCACCCGGGGGGGGCCGGATGGAAAAACATTGCCGCACAAATGCCCCATGTAAAAGGGGACACCGGTTACCGGTCTTTGTTTATCAGTTATGTGAGTGGATGTATCATGGTGCTTTTCAGCTTGTTCGGAACCGGCAAGCTGATCTTTGCCGATTATCTTTCGGGCATGCTTTATCTGGGCATCGCTGCCATTGCAGCTGTTGTAGTTTACATTCAGCTGCAAAAAACAGGATGGGAGGCCGTGGTCAAATAAGGCGGATATCTGCATTTATTGGCTTATCCTGAAATCACCCCGGTCAATACTCCAGTCATTGCCAAAAAATCCGGAAACCCTGATCCCCTCAGTTCCATCCCTGATCCAGCCGGCATCAAAGATCAGCAAATCAGGAAACCCTGTAATGCCTGAAAAATAATCGTTGCCATAAATCGCTTTCATACCGGGTTTACCGGTACCCGCCACAACACCAACGCTGCCGGTTTTGCTATCAGGGCGCGGATAAATAAAATAGGTGCCAAGGTCATCGCCGGGAAAAAACATATTCCCGAACTGTATCCCATCCCGGAACACCTTTACCGGCGACTGGGAGAGCAATATCTCCCAGAACTGGTGGTTTTCCGCATTGCCATATACAATCACGTTTCGGTCGGGATATTTTTGCAGATCAAAATCCGTGTCGGGAATAATGTCAACGGAACCATTCCCCCTGTAAAGGAAAGTTTCGGCATCGAAACGGGCTTTGTTTTTGTACCATTGATTTTCCTCATCCGTGCCTCCGGTGGCATATACAAAAAGCATGTGGTTGTCAAAAGCCAGTTTGAACCCGCCATACCGGCCGGGATACTTTTCCGAAGCCGCAGGCATATCGGCCAGGGACCACTTTTCCCCCTGTAAAACCAGGTTGACCTCCTGGTTGTTTTCTGCAACAATATATTGAGCATCAATGCATATTACAGGCGGTGTATCCATGCACATTTTGTGAACAAACAACGTGATATGTTCAATGTTGTCCGTCTCGATGAATATAGTGTCCAGTCGCCGGTTTGCCTTCACAGAAGATTGTTTGTAAGGGATTTGCTGCTGATTGATGCGCAACCAGTAATTGCTTGCCGAAACCCCCGGTGAAGCCGTTGAAAACTCTATATCAAACACCTCATGTGGTTGGGGGATGGTGTTTTGTTGCAGGAAATCGAAAAGCGGGGGCCAGTCCATGCTGTGATCACCATACCAGTGCGATCCGCCGGGATATTCGTAATAGGAAAAATTGTTGTGGAATCCGCCCAGCAATTTGCGCATAAGCCTGGCCTGTTCAACCGGCACCACTGCGTCGGCATCTCCGTGCAACACATACACCCCCGATTGAAGGTAATTCCTTGCCAGGTCAAGGGTCCGTCCCGGAAGGGCGCCGCGGTATATCATCTCGAAGTGCGGATTTGCCTGGATCAGGCTGTCGGTCCCGGTGCGCCTGTACCCAATGATATCCGGATAACCTGCAGCAGGAGCTATGGCAGCAAATTTATCCGGATATGTGGCACCCAGGAACCAGGTTCCGTGTCCGCCCATCGAATGGCCCGTAATGTACGTCCGTGCCGTGTCCGTATGGAAAATTTTTCTTGCTTCATGCAATACTTCCAGGGCATCAATGCGGCCCCACTCTTCCCAGTTAAACCCAAATGGGCGCCTGTTGGTGGGAGCTACGATATGGCCCCAGTCTTTTTGCTTATAGGCCCTTGTCTGGTTGGTGGCTTCAACCGAAGCACCATGAACCGACAAAATGAATGCCTGGTTTTCTGCATCTGAAGTGGATGGGGCCACACTGTAATACTGAACACTTCCATCAATGTTGCTCACAAAGGTCCTTTCATGATGGCGGTTGTGGTCCATCACATTGATAACTATGGACATCTGATCAATGAGTTGACCCGATCCATCCGTCAAAAAGAGATCTGCGGCCAACGTATCGGCCAAAACCGGCATCAGCGGGGCAGGTATTTTAAACGGCAATTTTCGTACAGCCATCGGAATGATATGGCCTGTTTGAATCTTTGCCCTTTCCCCGGTTTCCAATACACACTCAATATGCAGACCGTTATGAAGGTTTTCGGAGGCGTTCACCACCCGGACGCCCCCCCATGTATCATCCTGTTCACCACGGATGATTGACGGCAGGGTCATGTCACGGTCCGAAAACTGAACCTCCCGGTGCGGGATCACAATCCTTGAAACCAGTCTCCCAAAGCGGCCATATGTATATACAAATTCATTCAATCCTTTGTTTAAACGGAATGGGATCAACGTGTGGGCATAATCATAATGGTCTCCTTCGCCGGGCATCCCATTAATAAAAACCCTGGTGTGACCCGAGGCATCCAAAAGCGCAATCCGTTCTTCGGGTGATTCAAAGCTTGTGTAAATGTAAGCCCTGCCCAGATCCCCGGTAAATACACCCTCCTGATTCACTACAATCTCTTCCCAAACAAGCGGTACGGGATTCTCTGCATAATTATCGGCAAGGTATTTCCCGCTTTCAGGTTGCTCAAAACGGCCGGTGGCCAGTTGCCAGAAAAGAATGTCCTGCATCCCGGTAAGCATGCCCGGGCGCATGGCTTCCCGCAAGGCCATCCCTTCCGAAAACTCATGTATGATCAAACCCTCACTGGTGGTTTCCACCCGGTCGCGGCCGAATATTTCGACAATATTTCCGGTCCGTTGGGCCTGGAGATGAAAAAAGGTCAAAAACTGCAAAGCTGCAAGCAACACCAGGCTTTTCAGAATGCAGGGTCGCATCATTGATCTGTCTGTTTGAAAAATATTTTTATCTTGCGAAGTAAATCGATTTAGCCACAAAAATATAAAAGATATTCAATTAGATCATCCCGGTCACAACATCGAACACCATGATTAAAGAATATTGCAACATGTTGATTGCCCTGGCCATTATGCTCTCATTATGCACAAGCCTGCAGGCTGTTGCAACCAACGATCCGGAGATCATTCCCCGGCCTGCGCATGTTGAAAAAACTGAAGGAATATTTTACTTTGACACGGACATTCCCATTGTATTTCACGGAGAAGATATCAGCAAACTTGCTGAATTCGCCTCAGATTACTGGGCCTCCCCGCTCGGATTCTGGATGCCGGTAGAGCAAATAAAATATGGCCGGATCGACAAAGCCGTTTTTCTGGCCATTGAACAACCCAACTCCCCGGACCTCGGAACCGAAGGCTACATGCTTGACATCCAGTCCGAAAGAATATTCCTTTCTGCCAATACCCGGGCAGGTTTGTTTTACGGGATCCAAACGGTTTACAAACTGCTTGCAGCCAGCGACAAAGCAGAACTGTCCGCTGCAAGCATCATCGATTACCCGCGTTTCGGCTACCGTGGCATGCACCTGGATGTTTCCAGGCACTTTATGCCCATTGAATTCATTTACAAAATGATCGATTATATGGCCCTGCATAAACTGAATGTATTTCACTGGCATCTGATTGATGACCAGGGGTGGCGCCTGGAGATCAAAAAATATCCCGGGTTGACTGAAACAGGTGCCTGGCGGGTTGATATGCCCGATGTGCACTGGAACGAAAGACCCCTTATCAACGATCCGGACAATGCCACCTATGGTGGTTATTACACACAGGAAGAAATCAGGGCACTGGTTCAATATGCAGCCGAAAGACATATTGCCGTGATGCCGGAGATTGAAATGCCGGCACATGTGATGTCTGCCCTGGCAGCCTATCCGGAGTTTTCCTGTACAGGCAAAAACCTTGGTGTACCACCGGGAGGTGTATGGCCCATTACACACATTTATTGTGCGGGAAACGACAGCACATTTCTGTTTCTTAAAGATGTGCTTACAGAAGTTATGGACATGTTCCCCTCCACCTATATCCATATCGGTGGCGATGAAGCAGACAAATCAAACTGGAAAACCTGTGTAAAATGCCAGGCGCGCATGGAGGCAGAAGGCCTGAAAGATGAAGAGCAACTGCAAAGCTACTTTATCCGGCGGATAGAACGATTCCTTAACGCCCACGGGCGACAACTGATCGGCTGGGATGAAATCCTTGAAGGGGGCCTGGCACCCAACGCCACGGTTATGTCGTGGCGTGGCGAACAGGGGGGCATCGAAGCGGCCAAAATGGGCCACACAGTGGTGATGACTCCCGGAAGTTATTGTTACTTCGACCATTACCAGGGAGATCCTGCCATTGAACCCCTGGCCATTGGCGGTTATACAACCCTGGCAAAAGTATATTCATACGAACCGGTGCCTGATACACTCAATGAAGAAGAAGCCCGGCTGATACTGGGCGCCCAGGCCAACGTATGGACAGAGTATATGCCTGTACCCGAACATGTTGAATACATGGTTTTTCCAAGGCTGGCCGCGTTATCGGAAGTGTTGTGGACACCGGCCCGGTTGCGTCACTGGGGCGATTTTTCCAGGCGGATGAAGACCCAGTATCATATATATGAACAACTTGGTATCAATTATTCCCTGAGCGCATTCCAGGTGACGGCAAGTCCGGAAATTGATCCTGAGAGCAGAAAACTGCTCCTAAAACTGGACTCGGAAGTTTACGATCCCGAAATCCGTTATACCCTCGACGGAAGCTTGCCCGGCAAGCAGTCGCCGGTCTACAGAAAACCAATAGAGATTGGTGAAACCGGCACGCTGAAAGCGGCCGTATTCCAAAACGGAAAATCCACGGAACAGGTTTTTGCAAGGGAATACCATATACATAAAGCCTTTGCGGCAGACGTTCAGTTGGAGCATCCCAGCAGCCCCCAATACGATGGTCATGGCAAATACAGCCTTGTGAACGGGGTACGTGGCACAAAAAGTCATTCAGACGGTAACTGGAAGGGTTTTCGCGGCGATGACCTGATCGCGCTTATTGACCTTGGTGAGCCCACAAATATCAGCAGCATTCAGGTAGAGGCACTTCAGACAGTGGCCTCATGGATATTCTTGCCACACAGGGTCCATTTTGAAGTGTCGGACGACGGGGAACAATTCATTTTGCTGGAAACAGTGGAAAATGCTATCTCACCTTACGAGATGGGCAGGATCATTCACAGTTTTTCCACGCATATTGCAATAGAAAACATGCGATACGTGCGTATCCGTGCAGAGAACCTTGGTGTTTGCCCACCAGGCCATTCCGGCGAAGGCAATCCCGCATGGCTTTTTGTAAGCGAAATCATGGTAGAATAATAAAACATCCATATGTCAGGAAAAGTAACACTGGCCGACATTGCAAAGAGCCTTGGGGTATCAAAAACCCTGGTCTCGCTCGTCATAAACGGCAAGGGCGATGCACACGGCATCCGCAAGGAGACCCAGGAAAAGGTCCTGGAAAAGATCAGGGAAATGAATTATGAGCCCAATGTGCTGGCCCGCGGGTTCAGAATGGGCATAACCAACACCATCGGACTGATTGTTTCGGACATTTCCAACCGCTTTTATGCACGGATCGCCAGGAATATTGAAGATTTTGCCTGGAATCACGGATATAATGTGGTCATATGCAGCACCGATGAAATCATCGAAAAAGAGAAAGAACAAATCCGTTTCCTGAAAGAAAGGAAGGTAGATGGAATGATCATCTCCACTTCGCAGGAAAACAGCTCGTTTTTTGATGAACTGGCTGCGTCCGGATTGCCGCATGTGCTGATCGACAGGACCTTTAAGGGAATGAAATCGGCAAATGTATCCGTCGACAATGTTGGCGGGGCACGGATGGCGGCCCGTCATCTGCTGAAACAGGGCATCAGGAAATTTTCGGTTGTGGCCATTTCGCCCGATCATATATCCACCATCAACGACCGCATCATGGGATTTGAAAAAACCCTTATGGAAGCAGGAATCAAAATCCCCCCGAAATGGTTGATCAGGGCGCCTTTTGACAAGATCGACGAAGTGGTCAGGGTCAAACTGCAATCGTTTTACCAGGAAGGAGACATCCCAGAAGCCATGTTTACACTGAACAACAATCTTACTTCCACATGCCTGAAATACCTGGCAAAATTATCGGTCAGCATCCCCGATGAAGTAGCCATTATTGGCTTTGATGACGTATTTTACTTCGGGTTCACAAAACCATCGGTATCCGTGATCAAACAACCCATCGACCTGATCAGCGAACAAGCCTTTAAGCTGTTGCTGAAACAAATCAATAAAGAGAGCATTGCAAAAAAGCATCATTCTGTGGTGCTCCCTGTAGACATTATCATCAGAGAATCATCAATAAAACCCTCAAAATCATGACTAGAAACAAAGCATTTCCCATTTTTCTTGCATTCCTGGCCATGGGCTTCGGAGATGTGGTAGGGCCACTGGTTTCCCTGGTTAAAGACACCTTTCAGGTATCAAACTTTGTTGCTTCTCTGATGACCACCAGCGGCTTCATCATGTTTGGCATTCTGTCGATCCCCATGGGGGTGTTTCAGGACACAAAAGGGAAAAAATATATTCTGTCCGTCGGTTTGATCGTAGCCTTTTTCGGGCTGATCATCCCTATGTTTTTTGGGATGTATGGACCCCAAACGGTAGTGGACCCCGATTCAAACCTGAAATTGTATGCCCTGTTTTTTTCCATTTTTTTGCTGGGTGCCGGGGCCACCACCCTCCAGGTGGCAGGAAACCCGATCATGCGTGATGTGTCCCTCCCGGGCAGATACTCCAGCAACCTGTCACTCGGGCAGTCTATCAAAGCGATCGGCTCTTCCATGGGTTTTCTGATCCCTCCGGCCGTAGCTATCTGGTTTGGACTCGACTGGACCATCCTCTTTCCTTTATTTGCCATTATCATTGTGATAACGCTCATCTGGGTGCAGTCGATCAGGATCATTGAGGTGAAAGCCCCGGAAGCCCGGCCCGCAAGTATTTCCACCAGTTTTGCTTTGCTGAAAAATCCCTTCGTCCTGATGATGGTCACAGGGATATTCCTTTATGTGGGGGCAGAAATATCCATGAGTGCAAAAATACCCATTTTGATGGCCAATGTTTATGGGTTCACTGATTTTGGACTCTGGCTGGCCTGGGGTTTGTTCTTTCTGCCTATTTTCGTTGGCCGGCTTGCGGGTGCCTTTCTGCTCAGAAAGTTCAGGGCAGGTCATTTTCTAATGTTTAGCGTGCTGTTGTCCATCCTTGGCTTGATATTGCTGTTTTTCGGAAGCCAGTATGTTGCTTTTACAGGCATTGTCCTGGTTGGATTGGGATTTTCCAATGTTTTTCCCCTGATCTTTTCAATCACCGTGGATGCAATGCCTGAACGGGCCAATGAATTGTCGGGCCTCATGGTTACAGCCATTGTCGGGGGCGCCCTTGTACCTCCTGTTACCGGTGCGGTAGCGGATGTGAATGTATTGCTGGGTTTTATGGTACCTGCAGCGTGTATAATATATGTGCTTGTGTTGGCCGTAAGATCTGTAAACAGATAACATGAACCATGCATGCAATGCTTTCAATATGCCATAAAAAAAAACATGACCAACACACTTCTTCTCATGCCAGTATCCATTGCTTGTCACAAGGCCGGTAAGTTACTGTTTCTTTTATCTATCGTGATGCTCTCCTGCACAAGTGAAGAAAAACCGCTGCTGCAAAAAATACCCATTACCGAAGGCTGGACCTTTCTTCTGTCAGAAGAAGGTCCTGAAGCCTGGTATCCTGCATCCGTTCCGGGAACCATTCATACCGACTTATTGAAGAACGGACTGATCCCCGACCCTTTTTATGGCTGTAACGAATATGAGCTCCAGTGGGTCGGGCAAAAAGACTGGGTGTACAGAAAAAGTTTTTATGCAGATGAGCAGCTGTTGGCAAAAACCCATATCAGTTTGGTGTTTGAGGGGCTTGACACCTATGCAAAGGTGTTTTTGAACGGCAGTAAATTACTGGAAGCCAATAATATGTTTAGGAAGTGGGAAGCAGATTGCAGGGAATTTTTACAACCGGGGAACAACGATCTGGAAATCAGGTTTTCGTCGGCCGAAAAACGGTTCATGGAAGATTCACTGGCCCTGGGATATCCCCTTCCGGGGGGCAGATGGGTTTTTGCACGCAAGGCCGCCTATCATTTTGGATGGGACTGGAGTCCTGTTTATATAACAGCAGGCATCCATAAGCCTGTTTACCTGGAAACCTGGGATGATCACCGCCCGGGGGATATCCAGCTATATACCACAGAAATCACGGAAAAATCGGCCCGTATCCTGACGGAAATGACATTTGAATCGGATATCATCGAACAGGCAGTGATCAGGGTCAGTGACCGGGAAAACGGCAGGATATATGCAAAACAGAATATCGAACTGAACCCTGAACGCAGCGTCCATTCATTTGAGTTTCAGATCCAGGATCCGGTACTTTGGTGGACCAACGACCTTGGTGCCCCCCACTTGTATGCATTGCAATTTGACATAGAAACCCATTCCGGTTTTACACATCAACAGAACATACCATATGGCATCCGTACCATCGAAGTGATCACCGAAGATGACCAATACGGTGAATCACTTTACCTTAAACTCAACGGGATACCTTTGTTTATGAAAGGGGCCAATTACATACCACAACACAGCTTTGTCACCGAAGTCAGTGACGAGGATTATGAGCGGGTCATAGAAAACGCCGTGCTGTCAAATATGAATATGCTCCGGGTTTGGGGTGGCGGCATGTATGAACGCGATATATTCTACGAATTGTGTGACCAAAACGGGATCCTGGTATGGCAGGATTTTATGTTTGCCTGCGCCATGTATCCCGGGGACGATGCCTTTGTTGAGAATGTAAGGCAGGAAGCCATCCAACAGGTAAAACGGCTCAGAAATCATGCCTGCCTGGCCATGTGGTGTGGCAACAATGAGGTGGATGAAGGCTGGCACAACTGGCAATGGCAGGCGGCGCACAACATACAGCCTGCCGATTCAGCGACCATCTGGAAAGGTTATCAAAGGGTCTTCCATCAATTGCTTCCAGAGGTCATAAATACCTACGACCCCGGACGGTTTTATTTGCATACTTCTCCCGTGCATGGCTGGGGTCATGAAGAAAGCATGATGGAAGGAAGTGCCCATTACTGGGGTGTATGGTGGGGACTCGAGCCATTTGAAATGTACCTGGAAAAAGTACCGCGTTTTATGAGCGAATTTGGTTTCCAGGCCATGCCAGCCCTGGCCACCATCCGGCAATTCCAAACCGAAGAAGAAGACAGCCTTTTTTCCGATGCCCTGCGCTGCCACCAGAAACACCCGACGGGATACGAAACCATCACCGCCTACCTGGAACGGGAAAACCTGTATCCATCAAGCCTGCGGGAATATATTTATCTGAGTCAGCTAATTCAGGCAAAAGGAATCGGAATGGCCATTGAAGCCCACCGGAGAGCCCAGCCCCGCTGCATGGGAACTTTGTACTGGCAGTTTAATGATTGCTGGCCGGTTACAAGCTGGTCGGGAATGGATGTCAACGGCAACTGGAAAGCCCTGCAATATACCGTAAGGGATCTGTACGACGACATCATGGTGTCCGTGATTGACCATAACAGATCGCTCGACGTATATCTGGTTTCGGGCATGCTGGATGATCTGCAGGGCCGTGTGGAATTACATCTTGTTGATTTTGAAAACAACAGGATCACCCTATACGAAAAAGACATGTTGTTGCCTGCAAACAGCCCTGTAAAAGTCACCAGCCTGGCATCGGAAACGATCAAATCGCAATACGACATGAGGCGGCACCTGGTAGAAGCAGTATTTACCGTAAAAGACAGACGAAGCTTTAAAAACCAGAAATTCCTGGAACCTTACGGAAATTTAAACCTTCCGGATAGCCACCTGCATTATGACATTGAAGCGGTCCAGGGTGGTTTCCGCATCAACATCCGGGCCACGGCATTTGCTGCCCATGTT
>PWON01000102.1 GCA_003557385.1 Bacteroidales bacterium | reverse complement strand
CCAGAAAACGCACCACAGCTTTGGCGAATATGTCTCCTTCTTGTTGTACTATTACTTCCCAGTTGACCAGTGGATAAGCAGCATAGGGATCGTCCCTCCTGATATCAGTATCAACCCCCGATGCACGGGCCGTGGGCCCAACAGCACAATAGTCCAGGATGTCCTGCTTTGTCAAAACACCTATTCCCTTTGTACGCATGTGGATCACCGGATCGTCAATGACCGCTTTCATCAACATTTCCGCTTTTGGCTTTAACGCATCCAGTATCTTCAGAATGGCAGAAAAATCCTTTTCTTCAATGTCCCTGCGCACCCCGCCAATCTTAAACATGGCATAACTGTTTCGGTTGCCGGTAATGATCTCAAAAAGATCCAGCACCGGTTCCCTGTATTTCCAGGCCCACATGAATACCGTATTGTACCCGATAAAATGCCCGGCAAGTCCGACCCATAATAAATGACTGTGTATCCTCTCCAGCTCAGCCACAATACTCCGGATATATTTTGCCCGGTCAGGGACTGTCACATGGGCTATTTCCTCCATGGCATTGGCGTAGGCAAAAGGATGCGAAGTTGAACAAATTCCACAAATACGCTCCACAACAAAAAATACCTGCTCAAAGGTTTTTGACTCATTGATCTTTTCAATGCCCCGGTGGTTATAGCCGGTTTCCCACTCTATGTCTGTTACAATTTCACCGTCGCAGTACAACTTGAATAATTCAGGCTCTTCCTGCAGGGGATGGTACGGACCGACAGGTATGATGGTTTTCGCTGTCATATGATCAATGGTTTATTCATCATTGTAAGCACACAATTTTATTTTGTATTTTCCTGTTTTGGTTTTCTCATAGGGTATTCTCCCTCCTTCCAGTTTTCGCCCGACAAAAGGCTACGCATATTGGGGTGGTTTAAAAATTCTATGCCCAGGAGTTCATGCATTTCACACTCAATCCAGTCGGCCGCGGTAAAGAGGGGTGTCAGGGACTCAACTTCCGGTTTTTGTTTTGGGACAAAAACCCTCAGGTTGGCAATAAGCCCTGTTTTGTCATCACTGAAATGATAAACAATCTTGAAATCTTTTCCGTCATCCAAACCGGTAGCAATGATAAAACGAAAGTTCAGTTCCCCTGACAAAAAGGTAGCGGCCTTAAACAGGATTTCTTTGTTCAGATCAAATAACACCCTGTTTTTATACCGGATGTACACCTGCAAAACATTCAGTTTGAATTTAAACTTCATCAATTCTATAAACTCTTGTGTATCCATAAGGTACTGAACTACTATTTGTTAAGAAATTTTACGATCCCTGCCAACATGGCCTCGGGCTTGGGAGGACATCCGGGAATATACAAGTCTACCGGAATGATCTTATCTACCGGACCGGCAAATGTATTTCCTTCGGCAAAGATGCCTCCTGTGCAACCACAGGCACCAATGGCAACCACCACCACCGGCTTTGGGGCTTGCCTGTACACTTCAAGCAAACGAGAACGGCATTTCTGATTGATGGATCCGGTAACCAGCAACACATCGGCATGTCTGACGCTCCCAACCAACACCATCCCGAAACGTTCAACATCATACCGGGGCGTCAGGCAGTCAAGTATCTCAATGTCACAATTATTGCAGGATGCTCCGGCAAAATGGAACAACCACAAGGATTTTTTAAAACAAGTGCTCTTGATTCCCACAACAATATAATTTACAGTCCAAAATATGTCAACACAATAGCCACAATGGCAATCAGGTTCATCCAGATGAAAAAGAACCGCATCGACTGCCCCACAGTAAGCCTGGGATTGGTGTTGCGCACCAGTGTGATCAATAGGACTACCCCCAGCAGTTTCAGTACAGACCACAGTATATGAATCCCTTCCAAACGAAATCCCCCAAGCAGAATAACCACTACAAAAGCAGGCAAAGCAAGCAACATGATATATTTGGCAAGTTTTACCATGGCCAGAATTATTCCGGAACACTCCAGGAATATCCCCCCGGCAATCTCTGTTTCGGCGTCGGCAATATCGAATGGCACAAATGCCAGTTTTGCCTGAACACACATCATGGCCGTAATAAAGAGCAAAACGCCGGAAATACTTCCGATAAAGGCACCCTGTTGCTGCTGTACATAGATGATCTCATAGATACTGATTGAGTTCCCAGCCTTAAGGATCACCGCGGCAACGACCAGCAGTAAACTAAGCTCATAGCCTATGATCAATTTCATTTCGCGCGAAGCCCCAAGGCTTGCCAATGGATTGCCGCTGGCAATGGCCCCGAGGATATAAGAAAGAGAAGGGATCATGAGTAAGTAAAACACAACGATAATGTCTGCCCTGAAGCCAGCGGTCATTCCAAAAGCGGGGAGAAGTATCAGTACACATGACAGTACGGCTCCTGCAACAGCGAAAACAGGGGCCAGGAAAAACAGGGTTTTTGCTGCATCCATTGGCATAATGGTTTCTTTCCCCAGCAGTTTGATAAAATCATACAAGGGTTGCAGCAAGGGTGGTCCAACACGGAACTGTAGTCTTGCTGTTATTTTCCGGTCAAACCAGGATAAGAAACCACCCCCCACGAAAGCAAACAACAGTCCGGGAAAAATCAGGAAATAAAAAATATCCTTTAGCATATTTTATTCAGTTTCTTTGATTATATCCCAGGCATAATCTTTAACCATTACACGCTCATTGAGCTCAAAAAGGAATGACTCCGCATCGGGATCCGCGTCAGTAAATGACAGGGCACCCTTCGGACAGGTCTCCATACACCGCAAAACCTCTGCAGATTCATCAAAACGGCAATAATCACAGATCGATTTTCGAACTTCAAAAAACTGATTCATCAATGTTCCAAAAGGACAAACTGCGACACATGACTTACAGGCTATGCATAAATTCGTCGCCCTCTCGACCACGCCCTGTGTATCGCGCTCCAGGGCTTCAGCCGGGCAAATATCAATGCACGGTGCTTCTTCACAACGCCTGCAGGTAAACTGAAACACAGCCATCTCCAGCAGCGCATTCACCCCTTTATTATACGGATGATGCGGGTATGCGCATTCTGCCAGGCACTGCTCACATTCCCTGCATTTCATTAAATCGATAAGGATCCTTTTGCTCATGGCCATTACATCTATCATTTTACCAGATATCCGGCTGGTCTTTTATTTCGTCATAAGTGAACACCGGACCGTCACGACAAACGAAATACTTTCCAAGCATGCAATGCCCGCATTTACCCAATCCGCACGACATGTTTTTTTCCATCGACAGATATATCAGGTGTTCAGGGAAACCCATTTCTAGCAGCTTCATTGTACCAAACTTCATCATGACCGGAGGCCCGCACACCACGGCTACTGCATTGGACAGATCCACTTTCACATGATCAAGCAAGACAGTGGCCACACCCACATGTTCTTCCCAATACTTGTCCGCATAATCAACCGTACGCAGGGTTTCAAATTTATCCATGCTGTCCAGTTGACTAAACAATGGTTTGTAGACACAGTCTTCCGGAGTTTTTGATCCATAGCAAAGGGTAACCTTGCGAAGTTTATCCTTCATATCGATCAGTGTATACAGCAGTGACCGTATAGGAGCCAATCCACAGCCCCCGCTCAGGATCAGGATTTCTTTATCAATAAATTGTTCGACAGGATACCCCCTGCCATAAGGACCCCTTACCCCCAAGATCGCCCCGGGTTGTAAGCGATGCATTTTCTCTGTCATATAACCCGCTTTCATGACGGTCACATCAAAACGATCTGTGACCAAAGGCGAGGAAGAGGGCGTAAATGGGGCTTCGCCAATACCATCCAGGGTCAATTCAATAAATTCACCGGTCTGAAAGCGAAACTCCTTTTCCGGGACAAACACAAAGGTCTTGATCAAAGGCGACTCTTCAATGACCTTTTCCAAAGTGACCTTAAAAGGCTTATAAATATTTGCGGTTTTCGTCACCTGTTTATATTATTTTGTCAGCTCAACAAGCAATTCATTTTTATCAATCTTTCCAATGCAGGCTTCAATACAACGGCCACATCCCGTGCAGGCAATTGCCTCATACTTCTCCGGACGATACAGGTATTTGCACAAGTATCGGTTTTTAAATCTGAGGCTCATCTTTTTGAGGGGATCCTCTCCCCCGGCCAT
>PWON01000071.1 GCA_003557385.1 Bacteroidales bacterium | reverse complement strand
CCTGCACTTCCAGCTGACCCAGGATGAACGAAATGCCCTGCTGCCCAGTCGCCGCCAGAAGATATTCGTCAACCGGGTGGTCTGATGGGCCTGGTGAGTTGACAGTCCACAAAAAGGATTGACCATTTGCTGACACAAACGTTACTTGTTATGTATTTATATGCTGATCAGATGTAAGGATCGGAAGTGGAGCCGCTGGAAATTTTCTGGACCGAATATATGAAATATCGAGTTGAACTTCGTGGCTATGATTTTGCCATGGTTGAAGATATCCTGAGATACTCTTCTGAACGATACACGGACACGGTAACAGGTCGGCTGGTGGCTGTCGGCAGACATGACCAACTCTTGGCGATGATACCATATGAACAAACCGGCAGTCGACTGCAGCCGGTGACAATACACGCTACAAGCCGCCAGCAGATTAATTTTCGAATCAAAACAGGGAGGCTGAAAAGAATATGAATAAAGCACGCCTGGCATATTTTGAGAAGGATGATGTTCTTCATCTTGTTGTATCTGATGATGAAGAGGCCGGCAGTGTTGAGATCACTCCAAACATAACGGCGGAGCTTAATAACAGGGGAGAGCTCATCGGCATTGAAATTCTGGAAGCAAGCACCTTCATCAGAGACACTGTTCTCGAATCTGTTCAGGCAAAGGTACTTGACCTTGCAAAAGCAAAAACAGCCTGAATCCGGAACATGCAGTCCCCATGCACTGGTTTTCAGCCTGTCCTCGACAGCCAAAAGTGCGGACCGCGTCCGCACAATGTATTTTGTCGCCTGAAAAGCTCATATGAAGCCTGTCACATAGCCATTTCGAACTGCTTATCGGGCTTGATGATGATTCTCAAGCGAGCTTTTTATGAAGTTGAATGTTTCCGGGGAAACTGGTCTGTACGGGAGCGCAGGCGGCAGACCAACAGCCTTTACTTTGAGCGCTCAGGACTGTCTGAAAACAAGAAAAAACTGGCCAAACTTGCTCAATCCGGGACGGAGCAGACCGAACCAGAGCTTGCTGTTCGCGATCCCTACATATTTGAGTTTCTGGGGATTAAACCTTTCGGGATCACTATCCTTGCATTTGGATTTTTGGGATATACGTGGGCAAGCCTTCAAGCGCCTGCCCGGCACCTGTCTCAAGGAAGGTGCATGCTCATAGCGACAAATTTTGATACGCATTAATTGTCAGGCGAATAGACAAAGTTTTCTAAAGATAGGTGCCTGGGGGCGAGAGACAAACTATACTTACCCGGAAGAGCCTTTATTTCTTACCTGCCTCCGACCTCTGGTTAAAGACGTCTGACTTCCGATATCCGACTTCTGCCAACCGACCACTGGCTACCCTACAACTGACTCACCGACTCACCGATTAAGGCTTGATCTGCATTGATTTTTCTGTTCAAAGTTGACAGGTAAGAAAAATCGATATCTGGTTGAGTTTTGTTCTGCAGCAGGGAACCGGCAATGCGAATACACAGGCTTTGCTGATGTCCTGCGGGAGCGTGAAGAAGAGTATAAAGAAGGATCATCCGGATTTACAGACTGGCCGGAAGCAAAAAAGAGAATCCGGGATAGTCTTCCATGGGTATGCCTGGATTTTTACACATGCATCAAACATGATGGAAGGTACTGCGAGCATAGAAGGCAGACTGTCTCGAATAAGTGTTGCCAACCCGGTAGGCATGAACTATGGGCATTATGAAAACATGTTGAGCCTGTGAGTTAGGAACTATAAATCGGTCTCTATAATCCTTGATCTTTTCTGAACAATTTGTTCTAAATGGAACAATCACGGCGGTTGATTAATCTGTTTAGTAAATACAGCTACATTGGAAACAGCACAAGACAGTACAGATTTCATGAGAGTCGCTTTAAGCATTCGCCAGCCATGGACAGAACTTATCCTGTCCGGTCGCAAGACCATAGAAGTCAGGTCATGGCCCACAAAATATCGTGGAGAACTGTGGCTTCATGCCGGGAAGAAAACTGACATAAATGCCCTCGCAAGATTTAATCTTTCAGGCAATAATATCAGCATAGGAGCAATATTGGGAAAATGTGAGCTGATTGACTGTGTGGAATTCAATGATCTTACCTGGGAACATTGGCGGACAGAACACCTGAATGAAGGAATCCTTACGAACAAAAGATTTGCCTGGCTTCTTAGAGATCCGGTCAGGGTAACTCCGCAACCTATGAAGGGAAAACTGGGGTTGATGCGTATACAGGATCATGCAGGACAGGAGAGACTATGAGTCGTCGCATTGCAATGAGCCCTGGAGTTCTCATAAAAGAGCAGGTTAAGCAACTCTTTGATAATGAAGTTATAACCTGTCGAAACTTTAAAATGCCGGATATTGGAACCTCTGCGTTTGATCTCCGACTGGGCAGGTCCGCGTGGCAGCTTGCCGAAGGGCAACGGCCCTCCACTCGGGAACTGGAAAAGCTAAAAGCCAGATCTAATGAAATCAAACCAGAAAATGATTCTGATGGAGAATTTTTTCACTTTAAAAAGGAAAAGATTTATCTTGTCGAACTTGATTGTTCTCTTTACTTGCCGGAGAATATAAACGGGCGGGCAACCGGCAGAAGCAGCATTGGCAGACTGGATGTGATCACCCGCCTGCTTACCGAAAGAAGTACTGAATACGATATTGTTGAATCAGGTTATGCAGGGCCACTTTACCTTCTTGTTTTACCCCAAACATTTTCTTTAAAGGTGGCGCCTGAAGACAGCCTTAACCAGCTTCGCCTGTTTTGCGGCCCACCACATTCTTCAATCATCACCCGTTCCTTGATTGGAGAATTCGGCACACCGTTTTGGTATGTACGACATCAAGACAGACTTGGAGAATACAGATCATGGGAGAGTGAACTTTTAATAGAGTATCAGGGATCGAGGACAGCTGACCCGTCACTTTTTGATCTGACTGTTGATCTGGCTGATCCTGATTTTGAGTATATCTTTAAGGCCAAAGCAGAAAATGCATCTGAACCCATTATTGATCTTAGAAAGGGGGAGAAAGCCTATGATCCTGCACATTATTTCGAAAAAACTCCGATAGAGAAAGATAAAAGCGGATGTTCCGTTCTTCTTGAACGAGGCAGCTTTTATATTATGAAGTCCAAGGAACGTCTCTATATCCCAAAAAATGTCGCGGTTGAGGTGATTGCGATTTCTGAACGAATCGGTGACATCCGCATCCATTATGCAGGCTTCGCACACCCTGGTTTTGGCAGACACGAGAATCCAGGAAAGTCAGGTACGCCGCTAATATTTGAGGTCAGGGCAACAGACATGGACACGCGGCTTTATGATAACAGCCTGCTTGCCAGGATCCAGCTGTTCAGAATGGCCGCTGAAACTGAACCGACAAAATCAGCCTATGACCATCAGGAGTTAAAACTGTCCAGTGTGTTTGCTGACTGGAGGGATTGATCATGGTTGCTTCAAACCAGTTGATTTCGCCCATTGCTCAATACCTTGCAAATTTCCAGCGTTTTTATCCTGGAATTATGGACTGGTACGCCGGTCTGGGATGTGATTTTACAAACGGCAGAAGAAAGATGTTCATGGTTTGGAATGGCTCAAAAATTCTGGGTCTGGCGATAACAAAAAATGGATACAGGGCAAAACTCTGTCATATTTCTGTATCCTATGCAGCACGTGGACAAGGCATAGGGTCATTTCTTGTTAAGTCGGCACTTCGCGAGATGATTAATGCTGGGGCCAAAGAAATTCGGGTTACCACTAGTGAAGAAGTATACTATGGGCATGCAGCTTTTTTTAAGAATTTGGGTTTTAAAGCGGTTGATTGGCAGGTGCACCGCTATCGAAGAAACATCTCTGAAATCCTATGGCGCTTGGAAATGGGGTCTGATCTATTTCGTGGCATAGATACTAATCGCCTGTCATTTAAGGGCCGGGCTGATTTCAACATACGCGGTACGTCTGGCCTGTATAGCTTTTCTCATGCATTATCTACCCGAGCGGCGAGTCAAATCCAGTAGTCTTGGAGTACACTGTACGCCTTGAAATATTATCGCTTTTCAACAGGATGCACTTCCAACAAATTTACACCACTCCATTTCCAAATATTACTACAACCAGAACGTTACCGCCTGCATACCGGCTTCCTGCTGTCTTGACTCCTGTCT
>PWON01000059.1 GCA_003557385.1 Bacteroidales bacterium | reverse complement strand
ACCGCGTTCAGCAACACTGGCGCGAGTCATGGGCTTCGGTGGAAACGAGCGTTGCACAGCGCTGGATCGAATTTTCGTTTCCTTCGCCGGTACCCGTCGAGGCGGTGGCAATTCATTGGGCCGTCGATGACGAGCATCCCAAATCGACCGCTGAGTTCACCACGTCCCGCGAGTACAGTATCCAGGTCTGGCAGGACGACGACTATCACGACGTCGTAACCGTAAGCGACGCCGAACCCGCCCCGCGTTCGGTGCATGCGTTCGAGCGCGTGACCACCGACCGGATTCGCGTATGGCAGCCGGCCGGCGGCGGCCCGGCGATACGCACGAATGCCATGTGGCTGACGGAACTCGAGGTGTATGACTACCCGAAGACGGAATCCGATTTCGGGACGGCGGCGGACGCCGCAGAAGTCCTGAAAGCGCGCGAGACGACGCTGCAAAATACTGTCGGTATATACCGGCGCACACGTCTTTTCCGTCGCAACTGGGAATCTTCCATTTTCAGTTCGCTGGCGCAATCCGGCTGGCGTCCGATCGGTTTGGAGACCCTGGACGAACGCGAGCTGGAGCGGCGCGCCCGGGTCGTCGTGCTGGCCGGCACGCGTCACTTCCCCAATCGCGATCAAGTACTGAAGTTTTTGCATCAAGGCGGCAGGGTTCTTTTCGTGCATAACGCCTGCGGCCGTCACGTCGGTTCGCTGCTGCCCGATTTATGGGAATACGAGGGCATGGGCGAAGGCGAATTGATGACTGTCGATACGGATCATCCCGTCACGGCGGGTTTGCCGGACGCGTTCGAACCGGAGGCCGCGGATCATGTTCGCCTGCGGGCCGGGCGCCGCGGCGCCGCGCTGGTACGCGACGCGGACGGATACGACGTCGTGGTGGCCGGCCGCGTCGGCCGCGGCCGGGCGGTGGCGCTCGGCCTCGGCCATACCTGGGCGCGCCAGGACGCCGAGCTGGCGCTGTTGACCAACAGTATTGCCTGGCTGCAAGAGGACCTCGAGCCGGTGGATCTCGCGCGTCGTTCAACCCGTGCGTTACGGCGTGATTTACGGCGGTTGAACGAACGGTACCAACCGATCTTCGAAGACGTCACCGAAGAAGTCGGTCTGCCCTATTACGGTTACGCCAAGGGTATCCGTTCACGGGGTTCAGTCCGGTCTATGAGCGATGTCAGAATATTGGAGGGTTGAGCGTTCGGTCAACGATAGCGGCGACGAGAGCGGACAACGAGTATGAGTTCCCGAATCGTAATCCGTTCTCGTCGCCGCTATCGTCAACCGATTCCCATTTTTCAGTGTTTTCATGACATTATCCCCAGGCGTATTCAAAACTGATCGTGGAAGTGTGCCGGCTTTGGGTCATTCAGCCCGGCGTCCCTTCGGCGAGGGCACCGGGCGAATCAGCCCAAGGCGGGTAACAGGGAGGGGGCGGGTTCGCCGCGGAAGTGAGCGCGCACGGCGGCGAGGATGAACTCGAAGGCGGACCGGCCTTGCATGGAGCAGGTGCCGACCACGGTCCAGAGCCGTTCGCAGGTCTCGCGACCTTTGAGGCTGCGCGTGCCTTGTGTGATGCGCCGGTCGATCACGATGAAGCGCACCGCTTGCTCGGCCAGGTTGTTGGTGGGGCCGATGCCGGGCGTGGTGATGAACTCGAAGTAAGCCTTGCCATTTTCACGGAAACGCTTGGCCATGTTGAAGGCTTCGCGTTTCTGTTCTTTGCCTTTGGCGTCCAAGCGGGAGGGCACATCATCGAGCGCGGATTTCATGATCGTCAGGCGGGCCTGTTCGAGCGCTTTTCCGAAGGCCTTGTCGCCGAGACGGTCCCGGTCGTGGATGACGCGGAACATCGCCTTGACGGCGGCCAGCAGCTTCTTGCCGTAGGCGCGCGTTTCGGCATCGGGCAGTCCGCTGAGATATTTGATTTCTCGGATCAGATGGGCGATGCAGAACTGCACGGTGATGTTGAAGTCGCGCATGTACTTGTGGTAGGCGGAGAAGTAATCGCAGCCAAGCACGCCGTTGAACTCCTCGCCGAGCACATCGAGCAGCACCTTCGATCCGCGTGACTTGTCGATCTTGAACAGCACGTACAGATCGGCGCGGAACACCCAGGTCCAGAACTTCCCGCCGTTTTCCTTATGACCGGTTTCGTCCACGTTGAGGATCGTCTCCAATGGAAGGAGATTGAGCAGTTCTTCGTAGGGCGCGTCCAGCGCGGCGGAGGCCTTCTCTACGACTTTACGCAGGTAGCCGCGCGAGACCTTTTCGCCCAGCACATCGCGCACGAACTTGCGGATCGTCGAAAAGGAGGCGTGATCGACGGCCTTCATGTACGCCACCAGCGCGGTGAGCCGCTCCTTGAACAGGCCTTCCCTGACCACCGCTTCAGGGAAGGGGTGGTGATGGACTTTTTGGCAGCATTCGCACCAGACCGGATAGGATCGATGCTCATCCTTGAAGACGACAACTTTTTCGATCTCCATCTGCTGAAGCACGCGCGGCGGCTCGTCCAGGAAGGTTACCTCGGCGTTGCCGCACTTCGGACAGGCCTCGAGCCGGTAGTCGAAGAAGGTTCGGATGTCCGCTTCAGGGAAGGCCGGGCG
Organism: Bacteroidales bacterium; assembly: GCA_003557385.1. Lineage (GTDB taxonomy): Bacteria > Bacteroidota > Bacteroidia > Bacteroidales > UBA7960 > PUPG01. Next base: position 1,574 of record PWON01000059.1, on the reverse strand, counting down.
CTCGTGCCGGGGGTGGCCAGGTTGCGCGCCGACCTTGCGCTTTTCTTTCCCGCCCTTCGATAACTTGGAACCGGGCTTTGTGATGTCTGAAGAAGGCGGCTTGCTGGAGTTGCTGGAGTTCTTCGAGAGACGCGCCACTTGACGTTCCAGCGCCTCGACGCGCTGTTGCAGCAAATCCACCTGGCGCGACAGATCGCAGATGACCTTGCCCACCGCTTCCGGTCCGGCGTGATAAATAGCCAACGCTTGCTCAGGGGTGATCATCGCACAACGCCTCCCTGAAATCCTTGACCAACGGATATAGATACACGTCCTTGACGGACGCCTGGATACTGCGGTCGCGGTCGTTGCGCGTGCGCCCGCGCGTCTCGCCCAGCCGCAGCCAGTTCGCGGCCTGGTAGCAGGTGCCTTTGAAACGTGAGCGGTCCACGAAGGTTTCCAGCGCATGTACAGGGTGCCCGTACTTTGCCTGCCAGTCGCCGCGAATCCGTCGGCTGATCAGCCCCAGCACATGACTGGCCAGATGCGGCACACGAACCCAAGGCAAGAGCAGAAAGCGTGTATTGTTCGTCAGCCGTTGCAGGTTCCGTTCCCGTGTCGTTCGCTCCCAGCCGATGAAAGCGTCACGATCCGCGCATTTCCAAGCCGCCGCCCCGAACAGCAGGCAGGCTAAAGGCCGACCACAACGGTCGCTGATCAGATAACGAAGGTTCTCACCAACCGTGGTTCGGTGCCCCAGGTAATGATACTCGCACAGCAGACCGTCGAACCATCGCTCGGCAAGCGTACTGGGCACAACCACGTTGACGGATAAGGGACGCAACTCCCGCAACGCACCGACGATCGGATCGGTTGCGTGGGCTGGCGGCGCCGGAATGCGGCGCCGTTGACGGCTGCCTGAATGACTGCGCCGAGGCGGCAACTGGAGCCAGCCGCCTCGCTCAAGTTTCAAAAGCAATGTGCGCGCCGCCATGTCTTTCGGGCGTCCCAGCGCGTTGCGCCAGTTCCATTCCTCGCAAAGCTCCTGACTCAAACGGGTCCGGCACCATTGCGGATTATCAACCATTAAACGCTGTATCCGCGCGATATCCGCGCCCCTGATTTCGCGCCCCTGAATGACCATGATCTCTGTCATGGGGCGGTATTATACGAAACATTTTGCAAAGAGACCAGCCCAAAGTGAAAAAAATAAAAACTTTTTCCCGGGCTTGACTTTCTCGGGGGTCATGCTACCGTTTTAACAGTCATGTTGGAGTTTGCTTGGGCCAGCACTAAACGGTTCCGCATGCGGCGGGTGGATCCTCGACAATAGAAACGCCGTGAACGGTTACTGCCTGACAGGGTCGGTCTCCTTAAGATCAAACAGAAAAAAATCAACCAAGCCGGCAATCTGCTCCAAACAAACCCATGATGCAAAACCGCAGGTTTCCACGCAACAACTGACACCTGCCGTGTGAGCTGATTCCAGCAGTGATTGTAAAAAATCCGGTTGCATAAGCGGTTCCCCGCCGGAAACCGTCAAACCGCCGCCGGAAGTTTCATAAAAAGGCCTGTCGCTCAACACCTCCTTCATT
>PWON01000140.1 GCA_003557385.1 Bacteroidales bacterium | reverse complement strand
TTCAGAAAAATCCATGCCGTGTTTTTTTGATGTCTGTGCAATTATTCAAGTAAGACATAAAAATACATAAAAATCGGTAAGTTTGTCTGGCTTGTGACTGCTTTGTTGTTTGCCATCTTTGGGGTGATGCTCCTGACCGGCAATACATACTGGTGGCTGCCGGGCATGGTCGCTGTGCTTGCATTGCAACTGGTTATCATCCTCTGGTGGGGCGATGCCACATACCGCACCACACCAAATGTTATCGTCATGATGGTATCAATGATCGGCTTTGCAAATTTTCAATTTGAAAACATTATCCAAAAAGAAACAGACCAATTACTGGCCCAACCACGATCTGAAGAACCGGTGTTGAGCAATGACATGATTGCAGACTTGCCTGAGCCCTATATAACATGGGAGGCAGCGATGATGATGCTGAACTACTGGAATGGATCATTGAAGCAAAAGAAAGCCGTGTGATAAACGGGATCAGGGTACCCACAAAATTTTAGTACCATTTGGCGCCTGGAATCAGGAGGTTTTCCAAATAAGACCCATCCTGGTTCTATCGTCCAGAACCATCCAGATATTTAGGATAAATCCATAAGTTGTTAATGATGTATTAATGTACTCCAGGGCTTTACTGGTTAGATTGATAATTCACTCAAGGGTTATAAATGTCATGGTTTGCTGGCTGTAGGCAGTTCCGTTGGCATTTGTTGCATAGGCCCTTACATAATACCTGGTGGCAGGTTCCAGACCTGTCAATAAGCTTGTGAAGCTCCCCAGGCCTGTTCCATCAACTGTGATCCCAAGGTTGGAATCGATGGTGGCGCCGGCTGATTTGGCCCACACCACTCCACGTGCTGAAATAAATGCACCCCCGTCATCAAAAACATTGCCGCCACAGGTTGCCGAAGTAGCTGTTATATCAGTTACATCGGCCGCATCGACAATGATTTTCAAATCGTTTTTATCACAGGTAGCGGCCAGGAAGAAAATACTCGCTGTCACATAAATCAAATAAATGCTGATTTTATGATCTTTTTTTATCAGCCCTCTGTTTTTCATAGCATAAAGTTATAAAATTAAATGTAATGGTCTGTTTCCTGTTTGATTGCCTGAAGGGCTAAATGGTTTGCAAACAATATATATCTCCCGGGTGTTAATATTACTGTCAAACAAAAAAACATGAATATGATAAAAAATGTAGGCTCTGCAGACAGGATTATCAGGCTGGTAATCGCTGCTATTTTGATTGTGCTTTACTTTGCCAATGTGATCACAGGTACCCTGGGAATTGTCCTGCTGGTATTGGCAGGCGTTCTTCTACTGACAAGTTTTATTGGTTTCTGCGGATTGTATACCCCCTTTGGCATTAACACCTGTGCCATCAAGGAAAAGAAATAAGTATTCATTGCATTGTATTTTTTTTTTTGTAAAAAAAACCACAATGCATGCTTCTGACAAAGCCCTTATTGACGCATTCCTGGATCAGCCTGACATCGGTCTGGCCGGCTATTCGCGCAACCCGCGAAAATTCGGGCACACAATCTACAAGACCTTAAAAGAAAAAGGATACAGGCTCTTTCCTGTTAATCCGGCCGGAGGCGAAGCCCCCGGGGGTGAGACCATTTACCCTGATGTGGCTTCCCTGCCAGGGGAAGTAAATGCGCTTGTTGTGGTTACCAGGGCTGATGTGACGCCTGTGGTCGTTGACCAGGCCCTGTTGAAGGGAATTGATTATCTATGGATCCAGCAAATGTCTGGCAGCAAGCAGTTGTATGCATCGCTTGCCCCAAAGGATGTGAATGCCATTTGCGGACGCTGTATTTTACTGCATGCACAGCCCGAAGGGATCCACAAGTTTCATCGCTGGCTGCTCGGTTTATTCGGGCAGTTGCCTGAATAAAAAGAAGATCATACACGGAACCTTCATCATCGTGTTTGCTTGAGTGCTCTTAATTATGATCAGGAACCAATTTATTTCTTTCTGGTTTTTGCAATAAGGATTGATTTTTTTTCTGTTTCTGCAACCACGGCATGTCCATTTTTCACGATCGGGATCTTATTGTTGCTGATCGTTCCTCCCCACTGTTGATGGGCCGAATAGATCAACAACTCCGGGTCGTTATGCAGCAGTTCCGGTATTTCAACCGTAACTTTTTCATCAGAAAAATTCATCAGCGCCATCAGCTGCTCATTCCCATCTGTTTTTGAAAGCATTATTGCCGTGTCTTTCACAGCTTCATAGGCCAGGGTATTGTCCCGGTTTCCGGGTTTCAGCAGCTTTTGTTCCTTGCGTATCGCGATCAGTTTTTTATAATATAACAGCATGTGCTGTTTGGTTGACTGGCCCTGCCAGTCCCAACGAAGCCTGGATTGCTCAAAACTCTTTACGGAGGCTGGGTCGGGTGGCGTGCCGTGATGAATGAATTCACGAAACTCTCGTTTACGCCCTTTTTTTACTTGTTCTAAAAGCCTCTGGTCACCATGGCTGACAAAATACAGGAAGGGGTTTTCTTCGGCATATTCTTCACCCATAAAGAGCATTGGGATAAATGGACTGACAAACATGGCTCCGGCAGCCAGTTTGAGGCTTTCAAAGTCGACCAGGGAGCTCAGGCGTTCCCCAAGCATGCGATTCCCTACCTGGTCGTGGTTTTGTGTAAAAACCGCAAAGCGCTGGCCGGGTTGGTTGCCGGAAGGGGTGCCAAAAAATTTTTTCCGGTGTGCTGAATAATTCCCGGTATACACATAGGCATGGTTGAATGCCTTGACAAGGTGTTCCAGTTTGCCAAAGTCGGAATAATATCCCTTGCGGTCACCGGTCATCAGTGCATGCAGTGCATGATGCCATTCATCGCACCACTGGGCATTAAGGCCATAACCCCCTTCGCTTAAGGGTGTAACAAATCGTACATCTTTCAAATCACACTCACCAATCAAAAAGTGTTTTGCCCCGGTTGCGTCATTCAATTTCTGGACTGCTTCGCTGAGTTCCTGTAAAAAATGTTTCGGGCCAAAGTCCTTGATGGCATGGACTGCATCCAATCGCAGTCCGTCAATGTGAAAGTCGCGGAGCCACATCAGCGCATTTTCTAAAAAATATTGCCTGACACCATGGCTCCAGGCATCGTCGAAGTTTATCGCATGGCCCCAGGGGGTTTTATATTTGTTGGTAAAATAAGGGGCATATTCATTCAGGCAATTGCCTTCAGGCCCAAAATGGTTATACACCACGTCCAGGATGACGGCAATTCCTTTCTGGTGACAAGCTTTAATCAGCCTGGCAAAATCAACCGGGCCGCCATATGAGTGTTGCACGGCAAAAGGAAATACCCCGTCATAGCCCCAGTTGCGGGTTCCGGGAAAAGAAGCCACCGGCATGATATTTAAAGCATTTACGCCCAAATCTTTGAGGTGGCCAAGCTTTTCGAGCATTGCTTTAAAAGTACCCTCAGGCGTAAAAGTGCCTGCATGCAATTCATAAATAATCAGATCACTTGTCGAAATCCCCGGCCAGCTGTTATCCCTGATCTTGCGGATTTCATTCAGGTCAACGCATTCCGAAGCCTGATGAACCCCTGAGGGTTGAGAAAGGGAAGCCGGGTCTGGTAAAGCATGTTTGCCGTCAATGTTAAAAAGGTACCGGTCGCCGGGCTTTAGCCCGGGGCATTTGGCTTGCCAATAGCCATATGCTTGCTTGCGAAGGGGAATGGCATTTTTCCCTTCTATTTCTATGATGAGTTTGCTTACATGTGGCGCAAACACCCTGACCAAGGGCGATTTTCCACTGTAAAAATTTACCCCTACTTGCCGGTGTTCTGTGTTGTATAAATGCATGTGTTTATTTGGTGATATCGATGTACGTGTTGCTTATAAAAATAACACTAATGTAACAATTTGTAATTTTACGGTTAGCAAAGTGTTGAATCAGATCAACCACCTGGCAAGATGCCATGGCATAAAGAAAATAGTTATTGGAGCAATTGCAATGAAAAACCTTGGAATGCTTTTTCTGGTCATTGTTTGTAATGTTCTTGTTGCCGGGCAGGAAAAAGTTTTCTTTCTTGAACATCTTCCTGACATAGATGGGCAAAGACCCGGTTTTGTGTCAGATGAAATGATGCGTCCGTTTATGGATGTCTATAAGAGTGATGAATCTTTGCAGGATATTGGGGCGTCCTATTTTTTGGGACACACTTCAAAGCAT
>PWON01000139.1 GCA_003557385.1 Bacteroidales bacterium | reverse complement strand
GCTCGCCGATGTGCAAATCCCTGCCGGCCACATCATCCATCGCCGCATCATGGAACGCCTCATGCTCCTCAGCAAAGATGACATGCACCTGTTCCACAGCTTCTGCAAATACTACCAGAGGAAGAAGTAGTTACCTCTTCCAGTGGAGACTTACAAATACTGTGCGTACGCGTGTGCCAAACAGCAATGCGCTGCTGATGCAGATCAGGGAGAAGAAAAAAACGGTAAACGGTACGCCGATGTATTCGGCGATGGCGCCTGCAAGCAGGCTGCCCAGGGGGGTGATGCCCATAAAGGTGAGGCTGTAGAGTGAAACCACCCGTCCGCGTTTGTCTTCATCGGCAATGCTCTGGATCAGGGTGTTGGTGCTGTTGAAATGAACGATCATGCCAAAACCGGTAAATACCAGGGCGATGATCGATAAGGTGGTATAAGATGACAGGGCGAACACTGAGAGGCCCAGGGCAAACATCAGGGCGGTACGGAAGGTAATGACCGGGATGCTGCGGATATTTTTACGGGCCGCCAGAAAGAAGGCGCCGGCCAGGGCCCCTGCGCCCAAAGCCCCGGTCAGGATGCCCAGCATCTGGGAGTCGCCGCCAAGTATTTCAGCGGCAAACAAAGGCATGAGGGCCTGGAATGGCAGTCCGAAAAAACTGCTCAGTGCTACCAGGGTGATCAGGTAGCGTATAGCCCGGAAGTTCCAGGCATAGCGGATGCCCTCGCGTAATTGCGAAAAAATGGAGCCAAAGCGCTGTGGCCGTACGACTTTTTGGATCCGCATGGCCATCAGGGCTATGATCACAGCAAGGAAAGACACCCCGTTGATGAAAAAACACCAGCCTTCTCCCACCAGGGCGATGAGTAATCCGCCAATGGGCGGACCGATGAAACGGGCCAGGTTGTAAAGGGAGGAGTTCAGGGCGATGGCATTCGACAAATCTTCGCGGCGGGTGATGATGTCCGGCACGAAAGATTGCCGGAAAGGGGTGTCAAATGCCAGGATTACGCCGTTGAACAGCGCCAGGAAAATAATCCATGCCACGGTAATCAGTTCAGCAAGGGTAAGCCAGGCAAGGATAAAGGCCACCAGCATCGACATGATCTGGGTCAGGGTGATCACTTTGCGGCGGTCCCAGCGGTCGGCCAGCACCCCGGCAAAGGGCGTTATCAGCAAAGAAGGGATCTGCAATGCAAAGGCAATGGTGCCCAGCAACAGGGCGGAACCGGTGAGGCGGTACACAAGCCATCCCATGGCAATGTTCTGCACCCATACACCGATCAGCGAAATGCTCTGGCCATAATAGTATAAGCGGTAGTTGCGGTATTTGAGCGCCCTGAATACAGAACGGAATGTATCAAACCTGACCGGTAAACCGCGATAAGGAAACATAAAGGCCAATGCTTAGTTGCTGCAAAGATACGAAAAGCACCGGGCGCATTGCGCTGACGGCCCGGCGCCCTGTGTTCGGTTCTGAGCGGGTTATGACTTTACTCCGATCTGAGCGGGTTATGGCTTTACTCCGATCTGAGCGATTCCACCGGGTTTTCGCGGGCGGCAAGCCAGGCCTGCAGGCTGATGATCAAAGAACTCACCAGCAAAATGGCAAGGCCGGGAAGCAAAAACCACAAGGGATTGATGGTCACCCTGTATGCAAAATTGCCGAGCCAGTTATTCACAAAAACCCATGTCAGTGGCCAGGCGATCAGCATGGAGATCCCGGCAAGGAATACCGATTCGCGGTTAAATACCCAGAGCAGGTTGGTGACGGAGGCCCCCAGCACGATCCGGATACCCATCTCCTTGACCCTGCGCTCGGCAGAGAAGGCAGCCAGGCCATACACGCCGAGCAGGGAAATAATGAAAGCAAGCAGGGCCCCTGCCGACAAAAGCCGGGTTGTTTGTCTTTCCGACTGGTACAGCATCGCCATGGCATCATCCAAAAAGAGGATGTCAGGGATATATGCAGGGTCAAATTCGCGCAGGGCTTCTGTAATGTCAGCCTCCAAAGACCCAAAATCGCCTGGCATAACCCTGATGTACATGTGTGGGAAACCCGTCTGCGCATAGACCATGGCCATTGGCTCAATGGATTGATGCATTGATTTCAGGTTAAAATCCTGCACAACCCCGATCAACGGACCCTGGATGTTGAACAGGTCGAGTTGTTTGCCGATGGGCTCTTCAAATCCGAGGGCGTTTACGGCGGTTTCATTCAAAATAAACGCGCTTTGCACGTCCATTTCAGAATCGTCATGGAAATTCCTGCCTTCTGCCAGCTCCAGCCCCATGACTTCCATAAAACGATGGTCCACGGTAATTACATCCACCGTGATCCCGGCAGCCGACTTGTCGGCGCCCGCTTCGGCGATCAGGTCAATGCGGTTGCTACCGCCATATCTGTAATTGGCTCCCCCGGCGGATATGATTCGCGGAATGGTTTCCAGGCGGGCCCTGGCGGCGGGAAATGATTGCCACACGCGGCCCGGGAGATTCTGCAGGATCATGACCCCTTCTTTGTCGAAGCCCGGATCGCGCGTCTGCATATAACGGGTTTGTGCCCCGATCACCAGCAGTGAACTGATCACAAACAGGGTGATGGCAAACTGAAAGACCACCAGCACCCTTCGGAACAATTGCCCCCTGGTGCCTTTTACAACCTCTCCTTTCAGCGTTGTTACCGGGTCAAATGAAGACAGGTAAAAGGCGGGATACAATCCGGACAGAATGCTTGTAATCAGAAAAACCCCAATCATCACAAACAGGCCCCTCAGGCTGAAAAATGCGGAAAGGGACAGGTTGGTGCCCAGGCTATCGGCAAAATATGCCGAAAACACCTCCGTAAGTACGATGGCTGCCATAAATGACAACAGGGTAATCAGCAGCGATTCGGTCATGATCTGCCGGACCAGCATCCCCCGTGAGGCCCCGGCCATCTTGCGCACCCCGATCTCTTTCGATCGCAGCATGCTGCGGGCCGTTGAAAGGTTTACAAAATTGATGATGGCCACAAAAAGGATGAAAGCCGACAGCAGGGCAAAAATGACCACATTGCGCCAGTTGCCATTGTCTTTCATTTCCCATACCAGGTTTGAGTGCAGGTGGATGTCGGAAACCTTCATCAGGCTGATAGAAACATGAAACTCAAGCCCATCATACAATGGATTTGTGCGTATGAATTCTGCAGCGGCCTGGTCAAGCTTCTCTTCCAGTGCCTTAGGTTCAGTGCCGGGCATAAGTTTCAGGTAAGTATAAAAATTGGCACCGCTGGCTTTGATCTGCTCAGGCAGGTTAATATGGTTCGAAATGGCATTAAACCGAAAGTGTGTGTTTTCGGGAAGGTCTTCGAAAATTCCTGTGATTTCATAATTCTGCCCCTGGACGGTAAGGGTGCGGTGCATTGCATCCAGGGGGTCACCGGCCAGGCGTGTGGCTGTTTGTTTGCTGAGCACAATGGTGTTCGGATGCGCCAGCGCCCTGACCGGATCGCCGGCAAGGAAGGGAAGGCTGAATAATTCAAAAAAGACTGAATCCGCAAACAAGATGCCCTGGAGGGTGGTCGCCTGGTCTTCGAAAAAAATCGCCGGGCTTGTGTAATATGGGGTAAGACGGGTCATTCCTTCCACCTCCGGAAATTCGCGCAAAGCGGTTTCACCAAGGGAGAAAAATGAGGAAGGCAAGGTTTGTGGCTCCCCCTGTCCGGCCTGGAGTGTGCTATGGATCCGGTAGATCCTGTCATGATCGTCAAAAAAACGGTCATAACTTAACTCCTGAAGAAGAAAGATCCAGATTAACAAGGTGATGCCCAACCCCAGCGACAGACCGAGGATGTTGATCACAGCGTTGAGTTTCTGTTTCCGAAGCGTGCGAAAAATGGTCTTGATATAATGAATGAGCATGATGTCAACAAATTTACAAAGGTTTATAAACAATCCGGCATATTGCAGGGAACAGGTTGCCACCGCAGATCCGGCCTGGTGCCTGGGACCAGGTTACCGGCCCGGTGACCCCGGCTGTTATTCTGTTTTCAGCACTTCTGCCGGGTTGGTGCGGGCGGCCTTAAGCGACTGCGAGGCCACTACCATAATGGCAATGATGATCATGCTTGTCATGGCCACGGCCAGGGTCCAGAACGGGAAGCCGATCGAATAGGCAAATCCGGCCAGCCACCTTTCCATGTACCAGTATGCCAGGGGAAGGGCCATTATGGAAGCCAGGGCCACCCACTTCAGAAACTCAGCCGATGATCTGTACAAAATACCAAAGGTGGATGCCCCCAGTACTTTCCGGATGCCTGTTTCTTTCTGTCGCTGCTGTGCCGCAAAGGACGAAAGACCCAGTACGCCGAGCATGGCAATGATGATGGCCAGCAGGGTAAAGGCCAGGAAAAGCTTCCCGAAACTAACCTCGGTGACATATTGCAGTTCCAGCAGTTCCGGAATGAATACATGGCTGAGGGTGTTGCCGGGAAACAGATCATTCCATTCTTTCTGGACGGTCAGCAGGACATCGGCTCTTTCAACCCCTTCATAGGCAATCAGTATCCAGAAAGGGTGACTCATATACGATGGGCGGTTCCCCAAAACATTCACAAGCAAGGGTTCCACGTCGTAATGCAGCGATTGGAAAAAATAATCGTCCAGCACCCCGATTACGGTATAGGTCGTGCCTGCACGGTCGATGGTCTTACCCAGGGGTTCTGTCCATCCGGATCTTTTGACCAGGGTTTCATTGACCAGTGCATTGGTTTCTTCGAGGCCATCGTCTCTTTCAAAGAAACGGCCCTCTTTCAGCTTTAATTCGAGGGTGTTGGCATACTGATGGTCGACCCATATCCGGTGTGACATGAAGCCGGGATCGGCATCTTCGGGAATAATGCCTTCCATGTAAGATGTTCCGCCCGGGAAAGAGGTGGCGATGCTTTGACGCTCCACCCATGGGTAGGTGGCCATACTTTGACGGAACAATTCCGCATCTTCCTGGGTGAACGCCCTGACGGCCATAATGTTCTCCTGCCGGAAACCACGGTCTTTGAACTGGAAATAATTGACCTGTAAATAAACCACCAAGGTGCATACGATCAGGGCCATGGAAATGATAAATTGCGTCAGCAGCAACAAATTCCTGGGTTGAAAACGTCCCGGCTTGCTCCAGAACTCTCCCTTCAGGATCCTGACCGGCTGAAAAGAGGCCATATACCAGGCCGGATATAAACTGGCCAGCAATCCGAAGAAGCCGACAAACAGGATCATGGCGGCAAGAAACACCCACCAGGGCAGGCTGAACAGATGCAGGTTTGTGTTTAACATATTGTTGAACAGTGGCATAAAAAACTCAACCAGCAACAGTGCGGCCAGGAAACTTAACCCGGTGATGAACAAGGTTTCGAGGTAAAACTGCCTTCTTAATGCCGGCTTATGGGCTCCCAGCACTTTGCGCATGCCGATCTCCCTGGCTCTTTTGCCTGATTTGGCAATACACAGGTTCACATAATTGAAGCCGGCAATAAACAGGACAAAAAGGGCCACCAATGAAAACAGCCAGACCTTCCAATAGGTGTTGGCTTCTTCCATCTCACTGCTGAAGGGACTGCGCAACCTGATGCTTGTAATTGGGAAAAATTCAAGCGACATCTTGATGCCCATCCCCTCAAACTGATAATTGACCTTTTCATAGGCAAGGGCTTCGGTCTTTTCATAGAGGGCGTCCATATCGGTTTCCCCCGATATGACCAGGTAGGTATAATATGAAATGCCGCCGTCCCAGGTGTTCATATACTGGTGGCGATGTTCCACCAGGGTGGTAAAGGAACGGAGCAAGTCGAACTGCAGGTGTGAATTGGGCGGGCAATCGGCTGCAATGCCCGTAATGGTATACATGCGTCTGTCGTCGTCGAGGCGGACCAATTGCCCCATGGGATCCTGATCGGGGAAAAGCATTTGGGCCGTGCTTTCGGTAATGACCAGGCTGTAAGGTTCAGCCAGGGCCCTTGACGGGTTTCCGCGGAGCAACTCAAAACTGAAGATGTCAAAAAACGTACTGTCGGCGTAATGGCTTTTGTTGAATGTGGTGAAGCGGTCGTTTTGCCAGACGTTCGCCTCCTGCCTTCCGGATAATCGTACCACATTGGTGACCTCTGGAAATGCTTCCAGGAGGTCCGGACCCATGGGGGCACTGCTAAAGGGCTCATACAGGATGTCTCCCTGGATGTCGACGTTGATGGCGATCCGGCAAATGTTTTCGGCATCGGCATGAAAGCGGTCGAAACTCAGTTCGCGGTACACGTAAAGCAATATCATCAGGCACACCGCCATGGCCGTGGCCAGGCCAAACAGGTTGATGAGGCTGAAGGACAAATTTTTTTTGAAATGCTTGAAGCTGGTAACGATAAAATGACGGATCATGGTTCTTTGAATAATTTGTGTTTCCCAATCATGCATCAGCCAATCCCATTCCTGTCTTTGCCGTCAGTCAGGCTGATTCATCTGTCGCTCTGTCGCAAACCTCAACCTTGCCTCTGCCGGCGACCAGGTTAAACCATTCCCTATTCCGCCCTGATGCTATCCACCGGGTTCATTGCGGCCGATCTCAGGCTGTGGTAGCTCACAGTGGCAATGGCCAGGACATAGGCGACGAGTGTTGACACCAAAATCGGATTGAGCGACATGTCAATTCGGAATAAAAAGCCCTGCAACCACCTGTCAAGCAGCCACCAGGAAAATGGTGCGGCCACCACAACAGCAACCAGGATAAGCCACGAAAACTCTTTGTACAACAAACGCAGTACGCTCAAGGAAGATGAGCCCAGCACCTTACGAATGCCAATCTCTTTTCTGCGCTGCTCCAGCATAAAGGATGACAGGCCAAACAAACCCATCAATGAAATGATGATGGTGACCAGGGCAAACAGGCCAAAAATACTGCCAAGCCGTTTTTCGGCATCGAAGGTTTCGCTGAAACCCATATCAAGCATGTGTACCTGGGGCAGCCTGGAAGGATCAAATTCCCGTGTGACTTTTTCCAGGAAGGGCAGCACCTCGTCTTTTTTTCCGTCCTGGTATTCTACGATTAAATAACGGAAGCTTGTCGGTGTGTCGCGCAGGATAAGCATATGGTGTTCAATGGGATTACTCAGGGATAGAAAATGGTAATCTTCCACCACACCGATTACCCGCATTACATCCCGCGGATTTCCTTCCTGGTCAAAGTTCATATGGATCTGCTTTCCGATGGGCTCATCGTGCCAGCCAAAAAACCTTACCGCCGCTTCGTTTACCAATATGGCAGAGTTAAAGTCGGTTCGCATTTCCGGGTCGAACAGGCGTCCTTCTTTCAGTTTGATCCCCATCCGGTCGATAAACCGGTGGTCGATATAATTTACCGATATGGCACTCTCGCGCATTTCGCCTTCCACTCCTGCCCTTACCGCCATCACATTGTGATCACTCCCCGGAATGGAAAAAGTTTTGGTGGTCCCGGAAACCAGCGGGTTTTGCAGGATGGTTTGTTCCAGGGTTTCGATGCCCTCGCGGGCCACGTTCCCGTATACGGACACCACGGCACGGTTTTCATTGTTAAATCCCAAAGGTTTGTTTTGCAGGAACCGGAGCTGGTTCTGTACCGTCAGGGTGGCTGCAACCAGGATGATGGAAATGGCAAACTGAAAAACCACCAGTCCTTTACGGAGCAGGGCCGAGCCTTTTTGCTGAACCGGAAGGCCTTTCATAATGAGTGAAGTGTTCATCCGGCTGAGCACAAAAGACGGATAGGCCCCTGCGGCAAGGCCGGTAACCAGGGTAATGGCCAGGACCTGAAACATAATGCCATGGTCAAACAGCTGCGAAAGGCTGAATGATTTGCCGGCAATGGAGTTGAAATAGGGCAGGAGGAGTTCCACAAGAAAAACAGAAACAAACAGTGACAAAAATGCCACCAGCAATGACTCTGACAGGAACTGCACAACCAGTTGCCGGCGGTTTGCCCCGCTAACTTTCCTGATGCCAATCTCCCTGGCTCGTTTGGCTGCCCTGGCTGTGGCCAGGTTGGTGTAATTGATCGCGGCGATGATCAACAAAAAGAATGCTATCAGACCAAGAATGAGCAATGTTGACTTGTTGCCGGTTTCGGGTGCCATCATGACCGGATGAAAATGGGTATCGCGCAAAGGGGTGGCCAGGTATTGGGCGCTGGCGCCAAACTGTTCGCCCAGCGGGTTCACATACTTTTCCAGGAAGGCCGGCATGTTTTCCATGACAGCATCCATTTTCTGGTCCGGGTGGAGTTTTATATAGGTATAGTTGGCATTGATGTTCCAGAAGAGCTCGGGATTCATGGAATACACCCTTTCATGGCTGGCAGAGGCCATCGACAGCATTGCCTGATAGCGGAAGTGGCTGTTTTCGGGCAAATCTTCCACCACGGCCGTCACAATATAATGACGATTGCTTACATCAATGCTTTGACCCACAGGGTCTTGTTCGCCAAAATATTTTTCGCTGAGCGACCTGCTGATCACCATGGTGTTTGGTTCAGAAAGTGCGCCTTTGGGATGGCCGTGTACAAAATGATGGGTGAATACATCGAAGGCCGTGGAGTCGGCCAGCACAAAACCTTTCTCCAGAAACTCCCTGTCGTCTGCCCTGACCATTCTTTCTTCTTCCTCGACGAAGAAACGCGCATAATTTTTTACCTGGGGAAACTCATTCTGCATGGCCATGGCCAGTGGAAAGGGAGTTATGGCCAGATGATAGGAAGTGCCTGCCATATCGTAAATCCCCTCCATCCGGTAAATGCGTGCATGGTGTTCATGGTGGGTATCGTACGACAACTCGTGGTTGAGATACATGGTGATGACGATGGCCCCGGAAATCCCTACGGCCAGGCAAAAAACGCTGATGACTGAATACAGGATGGCGCGTTTCATGTTGCGCCAGGCGCTCAACATATATTGTTTGAACATACGGTCAGGCTTTAATGTGTCAGGACATGAACATCAAAAACATATATCGGTGTTACGCTGCCTATTGCGCTGCAGCGGTCAATACAAATTCTGTGGTCTTGTCTTCGGTGACAATCTGGCCGTCAAACAGGCGGATGATCCGCTGGGAATAAGAGGCATCGCGCTGGGAGTGCGTTACCATGATGATGGTGGTGCCATTCTTGTTGAGTGTTTCAAGCAGGTTCATTACCTCGTCGCCGTGGGTGGAGTCGAGGTTACCGGTTGGCTCATCGGCAAGGATGATGTGTGGTTTGGCCACCACGGCACGGCTCACAGCTACACGCTGCTGCTGACCACCCGACAACTGAAGCGGGAAGTGGTTTCTGCGATGCATGATCTGCATTTGTTCCAGTACTTCTTCTACGCGTTGCTTGCGTTCGGCGGCACTGTATCCCAGGTAGATCAGGGGCAGTTCCACGTTTTCAAACACGCTCAGTTCATCGATCAGGTTAAAGTTCTGGAAAACGAAACCGATATTGCGCTTGCGCAGGTTCGCACGTTGTTTTTCTGAATAATTTGATACCTCCTGGTCGAGGAAATAATACGCTCCGCCGGAGGGGTTGTCGAGCAAGCCCATGATGTTGAGTAAAGTCGATTTGCCGCAACCCGAAGGGCCCATAATGGCTACAAACTCCCCTTCCTTTATTTCGAAGGACACCTGGTTCAGTGCGGTGGTTTCCACCTCTTCGGTGCGGAATACCTTGGTTAAGTCAACAGTTTTGATCATGATTGATAATGTTTAAGTGGATAATATTATTATATGATATGACGTGTTAATGATTGCTTTTGTTACATGGATCAATGGCAACCTGTAAATGTTACCTGAAAATAAGCCTGTCCCTTCCCCCATAGCTGTCATAAGATGACACGATTACGCGTTCGCCTGGTTGCAGGCCGTCGAGCACTTCATAATGGTGGATATTCTGACGACCGATACGTATCGGCCTCCTGACGGCTTGCGAGCCGGACGGGTCTACTATATATATCCAGTTGCCACCGGTGGCCTGGTAGAATCCTCCCCGAGGGATGATCAGTGCATCGGCCACGCCGCTGAACTGCAGCCTGAGCTGGATGGTCTGGCCGCGGCGTATTCCTGAAGGCTCCTCGCCATTGAACTGCAGGTCCACTTCGAAGGCACCCCCGGTAATATTGCTGTAGATCTTATCTATCTCAAGGTTATAGGTTTGACCGGCATAGTCGAATGATGCCGGTTGCCCAATATAAGTACGGTTGATATACCTTTCGTCGATGCGCGCGCGCAACTTGAATCCGTCAAGCACATCGATTTGCCCGAGATTCTCACCGGTGGACTTCGTTTCCCCTCGCTCGGCACTGAATGAGGAAAGCTGTCCGCTGATGGGTGCCCGGATGACCAGGTTATCCAGGGTTTCATGCAGCATGTCGATGTTGGTGTGCATGCGGTCAATGGATGCATTGATCAGGTCCATTTGAGTGGACACATACACAGAGTCGTGTTGCAAACTGCGCAAACCAATGTCATAATGGCGCTGGGCAAAAATGTATTCGCGGTATGCATTTTCATATTCTTCGTCGGAGATCACCCCCTGCTCAAAAAAGCTTTTTTTGCGCACATAATCCTTTTTGGCAATGTCCAGGCGGTATTCAAGTTCTGCCAGTTGCCGTTCAAGGTTAAACATGTTTCGTTCCAGGTTCAGGCGGGTGTTCTGGTATCTGTCGAGTACCTCAAGGGCCGTGTTTTCCTGTTGCATATAGCTCATTTCAATCTGGGCATTTGACAGGCGGAGGATCTTGTCCCCTTCATTTACCTGCGCACCATCGCGCTGGAAGATCTCTTCTACCCGGCCGCCAAACACGGCGTCCACATAAATGGTCATGATGGGTTGCACCACACCGTCAACCGGAATGAACTCCTGGAAACGACCTTGCTCAACTGTGGCAATGGTCATTTTATCCATGTCAACAAACAACCTGCTGCTGGTATCGCGGAAAAACAGAAGGTAAATGATAAACATGGCGAATGCCGATGCGCCCAGTATGCTGACGATCTTTTTTACCGTCCATTTCTTTTTTTTAATGATTCGATCCATTTGAATGCCGTTTTTATGGGTTCTCTATCCTATACAACGAATATTATGCCAATGCCCTTAAAGGACACAAAATCAAACTTATAAAAAATTGCGTCACCAAATTTTTTTAAAAAAGTGTTCGCAAACGGTCACCAACTGTATCAAACCGAACGGGTGCTCATACACCACCATTCCACCATTTCTTCTTACTTTTGACAAAAACCCCGAACATGGATAAAAGGCTGCAAGCATTCAAGCAACTGCTCGACATCATGGATGACCTGCGGGCAAAGTGCCCCTGGGACAGAAAACAAAGCCTGGAAAGCCTGCGTCACCTGACCATTGAAGATACCTATGAATTGGCCGATGCCATCCTGAATGAAGACATAGAGGGCATCAAGGGTGAACTGGGCGATTTAATGCTCCATATTGTGTTTTATGCAAAGATCGGGTCGGAAAAGGGTGCCTTCGACATTGTTGGCATACTGGAAGGCATCAACCAAAAACTGATCAGAAGACATCCCCACATATATGGTGATGTAAAGGCCGAAACCGCCGAACAGGTGAAGGACAACTGGGAAAAGATCAAACTCAGGACAGGCAAGAAACGTGTTTTGTCGGGTGTGCCCAAGTCGTTGCCTGCCATGATCAAAGCCTATCGCATCCAGGATAAGGCAAAGGGCGTGGGTTTTGACTGGGAAAAACCCGGACAGGTGTGGGACAAGGTTCAGGAAGAACTGAATGAACTAAGGCATGAACTGGAAAGCGGTGCCGCACAGAAAAAGATCGATGAAGAGTTTGGCGACCTGCTGTTTGCCCTGATCAACTATGCGCGTTTTATCAATGTGAACCCGGAAAATGCGCTTGAGCGGACCAACAAGAAATTCATAAAACGTTTTGAGCACCTCGAAAAACAGTCAAAGCTGGCCGGTAAAGACATGAAACGGATGAATTTGTCTGAAATGGACATATTCTGGAACCAGGCAAAGGATATGGAAGGTGGCGGCAAGGGATGATGTGGCCTTGATCCACTACTTGAACACTTCGCCTAAGTACATCTCAAAATCATAAAGGAAGGCATCGCCCCTGTTGCCCAGCTTGCCATCGAGGCTGTAAACAGCCTGCATCACGGGTATCTTGCGGATTGAGTTTATCAGGTTTTTCGGCTGCAATTGGTCGCCGGGTTGTTTTAGCAGCAGAAGGTAATCGAGATTTTTCGGTTCGCCAAACAATACCCCTTCGCTGCATTTGTTGCACACCAGGAAATAACGCATTCTCAGTTCCGGTACATGGCAATGGTAAATGGCAAAACGCCCCGGGGCTGACTGATTCAATGGCGTGTATTCAAAATCAGGCAGCCGCTTGAGATCCAGTTGCAGGTGCTGGTTCAGCAGCCAGCAAAGACGGTAACCTTTTTGGGCGGTAAACAAACCCATGACCCGGAATTCGGGCGAAAAAGACACCTCAAGTTTCAGTTTTTTTTTAACCATGACCAGGTCCCCCTTCCGGTTCACGGATGCTTTTTTCCCAGGCATCGCGGGAAGCATGCTGCTCTGCCCTTTTGATCGAATAGTCCTGCCCGGTACCGGCCACCTTGTTTTCAATTTCCAGCGCTATGGTATACAGCTTTCCGTTTCTGCCGTTTTCTTCTTCACAAACAAGCTTGTATTCCACCATCTTTTTTTCTTTCTGCGCCCATTCAATGACCTTGCTCTTGAAGTTGATGTCGCGAACCATCAGTTCGTCAATGTCGAGGTGGGTCTGGATGATTTTCCGGACAACCATCTCTTTGGTAAACCGGTAGCCTTTGTCGAGATACACCGCCCCAATAAAGGCTTCAAAAGCGTCCCCGTGAATGCTCGAACCCTGTGTGCCGCTTTCTTTGCTCGATTGCACGAGCTGATTCAGACCAAGCTTGCGTGAAAGCATGTTGAGGTTGCTGCGGCTTACAATGCGCGATCGCATCTCCGTAAGGAAGCCTTCGTCTTTGAACGGGAATTTTTTAAAGAGGAAATCGGCAACCACCGATCCCAGCACCGCATCTCCCAGGTACTCCAGTCGTTCATTGCAATGTTTGACCCCATTGATGGCGGATGTTGCCACAGACTTGTGCCGGAAAGCCAGTTCGTAAACCGACACATTTCCGGGCCGGTATCCGAACATGTTTTGAATGGCTACAGACAAAGCCCGGTCTGCAGCCTTGCGTTTGCGCCTGAAAGAAAACAAAAACCCCAATGCTGTCGCTATTGTTCAAACTTCTTAAATGCCACACATGCATTATGCCCGCCAAATCCGAAGGTGTTCGACAGGGCTAAGTTCACCGTGCGCTCCCTTTTCTTATGAAAGGTGAAATCCAGCTTGTTGTCGATATCCGGATCGTCGGTAAAATGATTGATGGTGGGTGGTATGACGTCGTTTTGTACAGACAGGATGGTGGCGATGGATTCAGCCGCACCGGCGGCACCCAGCAAATGCCCGGTCATTGATTTGGTGGAATTGATGCTGATTTTATAGGCATGGTCGCCAAACAGGCTCACAATGGCCCTGGGCTCTGCAATGTCCCCGAGCGGGGTGGAGGTGCCATGTGTGTTGATATGGTCCACGTCTTCGGGTTTAAAGCCTGCATCTTCCAGGGCATATTGCATTACCTTGATGGCACCCAACCCCTCGGGATGGGGGCTGGTCATATGGTAGGCATCGGCCGACATGCCTCCGCCAACCACCTCTGCATATATTTTGGCACCGCGTTTGCGGGCATGTTCAAGCTCTTCAAATATGATGGTGCCACTGCCTTCGCCCAGTACAAAGCCGTCGCGGTCTTTGTCGAATGGACGGGAAGCGGTTTTCGGGTCGTCGTTGCGTACCGAAATGGCGTGCATGGCACTGAATCCGCCCAGCCCGGCTTCATTCACTGCGGCCTCAGAGCCCCCTCCAATAAACATGTCGGCTTTGCCCAGCCTGATCAGGTTATAACAGTCGATCAGGGCATTGGCAGATGAGGCGCAGGCAGAGGTTGTGGTGTAATTGGGCCCACGGAACCCGTATTTGATGGAAATGTGGCCTGCCGCAATGTCCGCAATCATTTTTGGAATAAAAAACGGACTGAAACGGGGGGGGCCGCCTCTTCTGCCATGCTCTTTGACTTCATTGTAAAAGGTTTCCAATCCGCCGACCCCGCTGCCCCAGATCACCCCTACACGGTCCGGATCAACCTTTTCGGGGTCAATGCCGGCATCCCTGAGGGCTTCTTCGGTTGAAACCATTGCATATTGGGTAAATGGGTCGAATTTACGGACCTCTTTCCGGTCAAAATGATTGGCCGGATCAAAATTTTTCAATTCGCAGGCAAAACGGGTCTTGAACTCAGACACATCAATCTTTGTGATGAGTTCTGCACCGCTGACCCCGTTCAGCAATGCGTCCCAGTAATCAGGAACATTGCTTCCAATAGGGGTAAGGGCGCCAAGTCCGGTAACGACAACTCTTTTAAGTTCCATGCCAATAAGATTTGTTTAACATGATTAACATGAAGCCCACATGGGTTTATTCATCAATTACAGAGAATAGAACCTTGCATGTGGGCTACATTGCACAAGTAACTTCCTTCTTACTTGACTTCTTTTTCAATATAAGCAATTGCTTCCCCTACCGTGCTGATTTTCTCGGCCTGGTCGTCAGGAATGGCGAGGTTGAACTCTTTTTCGAACTCCATGATGAGCTCAACAGTGTCGAGCGAATCCGCACCCAGGTCATTTGTAAAACTGGCTTCGGGGGTTACTTCTTTTTCATCTACACCAAGCTTATCCACAATGATAGCTTTTACTCTTGTTGTAATGTCAGACATGGTTTCTCCTTTTTTTGTTAAACAGGCTGCAAAGAAAAATATTAAATTCGTTATACGCAACTTTTTTTCTTTGATTTTTGTTTTAAACGGCGTAACTTACTATAAATCAAAGAATAGAAATCAACTAAAACCATAGTTGTTGTAGGGTCATCCGACGGTCAAACAAACCGTTTGTATGCTTTTTTGGTTAATTTTAGCCTTCGTTACGGGGCTCTCTTGAAACAAATGTAGTGAAAAAACCGACAAAAACCCATAAGTTGGCCATTTTGGCCTCAGGAAGCGGAAGCAATGCAGCCAACTTTATGGTATATTTTCGCAACCACCCCCGCATCAGTGTGTCTTTGGTGGTAAGCAACAATGCTTCGGCATATGTGCTTGAGCGGGCATGCAAGGAAGGTATCCCCACTGCGGTGTTGCCAGGCCCTGCCTGGGAAGAACCCCGGCAGGTGTTGTCGCTGTTTGACAGATACGGCATTACCGCTGTTGTGCTTGCCGGGTATATGCGTTTGCTGCCCCCATATTTTATAAACAAATACCCGGACCGCATATTTAATATCCACCCGGCACTGCTCCCCGGTTTTGGAGGGAAAGGGATGTATGGCATGCATGTGCACCGCACAGTGATCGCGGCCGGAGAAAAACAAAGCGGCATCACCATACACCTGGTAAACGAACGTTACGACCAGGGCCCCATTCTGTTTCAGGCCACCGTGGAAGTGGAACCCGGCGACACCCCCGAAACCCTCGCCGCCAAAGTGCAAAAACTAGAACACAAACATTACCCCAAAACCATCGAAACCCACCTGCTCAACAACCCCAACCACACACCTGCGTAACCAACAAATCCAAACGCACACTTGTGTAACTAACGCCCAACGACCCCCACGGCCTCTACAGCTGCCTCCAAAAGCGGTTTGCCGGATAAAGTTTCCCCCACCGCTTCATCCATCCACGCAACGGGTGTCAGCCGGCCAAGTGAAAACAT
>PWON01000221.1 GCA_003557385.1 Bacteroidales bacterium | reverse complement strand
GGCACAACACTGCGGAACAGGATCACAAGAAGGGCATGCGGCACAACACCGAGACCGTGTCTACAAATCCAGGACGAGTTCTTTAAAGATCACCCTCATTTTCGAGGCGGCGGCCCCGGCTACATTCTGGACTTCTTCGTGGGTTGTGGGTTTGTCTGTTTCAGATGGTTCCGACAGGTTGGTGATCACCGAAACGCCAAAAACCTTCATGCCGGCATGACGGGCTGTAATTACTTCAGGAACGGTTGACATCCCGGTGGCGTCTGCACCAAGGATACGGAACATTTTATATTCTGCGGGAGTTTCCAGTGTGGGGCCCGGGCTGCCGATATACACCCCTGTTTGAAAACGGATGTCGTGTTTGATGGCAATCTCTTTGGCACGTTCTATGAGTTCCGGACAATAGGTCTGGCTCATTTCAGGAAAACGTGTGCCCAGATCTTCAAGGTTGGGGCCACGCAATGGATTTTCAGGGAACATGTTGATATGGTCGCGGATGATCATCAGGTCCCCTACCTTATATTCCGGGTTAAGTCCTCCGGCGGCGTTTGATACGAAAAGCGTTTCCACCCCCAGCAACCGCATGACCCTGACCGGAAAAGTGACTTTTTGCATCGGATATCCTTCGTAATAGTGGAAACGGCCTTGCATGGCTACCATCTGCTTGCCGCCCAATATGCCGAATATCAGCCGGCCTGCGTGCCCTTCCACGGTAGAGGATTCAAAATTCGGGATCTCACGATAAGGAATCCGGTGTTTGATGTCAATCTCGTCGATCAGACTTCCCAGGCCACTGCCCAATACGATGCCTGTTTTCGGAGTAAATCCGGTCTTTTCCTTTAAATAAACTGCCGATTCAATGATTTCTTCCATCATACTGCGTTATGTTTCAGTGTTGGATGCGAAAATACTAAATATTTGGCTGCCGGGCGAAGGGACATTCTTTTCGCTGATGTAGCCGGGTTTCAATAGGTAATTTTGTGTTCCGAGTTCATCCAGGTGGTGAACGGTTTTAAAGGATCCTTGCAATCCACCTGTTTGATTGGAATGGCCCTTTTTTCGAGTGGCAGCGGTATTTCTTTATAGATAAAGGAATCATCGAAGCCGGCCTTTGCGGCATCTGCATTCTGTGCTGCAAAAAATATTTTGTCTATTCTTGCCCAGTAGATGGCTGCCAGGCACATTGGGCAAGGTTCGCAACTGGTATAGATGACCGCGCCCTCCAGTCTGAAATGGTCGAGGTGTCTGCAGGCATCCCGGATGGCCATTACCTCTGCATGGGCAGTAGGGTCATTGATATCCGTAACGCGGTTTACCCCGCGACCGATCACCTTTCCGTCTTTGACAATGAGTGCCCCAAAGGGGCCCCCCCGGCCGCTTTTTACATTTTCTGCCGCCATATCCACGGCTTCCCTGATAAATTCCCGGTCTTCTTTACTCATCGTTAAAACGTCTGTACACGGGGCAAATAAACATGATCATACCTATATCTTAAAGCGGATGCCTCCATGCAGGATGATATTGTTGTCATGGACATCTCCTGTGGTGACCTTTGCCTCACCAAAAAGCATGAGGTTTCTCCTGCCAAACTCAAGGCCTCCGCCAAGGTTGATTCCTGATTCATTCTCCGTAGTGCTGTCATTGTCGTAAGACACCCTCATCCGGAAATTGTTATACCCGGCCAGGCCATAAAGCCGCATTCTTTCCCTGTTAATCAGCAGAAGGTGGACATTGGCATTTAAATCAATGAAAGTGATGTCATAAAGATCGCTGCCGGTATCTGTGAAATAGTAAAGAATGCCGGGCGATAACCTTAACCTGTTCAATACAGAGTAGGTGCCTTCCAACACCACGCCGGTGTTGTCTTTTTCAAATTCAGTGTGATAACCAACGCCTGCTCCGATATGCAAATTCCCGGAGCGGTTTTGGGCCTGTGCCACAACGCCGGCAAAAAGAATCACTGATAAAAGGATAAATGCTGTTTTTTTCATCAGGTGTGGGGTTTATTTTAGTCAATCATTTAGCTGTCCATTACCTTATGGTTTGTGGTTTCAAATATACAGATAATTTTAAAAAAGGATAATTTTGGATCCTGATGGCAGCAATAAGGTAAAGGATGAAAGCACGTGGATTGAACAGCCGGTTGAAAGCACTTCTGGATTATAAGGCGGACTATTATAATCAACACTCCTTTGTGGGGGATGATCCGGTATCTGTCCCCCACCGGTTTAAGGGCAAGGCAGACCGGGAAATTGCCGCATTTTTTTCCGCCACCCTGGCCTGGGGCAACCGCAAAAGCATTGTAAAAAGTGGCCTGCGCCTGATGGCCCTGATGGATGATGCCCCGGCAGCCTTTGTCGACGGCTTTTCTGAAAAGGATTTGTCCCGGTTCCGTGGATTTGTACATCGAACGTTTAATGAAGACGACCTGTTGTTTTTTTTATATGCCCTGAAAAACATCTATCAAAGACATGGAGGCCTTGAAGCGGTATTTAACCAGGGGTATCAGCGGAGCAGTAGGCACGGTACCGGTGGAATCAAATCGGCCATCATGCATTTCAGGGATGTTTTTTTCAGTATGCCTCATCCTGAACGAAGCCTGAAACATCTGAGCAACCCGGCGGCCGGTTCGGCGGCCAAGCGGTTAAATATGTTTTTGCGGTGGATGATCCGCAAAGACGATGCCGGGGTGGATTTTGGCTTATGGAATGCCTTTTCAACCGGTGATCTGTATTGTCCCCTGGATGTGCATTCGGGGAGGGTTGCACGTAGCCTGGGGCTGTTGAAAAGAAAGCAGAACGACTGGAAGGCTGTGGAGGAATTAACCGCAAACCTGCGCTTGTTTGATCCTGAAGACCCGGTAAAATATGATTTTGCCCTGTTTGGGATGGGCGTTTTTGAAAAATAAACAACGGCCATTCATTTGTTCATCATAAAACTTTTATGCCATGGGCAGCGTATTTGGTCAGAAAAAGCGATATTTGAATTCATAAATACAAAATAAATCGGGGATGTTTATCCACTTGCACTAAAACCATTATGAAAAAAACCGTGCTTATAGGCGCAACCGGGCTGGTGGGGTCACACCTGTTGAATCAGCTGCTCGATCACAGGCATGTGGAAGATGTTTCGGCATTTTTACGGCGTTCCACAGGAATTGTTCACCCAAAACTGACAGAGCACATCATCGATTTTTCCAGGCCGCGCGATTGGGCTTCGCTGGTAAAGGGTGATGTCATATTTCTCAGCCTGGGGACTACCCGTGCAAAAGCCGGAGGAAAAAAGGCCCAGTACGAGGTAGACCATACGTATCAATACCGTTTTGCTGCGGCGGCAGCTGAAAATGGCATACGCACCCTGGTTCTGGTGTCTTCGGCGGGCGCCGGGATCAGCAGCCCCTTTTTTTATATGCGGATGAAGGCTGAACTGGAAAAGGACATCGGGGAGCTGCCCATGGAAAAAAAAGTGTTCATCAGGCCGGGTGCCCTCATGGGTGACAGAAAGGAAAAACGTCCTGCCGAACAACTGGGGATCCGGTTGCTTCGCCTGACGACGCGGTTGGGTATTATGAAATCGTACCGGCCCATCCACGCGGATACAGTGGCCAGGGCCATGCTTTGCGCTGCCCTTACCGGGGAGCCCGGGACCAGGACCTTCGAATTAAACGAAGTCTTTGATCTGGCAAAGAAAAACCCAAAGGTATGCGAATAGATATATTGACCATTTTCCCGGAGATGTTTGACGGGCCATTTAGCCATTCAATCGTGAAACGGGCCATGGATAAAAAACTGGTTGAGATACATCTGCACGACATCCGTGAACATGCCACCGGCAAACACAGGCGTGTTGATGATTATCCCTTCGGGGGCGGTGCCGGCATGGTGATGATGATCGAACCGGTTGACCGTTGCCTTCAGGCCCTGAAAGCCCGGCGGACTTACGATGAGATCATTTAAATGAGCCCGGATGGGGACTCACTGGATCAACCCATGGTAAACAGCCTTTCCACCCATACAAACATGATCCTTCTATGCGGACATTATAAGGGCGTTGACGAGCGCATCAGGGAACACCTGGTTACGCGGGAGATATCGGTGGGTGATTATGTGTTGTCAGGCGGTGAACTCCCGGCAGCCATCCTGACAGATGCCCTGGTTCGTGTGATCCCCGGTGTTTTGGGCGATGAAACATCCGCCCTGACCGATTCTTTCCAGGACCAGCTGCTGTCCCCGCCGGTATACACCCGCCCCTCAGACTATAAAGGCTGGAAAGT
>PWON01000176.1 GCA_003557385.1 Bacteroidales bacterium | reverse complement strand
CATGTTCGAGATGGACGTGTTGTGTTGACAGGACCAGTTCATGGTAATCGTGCTGTACATTCATCAACTTGTTGTTGAGCTCGCGCTTGTGATGGTCATAAACAATGACGATGGCACCGGCCACAATTTTGTTTTTGTTGATTTTTTCCTCTACAAGCGTATCTTTAATAAGATACCTGATTGCCTGTGAACGGTTTGGAAATTTACTTTTTTTCACCAGCTGGTCAAGTCTGGCCAGTATGTCTTCTTCGAGGGAAACCCCAAAACGCTTTACCTGCATGTGTCACCAATTTTTATAATGGTGTTACAAACATAATGATATTTTTGAATTTCAGGGGTTTTCTATTGGCTTTTTTCGATCTGCAGTTCATGGTATTTAACCGGGATTATATTCTTACCCGTGCACTCAGGATGTGATATTCCTGGTGATGATGATACATCAGGAAATTGTGTGGTTGATTGTTAATGGACCCATAAGTCAGGCGGTGCATTGCAATATACCGGGAATGGCTGACTGGTGTTTATTGATCAAGGATGCAACGAACGCTCAATGCAAATGAACGCCGGGCGCCCATCACCTGGTTGGTGTTAACACTTTCAATATTCATTAACAAGGCATTGTGGTCCCATGCCGTTGAACTCCAATAAAAACCAAAGTGATCTTCATTCCCGGGGTTTTCTGTGTTGAACCGACCCCCGGCCAGGGGAATTCTCAGGTTGCTTCCGAAAGCCCCATGATGGTCATCTGAGGACCAGCTTTCGTTTTCAGCTTCCCATTCGCCGATTGCAGGCACCCTCCATCCCGGTGGGCATGGGTCATTGGAAGCTCCGTCACCCTGCCAGAGGTTGTCATTTTGTGGTTGACGCCAATCCCAGGGGAAACCTTCCCAGGTAGGAGGTATAATATAGCGATCATGTCCCGGCACATCGTATTTGCTCAGGATGTTTGTTGTATCGCTTTGTCTGTCCTGGTGACCGTCATCTAGTCGCCCCCATTGGAAAAGGTCACCGTAACCTTCGGAATCATCGGGGGCCAGCGCCACCCTGTTTGCCCCCAAATTTCGATCTAGCCAGCAGGTCCCATTTGCCCCGTTAACCGTTCCGTAGCTTACCAATTCATTGCGGTAAACAAAGATCACTTCGCTGCCACATACAAAGGCATTCTCTGGAAGCGTGCTAAATGACAACTCATTGCCGTAGGAGGTGCCATGATCGTTGGTGGCATAAGCCCGGATAAAATATGTTGTCCCGGGTTCAAGACCTGTAAGTTCACTGATAAACTCACCCAATCCTTCCCCTTCATGGCTCAAACCCTCGTTGGAATCTACAGTGGGCAGTTCGAAAGTGGCCCAAACGACACCCCGATGTAAAACCGGGCTATGGCCTTCTTCAGTAATAACACCTCCAGATATGGCAGAACTTTCAGTGATATGAATTATTTCTGAGGTGGTCACCTCCGGCAAAGGGGCATAGGGCTCAAGGGTGGTAAAACTTTGAACGTTTCCGTAAGCAGTGCCTTTCCCACTTGATGCAAATGCCCTGACGTAGTAGGTTGTTTCCGGTGACAAGTCACGCAGGTTTCCTGTAAAAATGCCTGTTCCATTACCACATAGGGTAACTCCTTCGTGGTTGTCAAGGGCAAGATTGTCGGTTGTAGCCCAAACAATTCCCCGTGTGGTGATTCCCGCACCCCAGTCATTGCTGATAAAGCCTCCGCTGACGGCTGAAGTATCGGTTATTGCTTGGACCTCCAGGGTGGACAACTCAGGTAGTTTGTCTTGCGCAAACTCATCTTCCGGTTTTTCGCAACCACCAAACACCAGGAAAATCCCGGCAAAAAGAATTGCTACAATCAAAAAATGTTTGTGTTTATTCATGTGCAAACACTTTTGTGTTATTCCGCTTGTTGTTATTGAACCAATACGTATCCAATCACTTTAACGCTGCAATGTCAGAGAGATTATCAAAATGTAAGAATTTCCCGGTACAGCTCTCCTTTAAATCTCCCAAAAAAGCTTCCTGTATGTAACTTAACCAGCAATGCACCACAGTTTAAGACAGCCGATACGGAAGCCTCCGACAAATTGCCGCAAAGCAGTCCGCTTCCCAATATGCCCGGATTGCACAGGATGGTTTTCTGCCAGATTGTTTCCAGGATCAACTCCACACACAGGGTTTTTTTTATCCCGCCTTTGGCCACTTTTTCCCTGATATGCGCATTGATCCGTGTTTTCTCCGATAAGGTATGAAAACCATACCATAAAAAACACCGGTGGCCTGACTGGGCGGCTTTTATAAAAAGGTCGATATAATCGTAGCCTTCGGGTCCGGGCCGGTCGACATAATAGGGATCAAAATGAATGAAGCAATTGTGGCCAATATCCTGGAGCAGTTCCGGTAAGCCTGTCAGTGAATCCTGGTGGAATGTTTTGATCTTCTCATGCAATTCGATCTTGCCGGCAAATGCACGAATGTTTTCCAGGGGAGGCTTTTCAATGTCGAAAAAAACAAAGTGGCCGGTTATGTTTTTCAAAATAGTCATGGCCAAGCCTGGCGAACCAATATATTGCCTGTCCGTTGCAGCCCTTGATTCAATTTTGTGGTAGATGGAGTTTTGTAATCCGGGCATGCCGGGTGCTTTTTCCAGAAAATACCCTATCCCGAACGCCTGCTCCGGATTGTGGTCAAGGGGATAAATTGCGCTGGCCGAATTGGTTTCAATATATGTTCGCGGTTTTTCTGTTGAAATCACTTCGCACAAGGCGAGGTGCTTCCAGACATCTGCCTGATTTCCAAAGTGTGTGTAAGGCATGGCCGGTTCATAAGAATATCTGCAAATATAGGCAGATTTCCCGGTTGTAAATAAGACCTTAATGCCAGAAAATATGGGTAATACACACCCGGTTTAGAATAATTGTGGCATTTGACTCACTTCAACTTATTTATCACCCCTTGCATGATTTGTTCGACTTCGCCTGCAAGTGTTGTCAAATGCTCATTATTTGAGTGTTTCATGATTGACATAGGATCCATGACCGCTATTTCCACCGAACCATGACCATGTTCCTGTACAATTACATTGCATGGCAGCAAAATGCCGACTTTGTCTTCGGCCGAAAATGCCTTGTATGCAAAATGGGGATTGCATGCACCCAGTATTTTATATTTTCTGAAGTCTTTATTTAGTTTCTGTTTGAAGGTGTTTTGTACATCAATTTCTGTCAAAATTCCGAACCCTTCTTCCTTTAGTGCATCGGTAACCTCCTGGATGGCTTGGTCAAAATCTTTGTCTTTAAATATTTTATTGAAGTAATAATTCATGGTGTATCATTTAAATCATACAATTCATACCATTTCCTAACCCGGGCACATTGTCTCATGACATATAAAAAAAACCGGCAGGTCCTGTAAAGAAAGGACGCTGCCGGTCACCATCACTCATCACCCGTTTTCTGAGCAATTATTTTAGTGCCTGTGCGTATCTGCGTTCCACTTCTTTCCAGTTGACTACTTTCCAGAAGTTGCCCAGGTACTCAGGACGGCGATTTTGATACTTCAGGTAATAGGCGTGCTCCCATACGTCCACCCCAAGGATGGGAGTGCCTTGTTTTTCAGCTACATCCATAAGAGGGTTATCCTGGTTGGGTGTGCTGGTTACATGCAACTCGCCTTGATTATCGACAATAAGCCATGCCCAGCCACTGCCAAAACGGGTGGCTCCGGCACGGTTGAACTCTTCCTGGAAGTCTTCGTATGAGGTGAAACGTTTTTCAATGGCGGTAAGCAAATCACCCGAAGGTTTGCCCCCTCCATTGGGCCCCATGACTTTCCAGAAAAGATCATGGTTCCAGTGCCCGCCTCCGTTATTGCGCACTGCCATCGGATACTGGCTCATGTTTTTAAAGATGTCTTCGAGCGACATGTTTTCCATTTCGGTGCCCTGTATGGCGTTGTTCAGGTTGTTTACATAGGCCTGATGATGCTTGCCATGATGAATTTCCATGGTGCGTTCATCGATGTAAGGTTCCAATGCATTGTGAGCATAAGGTAAATCGGGCAAAACGTGCTTTGCTTGTTGTGTCATAACAATTTCTCCTTTTTGTTTATTGTTTGATTCTGTTTTTTCTGCGTATGACTGGAAGCTGTTGAAAGCCAGCACAGCCAGAACAATCATCATCGAACGTTTAAGCGTATTCATGGTTGAGTTTTTTTGGGTTTGAGCTTATATTTATTTGGTCTTTTTCTAAATAACAATATGAAATCTGTTTTGTTCAATTGCTGGCTCTTGGCT
>PWON01000012.1 GCA_003557385.1 Bacteroidales bacterium | reverse complement strand
TGATAATTTGAATAACCTAATATTTCTTGACTGTTCTGGTTCGTATACAACGAATGGACATTTCGGTTTGTTTGTCAAGGTTCATCAGGTGTAATTCCGCATTTTGCGTGTACAGGGTTCTGAAATAAGCCATTTCGGGCTTTGTTTCTTTTCTTCCTGGGTTGGCCCGGGAGTTTTTTACATCATCAGAAAACTCTTCCGGAAAATCAGTATCAGGCAACCCTGTGCTTATAGTAGAAGTCCAGAAAAAGGCATTCTCGCCCTGTAACCTGAAATCGCCATTCATTTGCCGTATGCCTCCGGGGTAGGCGCTGAACCCTGTTTCATTGGTCGCATCTGCATTGGGATATCCCCATCGGGGGTGGTCATCCGGCTCGGTGCGGGTTCCTTTCAGGCTGCCGCCATGCAAATGGTTAATCTGAAGGTATTTTTCAAGCTTTTTCCAGTCATCTTCAGAGGGTACATGCCAACCCTCAGGGCATATGTTGCGATCATCCACAACAACATACCAATTGTACAATAATCCATATGCTTGCAGAATATCTGCTTCAGAATCAATGTCAGCCACAATGGTATGGGGGTATATATTATATCCGCCTTCATCCGTACCTTCCCAATCATCGTCATATTCAAGCATTGGAATTACCGTACCGTCAGCATACCTTGTGGTTTTCAGGTTTTCAGCCATCCATTCCTGGTCACCTATAATAACCGTAGCGTATTCATTGCCATCGATGTCGGTGACTGTACCTGCCGGCTGTTCATAATCCGGATTTATTGCAAAATGGGCGGTAAGGGTCATATTACCATCAGGCATGGTATAATCAAGGTATACATATCCGGATAACTCATTGCCGGCATCATCCAACCAGTTTTTAAACTGATACCCATTATTGGCAACGGCCGTGAGATTTATTTGATCACCCTCACGATAATTCCCGGCCCCGAAAACCTTGCCGGTATTTTCGGGAATTACTTTGATTGTCAATTGGTATAAGGCTAGTTCGGGTATTTCTTTGTCTGTTTCACAACTGTATTGGATGAAGGAAAACATGAATATTACAATCAGTGGGGTAGTAAGAAAATGCGTGCGTTTTAACATGATATTTATTTTGCAGATAACCGAAAAACCCGCAAAATAGCAACAATGGATGACTTTAAGAAATAAACCGGACTA
The DNA here is from genome assembly GCA_003557385.1 of Bacteroidales bacterium. Taxonomy (GTDB): domain Bacteria; phylum Bacteroidota; class Bacteroidia; order Bacteroidales; family UBA7960; genus PUPG01. The sequence continues at coordinate 3,121 of PWON01000012.1, read as the reverse complement.
AAAATTGTTAAATGGGACATTGCGGTGCGCTTTTTTGCGATGCAGGTTTAAGGGGCAGAAAACATCCATTGAATCTTGATGCTTTTTCATGAAAGGTAGTTTTTTGGCCGGGATCGTGTCTGAAATTATGCCCCATTGTCTTATCTTTGAATCCAGGTAACCCGTAATTGTTAATCAACCAAAAAAATGAGTGCGATGATACATTTTTCGCTTTCCGGGAAAGCATTTAAAGTGCTGTCCCTGGTCATAATCCTGTCATTATTTGCCTGTCAGCCTTCCGGGAGGGAGTTGGACCTGGCAGGTACCGATGCCTTTCCATTGCTGGAAATGGATATTCCTGGGCTTCAACAGGCCTATGAGCAGGGCAGGTATTCGGTAGAAGAGGTGGTGCAGCTATACCTGGCACGTATCGAGGCCATTGACCGCAATGGACCTGTCTTGAATTCGATCATACAGCTGAATCCCGATGCGATGGACATTGCCAGGGCACTCGATCGTGAACTGCAGGAAGGAATATCCAGGGGCCCCTTGCATGGTGTGCCGGTTGTATTGAAAGACAACATCGATACCCACGATAAGATGCCCACAACAGCCGGCTCAAGGGCTCTGGCCAACTCATTTCCCCTGCAGGACAGCTATGTGGCGAAAAAGCTCAGGGAAGCCGGTGCGGTGATCCTGGGTAAGGCAAACCTGAGTGAGTGGGCCAACTTCCGTGGTGAACTCTCAAGCAGTGGCTGGAGCGGTGTCGGCGGACAAACAAAAAACCCTTATGTGCTTGACCGAAATCCCTGTGGTTCCAGTTCGGGCTCTGCCGCTGCGGTTTCTGCCAACCTGGCGATGCTCGCCATCGGCACAGAAACCAATGGATCGATCGTTTGTCCATCGCATGCTACCGGGATTGTCGGACTCAAACCCACTGTGGGGCTTGTAAGTCGCAGCGGGATTATCCCCATTGCCTATTCGCTTGACATTGCAGGTCCTATGGGCCGAACGGTAAATGACGTTGCCATTGCCCTGGGGTGCCTCACCGGGATAGACAAGAATGATGAAAAAACCTTGAAAAGTGAGGGGAATAAGCACGCGGATTACACCCGATTCCTGAGAGAAGACGGCTTACAGGGCAAACGCATCGGCTTGTTTACTGCCCCACTGGGACGCAATTTCAAGGTGGATGAATTGATGGAAAGGGCGGTTGATTTTATGAAGGAACAGGGGGCCGAGATCATTGAAATTTCGCAGATCTCCGCCCCGAATACCGGTGCACATGCCTTCCAGGTGATGTTGTATGAATATAAGGACGGATTGAACCGTTATTTTGCATCCCTAGGCCCGGACGCTCCCATCGGGAGCCTTGAGGAATTGATCGCCTTTAACAATTCAGATTCAATCAGTATGCGCTATTACAACCAGCGTTACCTGGAGTTGGCACAGGAAAAAGACGGCCTTGATTCAAAGGCCTACCGGGAGGCCCTTGCAGCCATGCACAGGGGCAGTCGCGAGGAGGGCATTGACCGGGTAATGAAAGAACATAACCTGGACGCCATCATCGCGCCCACCGGGAGCCCGGCATGGAAAACCGATTGGATCAACGGCGATAGCTTCCAGCTTGGCAGCTCCTCGCCGGCGGCACATGCAGGTTATCCCAACATCACTCTGCCCATGGGCTTTGTCGATGATTTGCCAGTAGGCATGTCAATATTTGGCAGGGCATGGAGCGAACCGTTGCTGCTAGAAATTGCCTATGCGTATGAACAGGGCACGAAACACCGGCAGGTGCCGGGGTTTATTGGCCCGTAACCCAAATACGGAACAACATTTATTTGACCGGTGTGGCCACCAGCCTTGCGCCGCCCATTTCCGGGGATATTTGCTCATACCGAAGCACTTCGTAGCTGTCTTTTGCAATCCAAACATTCAGTTCTCCAGGACTGCCATCGGCTGCAGTAACGACTATCCGCCAGCTTTGTACTCCTTCGGCGGTGGTTTCTTCTTCGGTTGAAAGGCGGTACAATTTTTCTGACATTGAATTCATGTCGGTGTTTCGAAAAACAGCCTTATAACCGTTATGCAAGGGCAGGCTTGCCAGCAGGTGTGCCTGTGCCGGACCCTCGGCAAACAGGGAGCCACTCAATGCAATGTTGACCGGTGTGATTTGCCCGTTCATATCAATCTGACCTTCTGCTTTGTCGTCATCATAATTGATGACAATGTGCATAGGCCCCTGGGTAATTACACGCTGTACCGGTGTAAGACTTTTTGCATCAAGCGTCATTTGATCAAGGGCTTCACCCATGGGAGTTTTTGTTGATTCCCGGATTACTAAACTGCCTTCTTCACGGCTGATCTGCACATTGCTTTGGAGTTCCATACCAAAGGCTTCGATGCTTATCACATAGTCATACTCGCCTGTGGCCGGTTCTCTTACGGGAACAAGTTGCTGCCTCAGCTCCTCTTCACCAATTGCCTCGGGCAGTGTTACTGTGCTGATGTCCACGGTAATTTCCTCCAGTCTTTTGGCGATGTTCTCAGGCATGTCGGCCTGATAGCGGCCACCGATATGTTTTGCAAGGAATTGCTCCATGGCTGCAACAAATGCCATATTGTTTTCCGGACGAGCAAATCCATGACCTTCGTCGGGTGCGTTGATATATTCCACAGGGAAGCCACGGTCACGCAGAGCAACAACGATCTGGTCGCTTTCGGCCTTGATCACTCGCGGATCATTTTGGCCTTGCACCACAAGCAGTGGAGCTACGATCTTGTCGGCGGAGAACAGGGGTGATTGCCTTATCAGTTGCGCTTCACCCTCGGGTGTGGACGGATCTCCCATACGCTCGTGGAAGGTTTTTCTGCCTGCTTCCCAGTAAGAGGGAATTGAGTTAAGCAGTGTAATCAGATTGGAAGGACCTACAAAGGATACACCGGCGGCATATACTTCAGGCGTGAATGCCAGGCCGGCCAGGGTGGCGTAACCCCCGTATGACCCACCAAATATGGCCACGCGCTCAGGATCGACAATGCCCTGGTCAATCAGATACTTTACGCCCCAGGTGATGTCGTCTTGCATGAGGTCGCCCCATTCCTTGTTACCCGCATCTAAGAATGCTTTGCCAAAGCCGGT
>PWON01000240.1 GCA_003557385.1 Bacteroidales bacterium | reverse complement strand
GATGTCATGCTGGAGGCAGCAACAGTAATGAAAGATCAGCCGGCCGGTAAGGGGTATTTCCGTTTGATCCCGACAGGTGAAGACAACCCGCCAGGCCGTTTTAACTACGGATGCGATTTACTGGTAAAACAATTTGAAACCACATGGGAAGAATCATTTAAACAAGTATAAACAGATGGACACATTCAATTCAATACATGAGATCCTCGATTTTGCGATGCAGTCCGAACAGGATGCAGTGGATTTTTACACCTCCCTGGCTGAAAAAATGCAGAATGAGGAGATGAAAGACGTTTTTCTTCAATTCGCCAGGGAAGAAGTTGGACACAAGGCCAGGCTACAGAAAATCAAGGATGAAGGCCTTTTTGACATGGAAGCAGACAAGGTGAGGGACCTGAAAATTGCTGATTATGTTGTACACAACAAAACGAGTGACGACATGGAATACCGTGATGCCCTCGTATTGGCCATGAAACGCGAAAAAGCTGCATTCAAACTGTACACCAGGTTGTCTGAACGTACCGACCAGCCAGAACTCAAAACAGTATTCCAGGCGCTTGCCATTGAGGAATCAAAACACAAACTCCGTTTTGAACTGGAATATGACGATTACGTCATGCGGGAAAACTAATAATCAAGCAGGTTCCTGGCAGCATCCTTTATCTTTTTCATTGAAGGCAGGATGGCTGCTTCAAGGTTTTTGTGAAAGCCTACCGGTGTAAATGATGAGCCTACACGCACCAACGGGGCATCCAGGTATTCAAACGCCATTTCCGCTATTTGCGAAACCAGTTCGCCGCCAAAACCTGAGAACACTTTGTCTTCGTGCACAACCAGGGCACGGCTGGTCTTTTTTACAGAATTTAGGATGGCCTCCGTGTCGAGTGGAATCAGGGAACGGATATCCAGAACTTCAATCTCCTTTCCGGTTTCTGCTGCAATCTCATCGGCAGCCTGAATACTCAGGTGGGTGGTATTTCCGTAGGTGACGATTGTCAAATCTTTCCCCGGGCGGCGTATGCGCGCCTTTCCAAACGGAACCTCAAAATCGTCGGGCACCACCGTCTCCGCTGCTTTGGCATTATACAACGCCTTGGGCTCCAAAAACAAGGTTGGTCCCTTCGACCTCATCGAAGTCCGGAGCAAACCGGCGGCATCATCAGCAAATGAAGGATATACCACACGGATACCGGAAAAGGTCGTAAGAGCCCCTTCGGTTGTTTGCGAGTGATAAAGCCCTCCGCCGATATATCCTCCGGAAGCAAGGCGGATGGTCACATTAGGGGCAAATTTTCCGTTGCTTCGCCAGTAATCATGGGTCATTTCCACATACTGTTCCATGGCCGGCCAGAAATAATCGGCAAATTCAGCGCCTTCAATGACTATGCGGATCTTTTCATCAAAGCGGCTCATCCCATTCGCTGTGCCGACTATAAAGTCTTCTGCAATGGGCGCATTGAACACCCTTTCGATACCAAACTCTTTTTGCATGCCCTTGGTCACGTTGAATATGCCTCCTTTTTCCTTGTAGGCTACATCCTGTCCCCAGATATAGGTGTCCGGATTAAGACGAAACTCTGCCTTTAATGTTTCATTCAGCGCAGTGATCAGTTTTTTCTTTTCTCCGCTTTCGGCGTGGGTGCCGTCCGGATATTTTTCAGACTGGAGGGGTTCGGGAATCACAAAGTCGTAAATGGAGGCCGGATCAGGGTCCGGTGCTTTCATCACTTTTTTGTGAGCCTCGGCAAGCACTTTGTTCATTTGTTTGTCTAAAGCATCGAGTCCCTGCTGATCATACACTTTATGTTTTAATAGAAGTTTCTGTATTTTCAGCATGGGGTCATGGGCTTTGACGCAATGCAGCTCACGATCATCCCTGTAGAGGTCCTGCCGGTCACTGTTGGAGTGTGAACCAATCCGTACCACATTTGCATGAACGATGACCGGTTCACCTGATTCAAGCACGTGCCTGCGGGCTTCATGCATTGCGTTCATTGAGTTCAGCACATCCTTTCCGTCGCAATGGATGATACGCAGGTTTTTGAACCCTCGAAAATTATCTGCTGCTTTCCGGTTGGCGGTCTGGTCTTTTTTGGGAACAGAAATGCCGTAACCATTGTCCTGGAAAACAAAAATTACAGGCAGCTTTTCGTTGCTCGCACCATTGATGGCTTCATAGACATAACCCTCCGATACGGAAGATTCACCCTGCGAACTGATGGCTATCCCCTTATGACCATAACGTTTCATGGCACGGGCCACTCCCACTGCATGCAGTGTATGGTTTCCCGTAGCCGAGGAAACATTATGGATATTCCACTCGGGCTTGGCAAAATGGTTTGACATATGGCGTCCGCCACTGGCAATATCGGTGGCTTTGGAAAGGCCGTTGAGAAGAATCTCTTCTGCAGTGATTCCGGCCGACAAGGCCGTGAGCATATCACGATAATATGGGAACAGGTGGTCTGTTTTGCGGTCGAACACCTGGCCAATAGCCAGCTGAATTCCGTCATGCCCTGCATAGGGCGCATGATATGACCAGCCCAGCGCCTGTTTAAGATAATTGGGGGCCTTTTCATCCAGTTTTCTCCCCAGGACCATCAGCTGGTACCACTCTCGGAATGTGTTTGCATCGACTGTCTCAGGTGAATAAGTATTGGGAATATGTTCCGCAGTCTCTTTCTTTTTTGACATGTTTGCTCGAGTCATCTTTACAACCGGGATTAAATAATACGATGTTGTGTTCACTAATTCTGTAAACACAAAAACGCCTCTTTTGTTTAGAGAATATACGTCCGGTTTATGGGGAACCCCGGCCGCCGGTGCATATATGGAAACGTTACATCCTCAGGGTGGTTTTTATGGCTTTGGGGATCTGGTCGATGATGTCTCCGGCAGTAAGCCCCTCATGACTTTTGCGCGCAGCGGCGAGATCTCCTGCCCGGCCATGCAAATAAACACCCAGCAGGCAACTGTTCAACGGGGAATAATTCTGTGCCAGCCAGCCCAGGATCATGCCTGTCAGCACATCCCCGCTTCCGCCTGTAGCCATGCCCGGATTTCCGGTGGAATTGAAAAAGCACCTGCCATCCGGGCAAACCACCACTGTATGTGCGCCCTTTAACACAATGTGCACCTGAAAACGATGTGCAAGCTCTATGGCCTTTTCAAGCCGGTCAAAGTCGTCGGTGGTCTTGCCGGCAATGCGGTCAAATTCTCCGGGATGTGGAGTAAAAACGGATCCTTTGGGAAGAAAACCACACCATGTGGGGTTTTCAGACAGAATGTTCAGGGCATCGGCATCAATGACCATGGGTACGGTCGTATTCTGGATCAGCAATTTGAGTGCGCGTGCAGTCTGTTCATGTGTTCCCAGGCCCGGACCCACCCCAACCACATTAAATCCTTCCAGGTCTGCCACCTCCGATATGAATTGCGGGTGTTCGTCCGGTATGCACATTGCCTCAGGAACAGCGGTTTGAATCACCTCATATCCACACCGGGGCAACTGCAGGGTAAGCAAACCTGTTCCACTCCGGACAGCTGCACGTGCGGTTAATACTGCGGCCCCCACTTTGCCATAACTGCCGGCCATTAAAAAAGCATGCCCAAAATGACCTTTGTGGGCAAATTTTTTCCTTGGCCGGTAAATGCTGCTGATATCCGAAGCAAGCAGGTAATGATACTTCGTATCTACGGCTTTCATGGCAGTCTGGTGCAATCCAATGTCAATTAAATACCAGGATCCAAGAAATTTTTCGTTGGCTGCGAACATGAAAGCAAGCTTCGGCACTTGAAAACTCAGGGTGAAATCGGCTTTGATGATATTGCGCGGATCATTGCCGCGGTTGTCTTCACAAAACAGGCCGGTTGGAAAATCAATGGCCACCACAGTTGCTTCTGCGGCGTTGATATGCTGCACTGTTTTTGCAAGAAGCCCCTCCAGCGGCCTTGTCAGGCCACTTCCCAGCATGGCATCCACCACCAGTTCGCCGACCCCTATCTCAGGCATTGGGTCCCCGTCAGACAATGTTTTCAGATGCAGGTTCCTGACTCCGGACAATCTTTTTTCATTGGTCAGAAAATCCTCCGATGCCTTTTCTGCATGCAAAATCTTATATGCCGATACCTTGTGGCCGGTGCCTGCAAGCAACCGGGCAATAACCAAACCGTCGCCCCCATTATTACCCAGACCGCAAAATACGTGGACGGTCCTGTGTTTTTTTAAGTGACGGCGTATCCATTCATAACACTTTTTGGCCGCACGCTCCATCAAATCGATCGAAGCGATGGGTTCGTGTTCTATGGTATAGGCATCCATTTGCCGTATCTGAGAAGCGTTGAGTATTTTCATAGGATCACCACGGTTTATTGCAGATGACTCAGCGAATCACTATTTTTGCGTTTGCATAGGACAAAAATAGCCCTAATAATCGGATATTGCAACATGCTGGCTGATGTCTCCCATTAATTATAAGCAGTTTACAGCCCTTCTGCCTACGGCCTATCTGCCATCCCTGACTTATATGGTTGTGTTGATCTCGTCGCATAAGGCCCATATAGAACTGCAGGAAACATACCCAAAACAAACCTGGCGCAACCGCTGCCGCATCAACACCGCCAATGGCACCCTGGACCTGATTGTCCCGGTAAACAAACCACAGGGCAACCATACCAAAACCAGAAATGTCAAAACCAGCAATCATGAAAAATGGCAGGCGATGCATTGGCGTGCCATGAACAGTGCATACGGGAAAACCCCATATTTCATGTTTTACAAAGACCTGCTGGCACCGTTTTATGTCAATACCTATTCCGGTTTACTATGGCAATTCAATTGGGATCTTCTGGAAACAATCGGGAAAGAACTCGGGATGCAGATACCATTATGCACTACAAAGGTGTATGAGAAAAATCCCCGGGGCATGACCGACTTCAGGAATGCCATCGTTCCCAAAAACACGGGCAGCAACCATACACTGGTCTGCCACTGGCCAGCGTATTACCAGGTTTTTTCTGAGCGTTCAGGATTTGTTGCCGACTTAAGCATCATTGACCTGCTCTTTCACATTGGTCCGGATTCGGTGCAATACCTCGAAGAGGCCTGTCAGCATCTTGTGGGTTATCCCATGGAAGGATAAGCAACCCTTACATGATATATGTTTAGAAGCATGCGTTTGAATATCCCTTTTACCGTGCTGATGTCTTTGAAGGTGATGTCTGCATTGTCGAATTGTTTTTCCTGCACCTGGGTATCGATGATCTGGTCAACCAGCTGGCCGATTTTCTTTTCATCCGGCTTACCCAGGCTGCGGGAAGCGGCTTCCACTGAATCAGCCATCATGACCACGGCCGTTTCTTTGCTGAAAGGGCGTGGCCCGGGATAGATAAAATCAGCCTTGCTTACTTCTTCGTCCTGGCTTTCTTTCACCTGCATGGTGTAGAAATACCGTGCAGTCGTGGTGCCGTGATGTGTCCTGATAAAATCAATGATATATTCAGGCAAATTATGTTTGCGTCCCAATTCAATGCCCCCAATCACATGATTGATGATGATCCGGGCACTTTCCTTGTAATTGATCTCATCGTGTGGGTTGAATTCGGCAATTTGGTTTTCTGTAAAATACTGCGGGTTTTTCATTTTGCCAATGTCGTGATACAAGGCACCGGTACGTGTCAGCAGGCTGTTGCCACCAATGGCAAGAATGGCTTCTTCCGACAAATTGGCTACCTGCAACGAATGCTGGAAAGTACCAGGGGCCTGCAGGCTGAGATTACGCAACAAGCTGTTGTTGGTGTCGGCAAGTTCAAGCAGCGAAAAATCAGTAGGCATGCCAAACAGCCGTTCAAACAGGTAAATGAGCGGATAGGCAAACAAGGTCAGGAAAGCACCTATTGCAAAATAGGCGAAATCGGTCCAGTAGAGATTCTCAAAGGAACCTGTATGGGCAAGCGACAATCCAAAATAGACCGCCGAATAGGTGGCAAATATCAGGGCCACGGTAACAAACAACTGGGAACGCCGCCGCAGGCTGGCCATGCTCAATATGGCTATGATGCCGGCAATGAACTGAATAAATACAAACTCAAAACTGCGCGGTATCAAAAAGCCGATCAATATGATGGTGGTAATGTGTATGTAGAGTGCCAGGCGATTATCGAAAAATGCACGGATAATCACCGGAACAAGGCAAACAGGCACAAGATAGATGTAATCGATATTGGAACGGATCACCAGGCTGGTCATAATGACCATCAGCAAAACAGACAAAAGGATCAGCAATACCTTGCGATTGTCGGAAAAGACATCCCTGCGAAAGAAAAATAAAAAAAGCAGCATGACAATCATGGAAATACTTACCAGCACAAACTGTCCTGCATACAAAAGCGTCTGCATCGCAGCATCACCAATCTGCTTTTGGTACTCTGCCCGGAATGATTCCAGGATCTGGTAAGTTTCCTGGCTCACCAGCTCACCCTTTGAAATAATCTTCTCCCCTTCCTGAACCATTCCCCGGCTTAAGGGAATATTGTCCATCTCCGCAGCAATGGTCCTTTCGGTAAGCTCTTCATCATAAAACACATTATGGCTCAATGTTTTCTCCAGCAAAGGTTGTAACAGCCTGGTGTCTGCACGGTCTCCCATATCATCCAGGACCGAAATAACATATAGATAGGCTTCCTGGATGTTGTACATGGCCCCAAGCACAGTTGACCTGGCTACGTTGGCCTCCACCACACGGATTTGAAAGTTTACCGGTTTATCCCTGAACGATTCATCCAGGAAAACGATCCCCGCATCGTACAGATGTGTGAGGATATTGATGCCTGCTTCCTTGCTTCGCATCTTCAGGGCCGGTTCATCATTTTCACCGTACTTTTCCTTCCAGGTTTCTTCAAAAGCATTTTTAAACGCCTGAATCATGGACTCTTTGACAGCTGGACGCCTGGAAAAAAACGGGAGAAACCCTGCCATTACCTCTTCCTGTTCTTTTTCCAGTTCGGCCTGGGTCTTCAGGATGGCAAAATTAAACGGTGCGATAAGGTCTTCATACATCCAGGGCCGTGCCTGCTGGTATTCGTAATCAAATCCTGGCTGCCTCGGAAACAATTGTACAAGCAGGAATATACTAATCAATACAAGAAAGCCCTTGATTATATTGGAAAACTGACGTTGCAGCCAATGTAAGATCTTTTTCATAAGCAAGTTATTGCAAAACGAAATTAAGAATTTTCTCAGAACCTAAAAAAACCCTAATTTTATTGTGCTCGTGTATTAACCCTAATGATGAACCGATGAAAAACGGAATTTGTTTAATCGCCATAGCTGCCGTACGCATGCATCCCGACCATAAAAGCGAAATGGTCACCCAGCTGTTGTTCGGAGAACGTTTTTTTATACTGGACAAAACGTCCGACTGGCTGGCGGTCGAATTGGCCATGGATCATTACCGTGGATGGGTCGCCAGAAACCAGGTTGAAATGCTCGGAGACACAGAGGTCGAAATGCTTGAAAAGGCCGGACATATGGTTACCATGGAACATATGGCGGTTGTGAAGGAGATGGTTTCAGGCAATCATTTTCTTTTGAGTGCCGGAAGTTCTTTATATGCCAACAACGGAAAATCGTTGACTGTTTGCGGAAAAACATTTCAGTACCAGGGTGAAACAATCAGTGCAAAACAGTCAAGCGGGGACAGCCTTGCCAGGTATGCACAACTTTTTTTGCACACACCATATCTTTGGGGTGGCCGTTCGGCTTTTGGCATAGATTGCTCAGGCTTTGTGCAAATAGTATGCAAAATGGCCGGAATTCCAATGGCAAGGGATGCGTCCGTTCAGGCAAACAGCGGTGAAAACATCCACCTTATCAATGAATCACTGCCGGGTGACCTGTTTTTTTTCGACAATACGGGAGAAGAGATCACGCATACGGGGATTCTGCTTGGAAATGACCGGATCATACATGCCCATGGCAAAGTACGGATCGACCGCGTGGATCACCAGGGGATTTTCAATACGGACACAAACACCTATTCGCACAGACTGAGGTTGATCAAGCGCATCATTTCCTAGCGGCAAAACAATCCACCGCATTTGACTGTTATCAAAAACAGATATTTTAATTACCTTTGCAGCCTGAAAATAAGGCCATAAATAATTACTGATGATTCAAATCACGCTTCCCGATAAAACGGTTAAAACCTTTCCCAAAGGCATTACCGGTCAGGAAATTGCCGGCAGCATATCGGAAGGGCTGGCACGCAATGTTCTGTCTGTTAACGTCAACGGTGAGGTTTGGGACTTAAACCGGCCCATTAACAATGATGCTGAGATCAAACTCAATACATGGGATGATAAGGATGGGCGGGCCACCATGTGGCATTCTTCGGCGCACCTGATGGCTGCGGCCATTGAAGAATTATACCCGGGCACCAAGTTTGGCATTGGACCTGATGTGGAAAACGGCTTTTATTACGACATTGACCTGGGCGATCGTTCCATTTCGAGCAACGATTTTGAAAAAATTGAACAAAAAATGCTGGAAATCGCCAGGCGAAAGGAGAAGTTTTTCCGCACGGAATTACCCAAGCACGAAGCACTTGATTTTTACAGCAAAAAAGGCGATGAGTATAAGGTAGACCTGATCAATGACCTGGAAGACGGGACAATCAGTTTTTACCGGTCAGGGCATTTTACGGATCTTTGCCGTGGTCCACACCTTGTGGATACCGGTCCGATCAAGGCAGTAAAACTGCTCAACACGGCAGGCGCTTACTGGCGCGGCGACGAAAGCCGGAAACAATTGACCAGGGTATACGGCATCTCTTTCCCGAAACAAAAAATGCTCAAGGAGTACCTGGAAATGCTCGAAGAGGCAAAAAAACGCGACCACAGTAAAATAGGCCGCGAACTGGAACTTTTTGCCTTCTCAAACAGTGTGGGCCAGGGCCTGCCCCTCTGGCTTCCCAAAGGAGCGGAATTGCGTGAGAACCTTGAGATCTTCCTGAAGAAGGTTCAGCGGAAAGCCGGGTATCTGCCGGTCATTTCGCCGCATATCGGCAACAAGAATCTTTATATCATGAGTGGCCATTATGACAAATACGGCAAGGATTCTTTCAAGCCAATCAGCACCCCATCGGAGGGAGAGGAGTTTTTTCTCAAACCCATGAATTGTCCGCATCACTGTGAGATCTATAAAAACAAGCAATACTCCTATAAAGACTTGCCGGTTCGTTTTGCAGAGTTCGGCACCGTATATCGTTACGAGCAAAGCGGCGAGCTTCACGGGCTTACAAGAGTCCGCGGGTTCACACAGGATGACGCCCACATCTTTTGCCGCCCTGACCAGGTAAAAGAGGAATTTATTGCGGTGATTGATATTGTTTTATTGATATTCAAGGCCCTGGACTTCTCCGATTACAGTGTCCAGATATCGTTGCGAGATCCCCGCAGCATGGAAAAATATATTGGCACAGACGAAAACTGGGACAAAGCCGAACAGGCAATTATTGAAGCCACCGAAGAAAAAGGATTGAAAGCCGATATCGTAAAGGGAGAAGCCGCTTTCTATGGACCAAAACTTGACTTCATGGTGAAGGACGCACTGGGCCGCAAATGGCAGCTGGGAACCATACAGGTGGATTATAACCTGCCTGACCGGTTTGAACTGGAATATATTGGCAGTGACAACCAAAAGCACAGGCCTGTGATGATCCACCGGGCACCTTTTGGATCGATGGAGCGTTTTGTGGCGGTGATGATTGAACATTGCGCCGGAAACTTTCCGTTATGGCTGACTCCCGACCAGGCTATTATATTGCCAATCAGCGAGAAATATGAAAAATATGCAAAAAAAGTTTTAACTTTGCTGAATAATTACGAAATTCGCACGCTGATTGACGAGCGCAATGAAAAAACGGGTAAGAAAATTCGCGACGCAGAAACGCGCAAAATCCCATTCATGCTTATAGTTGGCGAGAAAGAAGAAGCCCAGGGCACCATATCTGTCAGAAAACACGGATCGGGTGACCTTGGCACACATACCATTGAAGAGTTCGTACAAATGGTTGAGCAGGAAATACACAGGCTCATCCCGGAAATATAAACAGTTTCTGACTGATATTTTTTATTCACAAAACATAGGAGGGACAAACAATAGCAACACCATTCAAACCCAGAGGCAGAAAGCGTTTCGTAAAGAAAGAAGACCCACACCGCATCAACGACCGCATCACAGCCCCTGTAGTACGTGTGGTTGGCGACAATGTGGATTCGGATATTCATCCCCTGAAAGATGCAATAAACATGGCCGATGAACTGGGACTCGACCTGGTTGAAATAGCACCCAAGGCCAATCCGCCTGTTTGCAAGATCATCGATTACAAGAAGTTTCTTTATGAACAGAAAAAGAAGCAAAAAGAGATCAAGGCCAATGCGGCAAAAGTTGTGGTAAAAGAGATCAGGCTTGGGCCCAACACCGACGACCATGATTTCAATTTTAAGCTGAAACATGCCATCAAATTCCTTCAGGATGGTGCCAAACTGAAAGTGTATGTATTTTTCAAAGGCCGCACCATCATCTACAAGGAAAAGGGCGAACTGATATTGCTGCGATTTGCACAGGAGGTTGAAGAATACGGCAAGGTGGAGCAGATGCCCAAGATGGAAGGAAAGCGGATGATCATGTTGGTTGCATCCAAAAAAACCGGAAAAAAGAATTAACATTCATTTCCCTGATATATAAACCTGTAAATTGAATTGAGTAATGCCCAAAATGAAGACCAAATCCGGAGCCAAAAAACGGTTCACTCTTACCGCATCCGGAAGGATCAAACGAAAGCACGCTTATAAAAGCCATATTTTGACCAAGAAAAGCAAAAAGAGAAAAAGAAATCTGACCAAAACCACCCTGGTTCATAAATCAGATGAAAAAAACATCAAGGCCATGCTGGCCATGTAACATAAAACAGTATAAACCTTTGTTTAAGCCAAAAAAGTCTTTCCCGGCGATTGAGGAAAGCGCTTGACAAAAAAAAACCGATAAATTATGCCACGTTCAGCCAATAAAGTCGCCACAAGGCGCAGACGCAAAAAACTCCTTAAACTCACCAGGGGGTATTTTGGTGCAAGGAAAAATGTATATACGGTAGCAAAAAATACCTGGGAAAAGGGTTTAACCTATGCTTACCGCGACCGCAGAAACAAGAAAAGAGAGTTCAGAAAATTATGGATACAGCGTATCAATGCCGCCGTAAGGCAATACGATATGAACTACTCTCAATTTATGGGTAAACTTGGTGAAAAAAACATCCAGATCAACAGGAAGGTACTGGCCGATCTGGCCATGAACCATCCCGATGCCTTTAAAGCCATAGTGGATTCTGTAAAATAATATAAGATAGGGAAGTGAACAAGACAAAGGGGGCGTAAGATAAGCCCCCTTTGTTTTTTACCGGAACCAGGTTTCCCGGATCAGCCGGCCGGATTCATCATACTGGTATTGGCGGTGCCATTCAACCCTTCCACTGCCGTCAAACCACCTCCATCCGGTTTCCAGCCCTTCCTTGTTGTACTCTTTTTCATAACGCATCTCAATTTCTCCCCTGGCATCAAAACGGGTATACCTGATAAGGTTGCCTTGTTCGTCGTACAAACGTTCCAGCCACCAAAGCAATCGTCCCCTTTCGTCATGCACATATTGATTCATGGGTTGTCCGTCCGGGGCAAAGCTGTATTCAAAACGATGCATCATCCTGTAATACACTCTTCTTGTGAGCAAACGCCTGAAAGCATTGTAGCGCCTTTCTTCCACCCTTTGCCCAAGGTCGTTGTACCTGTAAGTCCTGATCCACTTGAGCAGGTTGTTCTCATCATGCCATTTGACCGCCACACGCATTCCTTCCTGGTCGTATTCATACACATATCTCCACAGCAGCCGGCCCTGCCCGCTGTATACATTATAACCGGTGCACCGGCCATCTTCATCATAGGCATATACATATAAATGGGTCAGGAGACCATCCCCATCCGTCCAATGCTCCTCCAGGCGCAGTCCTGCATCGTCGTATTTGTAGACACGGGACCATTCCGGATGGTTGCCGGGTCCGTAATAGGCCCAATGTACAAGATTTAGTGCCGCATCATACCGGTAATGATTCCGGGAAAGGATCCCTGAAGCGGAGTCATAGCGCACTTGTTCGGCCAATTGCCCGTGCTGTCCGTAAGTCAGCACATTTTTTTCAAGCAACATTCCGTTCGGTCCGTAATACAACTCTTTGTTCAGCCTTGAGTGTTCATCATAGGAAAAATGGCGCGCCTGGTCCAGGTTCCCGTCCGGCCCGTATTCCTCGACACTCACCTTTCTGCCCTTCGCATCGTAGTCATAGATGATCAAACGGGTATGGTCTTCTGCCCCGGCTGCGGCAGATGTTAATCCTGGCAAAAGCAGGATCAGTAATATTATATTCACGGTCAACCACATATCCCGTAATGAATGAAAACGACAATCAACTTGCCATGATGCCGGTGGCCAAATCGACAAATTCTGCCATGATCATGGCGGTGGCACCCCATATGGTATGATCATTTATCAGGAAACAGGGTGTTTCAAGACACTCCCCACCAGACATGACAATGGGAATTTCCCTTAAATTATTCCGGTCTAGAAACGCAGTGACCGGTAGTTCGAGAATGTGCGCCACTTCTTTTCTGTCCGGTGCAAATGACGGCCTTGTGCCTGCAATGCCAACAAAAGAACTGACCAGGTAATTGCTGGGTGGTATATAAAGATCCGTTAACTGCCCGACTATTTTGACAGTATCAGGATCCACCCCCACTTCTTCGTGCGCCTCACGCAAAGCCGTTTCCTGCATGTTTTGATCCCCTGGTTCATGGCGTCCGCCGGGAAAGGAGATCTGGCCGCTGTGGACGCCATTGTATCTTGGGCGCTGAATCAATACGGTATGCACATTGTTTGTCATATCCGGATACAACAGGATCAGTATGCTGCTGTTTACAACCTTGCCGGATTTTCCGCGCGTCCTGATCTGGTCGCGCCTTAACAGCGGGGCCATACGCATTTGAGACTCCAGGCCAGGCAGTGAAGCAAATTCATGGTTCTGAAGTTGCCTTACAAATACGGAAAAATCGATATGCCTGCAGTTCTTCATTATTTTTTCAGTGCAATTTGGTATGCCTTCAAACAACGCGCACGGGCCCTGGCATGATCCACAATCGGGGTTGAATATGACCTGGTGTGCGCTTCCGGCACCCACTGCCCAACAAAGGCTCCGTCCGGGTCAAATTTCTTCTGCTGGGCCATGGGATTAAAGATACGAAAATATGGCGCAGCATCGCACCCGGTTCCCGCACTCCATTGCCAGCCACCGTTGTTTGAAGAAAGTTCATAGTCGAACAGTTTCCCTGCAAAATAAGCCTCCCCCCATCGCCAGTCGATGAGCAGATGTTTGCTTAAAAAACTGGCCGTAATCATTCTCAGGCGGTTATGCATATAACCGGTTTGGTTCAGCTGGCGCATCCCCGCATCCACCATAGGATAACCCGTTGTGCCGTTTTTCCAGCTTTCGAAGGCCGCTTTATCATTAATCCATTCAATGCGGTCGTATTCCGGTTTAAAGGCCTTGTCGACCACCCCGGGATGATGCCAGAGGATCATGGCATAAAACTCCCTCCAAATAAGTTCGTTTAAAAACACTTCATTCCACCGGGTAGCTTTTTTGACCAGGTCGCGAATGCTGACCGTGCCAAAACGCAGGTGTACCCCAAGGCGTGTGGTACCCTCCTTTCCCGGATAATCGCGATTTAGGTGGTATGCACGAATGAGCGCCTCGTCAATACGCAGGGCCGGTGCAAGCAAATCCGGTTTTTTCAACCCCAATTGGGCCAAATCCGGAAAGCCTATGCCGCTTAGATCCATTATCCCCGGCAACATCTCTTCGGAAGCATAGGGTACGAGATGCTTTTCCGACAATATACCTTTCCAGCGCCTGCTATATGGGGTAAACACAAGATAAGGGCTGCCGTCGGCCTTCAGCACATCTTCTTTTCCCATTACCAGATGATCGAGGCAAGGGTTAAACCCAACGCCTTTCTCTTTTAAAAAAACTCCGATACGGTAGTCCCTTTTCAGGCCATAGGGTTCGTGATCCTTATTGCAGTAAACGGCTTCTACCCGAAAGTCCTCAACCAGTTGGCGTAATATCTGAAATGGATCGCCCCGTTTAACCAGGATGTTTTTATGTATGCTGCCCAGCGATTCACTGATCGCAGCCAAAGACCGGTATATGAAAAACACCCGGTGATCATCTTCAGGCAAAGGGTCCAGTATGTTGTTGTCAAAAATAAACAAGGGCAATACTTGCCTCCCGCTTTTCAGGGCATAATAAAGCCCCTTGTTGTCGTTTAAACGTAAATCGCGGCGAAACCAGAAAATCACAAACGGTGTGTTGTCCTTAATGGCAAAATCATTGGTCATGGTCATGTCCCAATTTAATAAAATAAATGCGATTGAAAGTATTTTTCATAATTAAAGAAGAATTAACTTTGCAGCGCATCTCATGAACCATATCCCATGACTGATCTGATATACGAAGGTTATTTTGCCCTTTTTTTGATCATCACACTGGGCATTTTGCTGGGAAATGTTAAGTTTAAGGGATTTTCTCTGGATTTATCTGCGGTGGTTTTTGTTGCCCTTGTCATGGGACATTATGGGATCTTGGTCCCGGAAGCTTTTCAAACCATTGGGTTGGTGTTTTTCATTTTTACCATTGGCATACAGGCAGGGCCGGGTTTCTTTGATGCATTCAAAAAAACTGGCCGCCAGTTTCTGAGCGTTTGCCTGTTGCTTGTGGGTACTGCCGCTTTGTTAAGTTTTGGCACAAGCCGGCTTTTTGGATTGGATCCGTTGCTGGGGGTGGGTATATTCAACGGTGCCCTTACCAGTACATCAGGTTTGGCCGCAGCCATTGACATATCAGGTTCCACCCTTCCTTCTGTTGGATACGGAGTGGTTTATCCTGCCGGGGCCATCATGGCCATACTGACCATTCATCTGCTGCCCCTGTTGCTTCGGATCAACATGAAAAAGGAAGAAAAGCAATACCTTGACAGGGCAAAGGAGGACCATCCAAGGGTCAGTGCACAACATTTTGTGGTGGAAAACAAGAACATCCATGGCAAAACAATCCGGGAGCTGGAGGTGGGCACCATGACACAGGCGGTCATCAGCCGTATCAAACATGACGATGAAATCTATACCCCCGGTGAAAAAACCCGACTGTACCTTGGTGACATATTAAAAATAGTAGGCACCGATCAGGCCCTGAAAAAAGCAGAACTGATGATCGGTCCCCGCACTGACAGAAAAATACCACACGCGGCAGGCCACAAAATCAACTGGTTGCTGGTTACCAACAAGGAAGTGATCAATAAAAGCCTCAGCGAACTCAACCTGACCGCCTATTTCAACGCAACCATCACACGGATACGGCGCAGCGGCATAGATATTTCGCCTCGCGGCGACAGCAGTTTGCGCTTCGGCGATAAGTTACTGGTCGCATCCGATGCCGGCAACATGCCCAAGGTGATGCAGCTGCTTGGAAACAATGAAAAACGGCTCAGTGAAACCAATTTCCTGCCCATCAGTTTGGGGATTATTATCGGTGTAATACTCGGGGCGGTCAGTTTTCCTGTTTTCGGCCTCTTTGAATTCAGCCTGGGAACCACCGGCGGAGTCCTGACGGCAGCCCTCATCCTGAGCAAACTCGGGAAAACGGGGCCCGTGATATGGAATATGTCGGGGGGTGCCAACAACCTGCTCCGCAAACTTGGGTTGCTGATGTTTTTAGCCACCGTGGGCACCCATGCCGGCGCCCATATTGCCGATGCCCTGACTGAATACGGGTGGACCCTGCTTTATGCGGGACTGCTGATCACAACCATCCCCATGATGCTCACGGCCCTGACCGGTTACTTTTTGCTGCGCATCAATTTTGCCACCCTGCTGGGTGTGATTGCCGGCAGCATGACCAGTACTCCGGGCCTGGCCGCTGCCGATGCCAAAACAGATACCGATGCCGCCTCACTTGGTTATGCCACCGTGTACCCCCTGGCACTGGTATTGATGATCGTATTCTCCAAGATCCTCAGTGTG
>PWON01000191.1 GCA_003557385.1 Bacteroidales bacterium | reverse complement strand
CCAATTGTTTTTCCTGGTAAAACAAAGGATAGTTGTCGACCGAAATAATAAAGCCTTCAATATATTCATCAATGAACGGCTCCAGGTTTTCTGATTGCATCAGGGATTCATAGTATTGCATGCCTTCATCGATTCCCTGAAAACTGGTCACCGTGATCAGGTGTTGGTTTTCCTGGTAATAAATATTGCTTACCGACAGATTGCTTTCCGCATAGGCTTTATCATTGAAGGCCGTGACTGCACCATTGAGGCCTGCAGTGTCAATTTCCCGGGTATTGACAACAAATACGAAAAAATGCGCCGCCTCGGGCGAAAAGGCAAAAGGTGTATCGATTGGGGCACGATCCCTTCTTCTTGAAACTGAGGCTTCTTCCGGATGTGAAGCTCCGGCACCCGCATCCGCTGACTGCAGTGAAGCCAGTAGAACGGAAGCAGGTTTGTGTACAGGTGTATCCTGGTAAGCGTCAATGATATACTTTAACTCCGTCCTGAAAAGATCCTGTTCATCTGATTTTCCAAGTGCCATCGCATGCAAATAGGCAAAACGGGCCCTGAGTTCATGCGATACTTCCAATGTGTCGATTGCCTGCCTGTTGCGGCCAATCACATCATAACGTCCCGAAAAAAACGCCTCATAGCTCTCCCTGTAAAGCTCGCCGGCCAGGTTATGCCTTTTTCTTACATTCTCGGCATAATCAGGATCCCCGATGATTTTCGCATATTCGCTGTCGGGGTATAGGTTCAGGAGCTTGTTTTTCACTGTTTCTGCTGCCGTGTGATTGTTCTTTCCCTGATGCAGGTAATACAAATGATACAGGGCAAGCAGTTCCCGCTCACTGCCCGGAAAATCGTTCAACAAGGTTTCCAGAATACCGATTGCATTGCCAAAATCCCGGAGCTGATCCCTGAAAATCATGGCGGTATTGTAATGGGCCTGTATCTGGCGGTTTTTGGAAACCACCATCTGTTCTTCGGTGTTGGGAATATTGCGCAGGTATGTATCCCTGTCATATTCATCCAGTTCAAGGGTATCCTCTTCTGTTTCCATCTCATCGTAACCCGGTAAGTCCATGCCAAAGTCCCCGGCCATCATTTGCTTATTGCTGATACGCCAAAGGTCTTCGAGCGGCCTTTCACCAAAACGACTAAAAAACTCCATCTGGCCGTTGCTGACAGCCGTTGGGTTATAAAAATACCAGGCCCTGTCCCCACCGGTGGTTCCCCGGGTTTGCCTGGCGGTTTGACCTGCTTCGCGCATGGCCTGCATCCTTTCCCTTTCGGCTTCTGCACGAAGCACCTCCTGCTCACGCAAATCGGCGATCAGGGCATCCACTGCAGCAATTTGCTGTTCCGGGCTTAGCATGGCCAATCGCTGCAAACTGTCTTCGCGGGCAATGACCCGGCTAAGCTGCGCCAGTCCTGAAAGGATCTGTTGCCTGGCCTTGATCTCGTCATAATTATCATAACTGCGGGGCAGGAAGGTTGTTGCGCTGTCATAGAACAAATTGGCTTTTTGATAGTCGGGGTGTTCAAAAAATATTTCGCCCAGGCGTAAAAATGACAGTCCCTTTTGTATACTGTTCCCGTCACTGGCCTCCACCGATTTTTCATACATTTTGATGGCCTCAGCTTCGTTGTTTTCGCGCATATACAATTGTGCCAGGGCATAATACACCTGGTCGTAATAGGGCCTGTTCCGTTCTTCCGACAACATATCATTCAGTTCGCGACGGATAAAACCACTCCCTCCTACCGAGGGATCATAGGCCAGGGCCATGCCAATTCGTGCCTGGAATGCCATGGCGGCATCGGGGCGCATTTCCAGGACTTTTTGGTAGGTTTGCTGTGCCTGGGCGTATTGGCCAGCATGATGGTACAATTGCGCCCGTATAAAGGTCAGGCGCGATCGTTCACGTCGATTTCCTTCATAGGCAATGCCTTTTTCAAGTTCGGCAGCAGCCCTCATGTGATTTCCCTGCCGGATGAAATAGTCTGCATAAGCCTTCCGGAACAGGGCAACGGTTTGATCCTCCAGCAATCCTTCGCGGTAATTGTTTTCGAGCAATTCAAGCATTCGCAAGGCCTGTTCATATCTTTCCTGCTGGTTGTAGGCTTTGGCGATCCATACCTTGGAGTCATGGCTTCGCTCTGTGTCGTATTGCCTGATGATGTATTCAAAGGTGAGGATGGCCAGGGTATAATCCCTCTTAAAAAAATGGGAGCGTGCAATCAGGAAGTAAGATTCGTCAATCCATTTGTTGTATTCCTCCCCGCGAATATTCATGGAATGGCGACGGATGACAAGGCTGGCTTTCTCGTAAGTGACATCCATATTGCCCCGGATGGTGTTTGCGTTTTGTTCATCGCCATAACGGAACACAGAAAGGATTTGGTCGTAGTTGTCGGTATGTAGTTCAGAAAGACGCAATACACCTTCCTTGTAACTCTCACGGGCGTTAAAAAACCCGTTGTACTTGGCATTGATGGTATGGTATGTCCGGTTGACCCAGGAATTTTTTTGTGTGGAACAACCCGCAAACATGGACAACACCATGACCGAAGCCAGCAACAATCCGGCCCAGGAAAAACGATTCTTATCGAAGTGCATGCAAATCACTTAAATTATCACAAGTATAACTCTCAAACAACGAAAATATTATCTGGAATCACAAAGGCAAAAAGCAGGAAAATGTGTACTTTTGCATTGGTTCAGGTAATTGCAACATTTCCAATGGACAAAGAAAAAAAGAAAAAAGGGTTTTTAAAAAAACTTCATCATAAATACCGCCTGGTGATCATGCACAATGACACCCTGGAGGAAAAGCTGACGATAGCATTTACAAGGTTTAATGTTTTTTTGTTTGTAGCTACGGCAAGCATTTTTTTGATCGTGGCCACCATTTATCTGATTGCATTTACCCCATTGAAAGAATATATCCCGGGTTATGCCGACTTCAATACGCGTCAGGTTTTAAGGGAATTGTCACTCAGGACAGATTCACTCGAACGGGATCTGCGTCAAAAAGACCTGTACATAATGAACATCCGCAATATTGTGGAAGGAAGAGACCTTATTGAAGAAATTCCGGAAAAAGCAGACGATCCGGAGGCCGTAACGTATGATGAATTGCCGCGATCAAGGGAGGATTCACTCCTGCGCGCCGAAATAGAACAAATGCTGCAAACAGACAACGGTTACAGGGGTGCAGTGGAAGCTCGTGCTGTAGGGCAGGCCATTCATATCTCTTTCTTTACACCGCTGCATGGAATGATCAGCAGCCGTTTCAGACCGGGTGATGGTCATTACGGCGTAGACATCGTGGCCGATCATGATGCCGTTATAAAAGCCACCCTGGACGGCACAGTGATCTTTGCTGCCTGGACCATAGAAACAGGTTATACCATTGGCATACAGCACGACAACAATATATTGTCCATATACAAACACAACAGCAGCCTGCTGAAACAACAGGGCCAGTTCGTGGAAGCCGGCGAAGCCATTGCCATTATCGGGGATACCGGTTTGTATTCAACAGGTACGCACCTTCATTTTGAGCTCTGGTTCAATGGCAATCCCGTGGACCCCGCCGATTATATTGCATTCGAATGACACATCGCGTACCGAAAAAAATAGCCATTCTGGGTTCTACAGGTTCAATCGGCCAACAAGCGCTTGAACTGATCTCTGAGAACCGTGCATTGTTCTCTGCCAGCATCCTTACTGCACAGCACAACGCCCAGTTGCTGGTTGAACAGGCTTTGCAGCACAGGCCGGCGGCGGTTGTCATAGGCAACAAGGAATTGTATGGCGAGGTCCGGACTGCCCTGTCGCATCTCCCGATAAAAGTCTATGCCGGAAGCAATGCCATAGAAGACATCGTAACCACCGATGACGCAGACACCGTGCTGACCGCCCTGGTGGGTATTTCAGGCCTGATCCCCACCATCAATGCAATCCGGTACAACAAGAAAATACTGCTGGCAAACAAGGAAACCCTTGTTGTGGCCGGCGGCAGCATTGCCAGAATGTCCGCACGTCAGGGAATTGATATCATCCCTGTTGATTCAGAACATTCCGCTGTATTTCAATGCCTGGCAGGTGAAGCCGGCAATCCTGCAGAAAAAATATATCTTACTGCCAGTGGCGGTCCCTTCAGGGGGATGAACAAGCAACAACTCTCCCGCGTAACAAAAAACCAGGCGCTGATGCATCCAAACTGGGACATGGGCGATAAGATCAGTATTGACTCAGCCACCATGATGAACAAAGGGCTGGAAGTGATGGCTGCCAGATGGCTTTTTGATCTGGAACCAGCGCAAATAGAAGTG
>PWON01000043.1 GCA_003557385.1 Bacteroidales bacterium | reverse complement strand
TGAAATCCGTCGACAGATTTAGAATCATCCCTTGATCATCGTAAGCAACATCTTGAACTTCTCATCAGCGTGTACTGCATGCGGAATGTTAGCCGGCATAATGATGGTCTCCCCTTCCTGAAGAGGGTATGGGTTTTTGTCGATGGTGATTTTCGCTTTGCCTTCGATGATCTGCACCATGGCATCAAAAGTAGCAGAATGCTCGCTGAGTTGTTGACCCTGATCAAAGGCAAACAAGCTGATATTCCCTGTCGACTTCTCCAGCACACGCTTACTTACAATGCTATTGGAGGCATAAGTGATCTCTTTCTTAAAGTTGATTTTCGTACTGTGCGCAAAAGTACTCATGGTATACATTTTCATTGTTTAACAAAAGGGATTTCACACGCTGTATTGCTACACTGTATATTGTAAACAGCACAAAATGACTAAATGTTTATAATTTACGCATTTTAGTACCTTTTTTCATATTTTGTAAATAAAGGATGCATAATGTAGGTTAGCAAAAGAGATTTTCGGTTTAATTTCGTATTGCATTTGTGGTTGTCCGCACTGCACATCGTCTTGTAGCCCAGGTCTTCTGCATTCTAATGCACAGCCAAAAAGAAGCACATGAACCGGGCACTCATATCTAAATAGCAGAAATTTAACTTACCCAGAGTGTGGTGAGCTCAATCTTACCGCTTTAATCAATCATTACAAGATATTTTATTATTCGTCTGTGTGTAATTTCGAATGAAAAAAAATTCATGTATATTTATAAAAAAATAACAGCCCAATACAATGAAAAGATTAATTCTGTTTTTTGGTTTATTTGCACTTCTGCTCTCGCAGCAAAGTTGCATTGATGGCAGAAAGTCAGGCTTTGATGAGGATGGCAATTTGTATGGGAGGATAAGCATTTCCGGTGCATGGGCCATGTATCCTTTGGTAGTGCGTTGGGCAGAAGAGTTCCGTAAAGAGCATCCGGATGTTCGCATAGACATATCAGCCGGTGGAGCGGGTAAGGGGATGGCTGATGCCCTGGGCAACATGGTGGATATTGCAATGGTTTCAAGAGAGATTACCGCCGTTGAGCAAGAAAGAGGCGCATGGTTTATTGCTGTGGCCAAAGATGCTGTATTGCCTACTTTCAACACCAATAACCCCCTTCGGGATAAAATCCTGACCCATGGTCTTCAAAAAATGCATTTTCAGCAGATCTTTCTGGATGGGGATCGTCAAAACTGGGAATCATTCTTTGATGTGAGCGGAGATACAAAAATGACTGTCTATACAAGGTCTAATGCATGCGGTGCTGCTGAAACATGGGCTAAATACCTTGGTGTGTCACAGGAAGACATCAGGGGCATTGGCATGTTTGGTGACCCTGGGCTGGCCGATGTGGTAAAAAATGATCGTTCAGGTGTCGGATACAACAACATTGCCTTTGCATATGACATTAACACTCGTAAACCATTTGAAAACTTGGGCATTATCCCTATTGACATCAATGAAAGCGGAGTCATTGATCCTGAAGAACGTTTCTACAATGATCTTGATCAGCTGACAGAGGCAATCTCCCAGGGCCGCTATCCTTCACCACCGGCACGTAACCTTTACCTGGTCTCAAATGGGCATCCTGAAAATATTGCAGCTATCGTCTTTCTGCACTGGATATTGGAAAAAGGACAGAAGTTCGTTAAAGAAGCTGGGTATGTTATGATCCTTGATGAGGGAATTGCCGCACAAAAAGAGAAGCTGCCTGCCTTACCCCGTCCTAAACTTAACTAACCAATGTACGTGACCCTTAGGAAGATCAAGGACAGGTTCAGTAATGCCTGGATCAGTGCTGCACAGTTCTTTGTGTTTGCCTTGCCCGTCGCTATATTTATCAGCCTGTTTTACAAGTCGTTTCTGGTAATGCAAACCAGCGGTATTGGCGACTTGTTGTTTTCCTCCGTTTGGCGGCCAATGGCCGGGCAGTTTGGGTTTTACCCCTTTATTATCAGTTCATTATGGATTACCTTCCTGGGATTGGTTATCACAGCACCTGTATGTTTGCTTTCAGCCATTTACCTTACATATTATGGTTCCAACAAACTCTCAGGAATCATGCAACCTGTGATAGATATCCTGGCCGGAATATCTTCTGTAATTTACGGAGTGTGGGGGGTGTTGATCATCGTTCCGTTTACCGGCCGGTATCTGGCACCTTTGTTTGGTTACGAGTCAACAGGCTTTAGTATCCTAGCCGGTGGAATAGTACTCGCCATCATGCTGATCCCTTTTATTTTAAACATCCTGATAGAAGTATTTCGCACAGTGCCTGCTGAACAATTTGAGGCATCCCTGTCGCTTGGTGCCACCAAATGGGATAGCATCAAAAATGTAGTAATCCGCAGATCTTTTCCTGGCATTGTTTCGGCCTTCGGACTTGGTCTGTCCAGGGCTTTTGGAGAAACAATCGCAGTGCTTATGGTGGTGGGCAATGTGGTGGGCATCCCGGAAAACCTATTTGACCCCGGCTACCCATTGCCGGCTCTGATAGCAAACAATTACGGGGAGATGCTGAGCATCCCCATGTTCGATTCAGCTTTGATGTTTGCTGCATTGATATTGTTTGTTGTGGTAGTAATATTCAATATGTTGTCCAGGGGATTGATCATCTATCTGGAAAAAAGGCAGTAATATGATAAAAATTCGCCAGTATGAAAATTAAAAAACTTGAAGAGCGTTTTTTTTATTTGCTGATGATATTGAGTACGTCTTTTCTGGCCATATTGCTGCTCTTTATTGTATCAATCATTATTTACAAAGGTCTACCATCACTAAGCTGGGAAATGTTAAGCCAGACCCCAAAAGGAGGTTATTATCTCGGACGTGAAGGTGGTCTGTTGAACGCCATTGTCGGATCTGCGTACCTGGCCTCAGGCGCCGTTATACTGGCACTCTCTGTCAGCCTGCCATTGTCGCTGGCTATGAACGTTCACTTGCGAAACAACAAAAGAATCATCAACTCCATTCGTTTGATCCTGGATTTGCTTTGGGGAATCCCGTCAGTGGTTTATGGTGCGTTTGGGTTTACCATTATGATATATTTAGGTATAAAAGCAAGTTTGCTGGCCGGAATTATAACCGTTTCAGTTTTTATATTGCCTATTATGGTCAGGGCAATGGATGAAGTGATGAAGAATGTGCCGTTTACATTGCTTGAATCCGCCTTTTCTTTAGGATCCACCAAACGGGAGGTGGCATTTAAAGTAGTGACCAGACAGTGTTTTCCAGGTATCATCACAGCCGTGTTGCTGGCTTTTGGCAGAGGGATTGGAGATGTTGCCGCGGTGCTTTTCACCACCGGATATACTGACAACATACCCACATCACTGATGGATCAAACCGCCACCTTACCCCTGGCTGTTTTCTTTCAATTGGGTTCACCAATACCTGAAGTCCAGAACAGGGCGTATGCCGCTGCACTGATCCTTACAATAATCATTTTAACCATCAGTGTTGTTACCCGGTTTCTAAGCAGAAAATATCATAAAACAAGGATAAATTAATCTTATGGATAATCCCATCATTTCAATTCAGAACCTGAACCTCTATTTCGGGAAGCAGCATGTGTTAAGGAACATCAACATAGAGATCCCTAAAAACAAGGTGACAGTCATTCTTGGCCCCAGCGGCTGCGGGAAGACTTCGCTTCTTAAAACCCTTAACCGCCTGAATGACCTGCATGATGATGTAAAGATCAATGGGAAGGTTTTCCTGGATAATGAAGACATTCTAAATACTACTGCAGATATTACCCGGATACGAAAGAAAATGGGTTTGTTGTCGCAAAAACCCTCACCATTGCCCATGAACATATTTAACAATGTGGCTTACGGGTTACGAATTAATGGTATCAGAAGGAAAAAAAAACTCAGGCCCCTTGTGGAAAAGCACTTGATTGAAGCCAATTTGTGGGATGAAGTTAAGGACCGCCTTAAAGATCCCGCATCACGTCTGAGTATAGGCCAACAGCAACGCTTATGTCTGGCAAGGGGACTTGCCGTTAATCCTGAGATCATCCTTGCCGATGAACCTACATCGGCTTTGGATCCTATTTCATCCACTGTTATTGAAAAGCAATTCATCGAATTGAAAAAACATTACACTATCATATTGGTTACCCACGTACTAAGACAAGCCAGGCGAATTGCTGACCATATAGTGTTTATGTACATGGGTGAAGTGATCGAACAGGGGTCTGCAAAAGAATTTTTCCAAAATCCCCAACAAGAAAAAACCAAATCATACCTTAAAGGGGCATTTAATTAGAAGACTATAAAATGTGCAGGCCCATAAGTGAAAGAATAGTAGGAAGGCCGTAATGCCGGTAATAGCTTCCCCTTGCTTCTTAACCCCC
>PWON01000230.1 GCA_003557385.1 Bacteroidales bacterium | reverse complement strand
CGAGAAAACAGGCAAACCACTTGCGTTTTTTTCTGTATCTGCCCAGGCGATCAGCACATCCGGCAAATACATGGTGTTGAACTCAGCCGCTCGCGAAGCTGCTTCCGGGCCGGCAATCACGATGGTATGAAAAGGTCCGGTGTGATGCATCAGCAATATGCCCCAGTTGGTAAAACTGCTGCTGTATTTGTCGAGCCGTTCCCGCATGTCTCCAAGCATTTTTGAACTGCGGTCACCCCAGCGCGCTTCTTCAAAATAGTGGGCCAGGTAAAACAGTACCCGCGCCATTACGCTGTTCGATGCAGGGATTACGTTGTCGTGCAGCTCGTAATGGGGTGCCGCCAGTTGTTCGGCATCAGTTGCGCTGAAGGCAAACAAATGGGTGCCCGGGGTGGAAAAATGTTCCAGTACATATTCCGCCAGTTTTTTCGCTGCCTTCAGATAAGGAAGGCGCCCCGATACCTGGTACAGGCTGACCAGGGCCATCGAAAACAAGGCATAATCTTCCAAAAAGCCTGCTATGACAGGTTTTTTGTCCCACAATGTCCGGTAGAGCCTGCCATCTTTGTCCATAGCATGGGCCAGGATGAAATCGGCCGCATTCGTGGCAGATTTCAAAAATCGTTCGTCACGGAAAGCGGCGTATGCATCCGACAGACCGGCTATCATCAAGGCATTCCAGGAAATCAGCACCTTGTTGTCAAGGCCCGGCCTTACACGTCCATCTCTGGCCTGAAGCAATTTTCTTTTTGAACGGTCGAGTACCTTTTTCCACAAGTCCCGGTCCATGTCCATCCGGTGGGCAAATTCTTCATCCTCAACAGTGCGCAGCAGGATGTTTTTTCCCTGCTCCCACAGGCCCTCTTTGCCAATCCGGTAATATTCCTTTATCAACGGGGCATCATCGCCCAGCAAAGCATCCACTTCCTTGCCGGTCCACACATAGAACTTGCCTTCCTCGCCCTCGCTGTCTGCATCAAGGGCCGAATAAAACAACCCGTCCGGGGAGGAAAGTTCCCTTTCTGCAAACGCAATGCTTTCGTACACAACCGCTTTGTAGAACGGGTCCCCGGTGTGCTTACAGGCATCCGAGTAAAGGGAGATCAGTTGCCCGTTGTCGTAAAGCATTTTTTCGAAATGGGGGACTTTCCAGTGTACGTCTGTTGCATAACGTGCAAAACCACCCCCAATCTGATCATATATGCCGCCCATGGCCATTTTTTTAAGGGTCAGTTTGAACTGCTCCAATGCCAGGTGGTTTTTTGTTTGGTTGTGGTAATGCAGCAAAAAGGCCTGGTTGCCTGGCAGGGGGAATTTCGGGGCCCCTGCGGTGCCACCTTGCTTCCGGTCCGCATACTCCATCAGGTTATCGAACATGTTCTGTACATCCGGTCTGCCAAAGGCGGGGTTTTCGCGACCAGCCTCCACAAAATGTGCTGTGGAGGCACCCTTTGTCAGGTTGTCGGCTTGTTTCAACACATCCTCATACTGTTGGTGGTAGAGTTCCGACACGCGTTGCAGAATACCCATCCATTGCTGCTTCGGAAAATAAGTACCTCCCCAGAAAGGCCTTCCGTCGGGCAACGCAAAACAATTCAGGGGCCATCCGCCGTGTCCGGAAACCATTTGCACTGCATTCATGTAGAGGTGATCTATGTCGGGGCGTTCTTCCCGGTCAACCTTGATGCATACAAAGTGCCGGTTCATCAGGTGCGCCACTTCCCTGTCTTTGAAACTTTCGCGTTCCATCACATGGCACCAGTGGCAGGCTGAATAGCCAATACTGACAAGCAGCGGTTTGTTCTCCCTGCGGGCTTTGTCCAACGCCTCTTTCCCCCAGGGGTACCAATCGACAGGATTCAGGATATGTTGCAGCAGGTAGGGACTCGTTTCCCCTTTAAGGTGGTTTGTTACAGGCATAGATTACTGTTTTAGAGCCCGCAATACACTTCACTCGCCTCCCAAAGTTGTTCAGCCACTTTCATGTCCTTTGCATGCCGGGTGGTTTTGGCTACTTTGTTTTTGGCAAAATATTCGCCACTGATGCCGTTAAGTGCGGGTGAAGTGGCAAGGTGAATGGTGGTTTGCGCTCCTTTTTCGGGAGAGATCATGAACCATTGAAATACTTTCAGCATAAACGAAGGCATCTGGTCAAACAGGCGGGTATTGACCACCCCGGGGTGCAGGCAATTGACAGTCACACCACTTCCTTCAAGGTCCCTGGCCAGCTTCCGTGTAAACAACACATTGGCCAGTTTGCTCTGGGCATAGGCGTGCATGCTGCTCCAGCGTTTTTTCTTTTCCAGGTCGTTAAATTTCATACGGGTTCGTTTGTGGATCATGCTCGATACATTGACAATCCTTGCCGGGGCGCTGTCTTTGATGATGTCGAGCAGCAAGTTGGTGAGCAGAAAAGGGGCCAGGTGATTGACTGCAAAATTCAATTCGATGCCATCGGCCGATTCCCGGCGTTTCATCTCCCAGATACCCGCATTGTTGATCAGGATGTGCAGCCGGTCATGTTTTGCACGAAATGCATCTGCAAACTCCCTGATGTCGTTCATCGAGGCCAGATCGCATGGCATCAGCTCCACGACAGCACCCGGGTTCTTATCCTGGATCTCTTTTTTCAGGGCCTCCCCTTTTTCCATGCTGCGCGCCGGCAACACCAGGATGGCCCCCCTTGCGGCGAGGTTCAGGGCCGCCATGCGCCCAATGCCTGAGGTGGCGCCTGTAATGATCGCTGTTTTTCCTTTAACTTCCATAATATCAAGACTTCCGTCAATTCATATATTTTTTTTAGCCCGGTGAACCGGGCGTTTGCAAACACGTGGCAGACAAGCTCACGGACTGGTTTACATTCCTAAGAACATTTTTTGGGATACATTTGTTTGAATGATGATAATATGCCCGGGCTGGGTTGCCGGCCAATTGACCATCAATGAAACAAAAAATGGCTTTTATGATATTTTTTACCATCGTCATGGGCATCTATGCCCTGGCAAATTATTATGTATTCATGCGGGGATTGCAGTCCCTTCCCTCAGACAGTCCTTTCAGGACATGGTATATCTGGCTTTTCTGGATCCTGGCATCTGCTTACATCGCCGGACGCATCCTTGAGAATATTTACCTGAGCACCTTCAGCGACGTGCTGGTTTGGACAGGGTCCTTCTGGCTCGGGGCCATGCTCTATTTTTTCCTGCTGGTGGTGTTTTTTGACCTGTTGCGTTTGGTTAACCATGCCATTCCATTTTTCCCGCAAGCGGTGACTGCCAACATGGGCAAAACACGCATGCTGGTTTTTGCCGGGTCAGTAGCCCTGGTAACACTCACACTCATTGCGGGGCATATCAATTCGCGGCACCCCCGGGTCAGGCACCTCGACATCCACATCAGCAAAGAAGCCGGCACATTCAACAGCATCCGTGCCGTATTGATGTCTGACATCCACCTGGGCACCCTGATTGGCAACGGGCAATTGCGAAAGGCCATTGAAACGGTAAAAAAGATCGAACCCGACATTATTTTGCTGGCCGGTGACATCCTTGATGAAGACCTGGCCCCGGTGATCCGTCAGAACAGCGGTGAGGTTCTCAGGGAATTACAGGCCCCGCTGGGGGTATACGGCGTCATGGGCAACCATGAGCATATTGGTGGTTCGGCAGAAGCCCAGGAATACCTTGAAAATCACGGCATAAAGATATTGCGCGATCGGGTCGAAAAGGTGGGTGAGGGTTTTTACCTGGTCGGTCGCGACGACCGCGACAAAGCCAGGTTCACCGGCCGGCAGCGTAAACCACTTTCAGAACTGATGGACAAAACAGATCAAAACTACCCGGTCATTTTGCTGGACCATCAGCCGTTTTATTTGGAAAAAGCGGCAAAGTCAGGGGTAGATCTGCAATTGTCCGGTCATACCCACCACGGGCAAATGTGGCCCCTTAATTATATTACCCGGGCCATGTATACCATCAGCTACGGGTATGGGAAAATAGACGGGATGCACGCCTATGTAACCAGCGGGATCGGCACATGGGGGCCACCGGTGCGCGTTGGCAAGCGCCCGGAAATTGTACACCTTACAATACATTTTAGGGAAACGCGGCAGTCAGATCAGTAATATGCCGTGGTATCCTCTTCCTGATCGGGCGCCTCCTTTTTTGACTTTCCGAATATCCGGCCAAGAAAACTGCCTACTTTCGACATGACACCAAAAGCATAGACCAATGCACCGGAAACGCGGCGCACGCCTGAAAAAAAGGTAAACATCCGCTCCACAGCACGGAAACTTTCCATCATCTTTGTTTCGGCGATCAGGGCTTCATAACGCAACCGGGCCTTTTCAGCCCTGATGTCCTTCATGCTCCTGATATCTTTCAACGATTCCAGCATATCAACCACCAGT
>PWON01000179.1 GCA_003557385.1 Bacteroidales bacterium | reverse complement strand
TCCCTTTTTGCAAAAAAACGTTCGATCTTTTTCCCGATCGCCATCAGTTTTACTTCATACCCTTCCTCACGCAGTGCATACAATTCGCTGAGTGTGCGTTTGATCAAAAAAGTGTTGTAGGTGCCGCACAGGCCCCTGTTTGAGCCGATACACACCAGCAACACATCTTTGGTATCGCGCTCCTTCATATATACACTGTAGCCTGAAAAAGGAACATGGTGCATCATGTCATTCAGGATGTCCTTCAACATCGAGGCATATTGACGCAGGTGCACAATATGGTTCTGCACCCTTCGCAGCCTTGAAGCAGCCACCATTTTCATGGCACCGGTAATCTTCCGTGTTGACCTCACAGACGCAATTCTCGTACGTATTTCTTTCAGGCTTGGCATGGCACAATAGTTTCCGGGTTAAGCGGAAGAAGAAAGCACATCTTTGTCTCCCGTAAAACCGGGAAGCAAGGTTTCCACTGTCTTGTTGATCACCCCGATGTTGTCTTCATCCCAATACCCTTCTTTAATCCGGGCCAGTAAACCGGACTGTGTTTCGCGCAACGATTTGATGAATGCTTGTTCAAACCGCTTTATTTTGTCAAGTGGTATGTCCATAAGCAGGCCTTTTGTACCACAATAAAGAATGACTACCTGCTCTTCAACCGGCACGGGATTAAACTGACCTTGTTTAAGGATTTCCATGTTCCGTGCCCCTTTGTCGAGTATCTTTTTTGTAAGGGGGTCAAGATCTGATCCGAATTTTGCGAATGCTTCCAGTTCACGGTATTGGGCCTGGTCAATTTTCAGTGTGCCCGCAACCTTTTTCATGGCCTTCATCTGGGCATTTCCACCGACACGGCTGACGGAGACCCCTACGTTTATGGCAGGCCGTACGCCTGCGTTAAACAGGTTGGATTCCAAAAATATCTGACCATCGGTAATGGAGATCACATTGGTGGGAATATAGGCCGAAACGTCACCTGCCTGTGTTTCCACTATGGGAAGAGCAGTCAGCGAGCCTCCCCCCTTCACCATATCCCTGATGGAGTCCGGAATATCATTCATCTTGCGTGCAATGTCGTCAGAAGAGATAATCCTGGCGGCACGTTCCAGCAAACGTGAGTGCAGGTAAAAGATATCCCCGGGATAAGCCTCCCTGCCGGGCGGGCGTCTGAGCAGTAATGAAACTTCCCTGTAAGATACTGCCTGTTTCGATAGGTCATCGTAAATCACCAGGGCATGACGACCGGTATCGCGAAAAAACTCTCCGATGGCGGCTCCTGTAAATGGCGCAAAGAATTGCATGGCCGCCGGGTCACTGGCAGAAGCGGCCACCACCACCGTATAGGGCATGGCCCCGTGTTTTTCGAGTTGCTCTACAATATTGGCCACCGTTGAACCTTTCTGGCCTATGGCAACATACACACAAAACACAGGTTCTCCTTTTTCGTAGCATTCGCGCTGGCTGATAATCGTATCCACGGCAATGGCTGTTTTGCCGGTTTGCCTGTCTCCAATAATGAGTTCCCGCTGCCCCCTGCCTATGGGGATCATCGCATCAATTGCCTTGATGCCCGTTTGCAAGGGCTGGTTAACCGGCTGGCGATAAATTACCCCGGGGGCTTTCCGTTCCAGCGGCATTTCATACAGCGGGCCTTCGATCTTTCCTTTACCATCGATAGGCTGACCGAGCGTGTTCACCACCCTGCCCAATAGCGCCTTTCCCACTTTGACCGATACAATATGACCGGTTCGTTTTACCACATCACCCTCCTTTAGGTTTCTTGCTTCACCCAGCAATACAATCCCCGCATTATCTTCTTCAAGGTTCAGCACCACCCCGGTCATCTCCTCGTCATTGCAGCTGATCATCTCGCCCGCCCATGCATTGCCAAGGCCATAAATGCGGGCAATCCCATCACCGACCTGCAACACGGTTCCCGTTTCTTCCAGCTCTGTTTCAAGTGAAAAACCTGCCATCTCCTGTCGCAAGATGGCTGAGATTTCAGAAGGTTTTATGTCAGACATATAGCCGCTTTTTTTAATGATTCTGCAAATGTTTCCTGATCCGCTGCATGCGGTGTTTTACACTTGCATTGAACTGTTTGTCACCCAGGTTGAGGATGAAGCCCCCAATGATGTCCGGGTCAACTGACTCTTCAAACTCAATTTCGTGGGGAGTGATCTTCCTTGCAGCTTCAAGCGCACGAGCCCTTACAGTGTCATCTACCGGAACGGCCGTGGTCAGTTTTACCTGTTCAATACCGAGGTATTCCTTATAGACACGCAAATAGGCATTGGAAATGCCCTCAAGCAGGTTGCCACGCTGTTTGCGGACTATGATCAGCATGTAACGAAGAATCAGGGGATGCACCTTGTTTTTAAATAACTGCGACACGATATTCTGCTTTTTTGAAACCCGGATCACAGGGCTCTTGAAAAGTATCCCGAGCGATTTATTGTTTTTGAATACCTCGTATATCCCCTGCATATCCCTGTATGACCGTTCCAGAATGTTATTTTCCACGGCCAGGGAAAGCAGGGCCCTGGCATAACGTTTGTTCAGGATATGGCTACGTTGTGGCATATATGCTGGGATGTCAGGATTGCAGTGCTAATTGGCCGCCACCTTTTCAAGCAATTTGTTCACATAACTGGCATTTCTGCTCCTGTCGCTGAACTCCTCCTGCAACACTTTCTCTGCAATATCAAGCGACAATGATGACAATTGCCCCCTGATCTCAAGCATGGCCTGTTTTTTATATGCCTCCACCATTTCATCGGCTTTTTCAGAAATGATGCTGGCCTCTTCCATCGCTTTTTGTTTGGCTTCTTCTATGATCTTTTCAGCGTCCAGGCGGGCTTTTGCCGTGATCTCCTGATACATTTTGTCCGCTTCGGCAATGCGTGTGCTTTTTATCACGGCAAGCTGCGACATTTCATACTCAATACGCCTGGCATCACTGAATGATTTGGCCAATTGTTTTTCGCGCCGGTTAAGCACGTGCAATATGGGCTTCCATGCATACTTTTTCAAAATAAGCAATACAAAACCGAATGACACAGTCATCCAGAAAATTAGACCTAAACCAGGCATTAATAGTTCCATAACTCAGGCTTTTTGAATACTTTACATTAAAAATACCAGCCGGAAAGATTACACAGGTCATGTATTCCGGATCAGGATCCCGGGCAAACAACCAGGCAATGCCGGCACTAAACAAAGAGCGTCAGCAACACGATTACCAGGGCAAAAAAAGTGATCCCTTCGATTAGTGCGGCAGACACCACCATGGAAGAACGCAAATCACTCCCTGCTTCAGGTTGCCGGGCAATGTTGTCAATCGCACTTCTTGCAATTACGGAAATGCCGTATGCAGCACCGAATACCGCAATCACGGCGGTAAATGCGGCACCCAGTTTCATCCATTCGTGCGCAATGTCCACGCTGTTTAACAATACAAATAATGAAGTCATGTTTCTACATTTAGGTTAATAATATTCAGTGATCCGGCTTTGGAACAGCCATACCAAAAAAGAATGCACTAAAGAGCGTAAATATATAGGCCTGCAAAAATGCCACAAGCATCTTCAAAAAATTCAAAAATATGATAAAAATAACTGTGAGCGGTGAAATGGCATATCCCATTAAAATACTTACCGACCCCAGCACAAAAACCAGCGAAGTGAGGCTAAGGATCACCATATGCCCGGCGGTAATATTTGCAAACAACCTGATCATCAGCACAAATGGTTTTATAAACGCCCCAACTATTTCAATCACCGGCAAAATAGGTATGGGAAATTTCAAAAACATAGGCACGCCCGGCATATTGAACATATGTTGCCAATAAGCCTTGTTTGCAAACCAGTGTGTGGTAAAAAAGGTGAACATAGCCAACACAAAGGTAACGCTGATGTTGCCGGTAACATTGGCACCCCCCGGAAAAAATGGGACAAGGCCCAGGAGGTTGTTCAGAAAAATGAAAAAGAATGCCGTGAGCAGATAGGGCATAAATGGCCTGTATTTATCCGGGCCAATAGCCAGGATGGCAATCTGGTCCCTGACGAAAAGAATCAGCGGTTCAAAGAAGGATGGCATCCCCTTTGGAGTGGCATATATGTCGGCATCCCGGTATCTTTTGCCCACCTTGATAAAAATAAAACAAAGCAGTGCGGAGGCAAAGAAAATGGCCACCACATTTTTGGTAATGGAAAAATCATAAATGGCCGATGCATTGGGGTCGGGGCTTACACCATCTTCCAGAACACGCACAATACGGCCCTTCCCGGGCCCTTCCGCAGCAATCCGGAAACCTTTATGGCTGGCGTAACCATGTTGAAAATGGTGGCTGGAGAACACATACATCGTACGCTCATAAAACAGGATCACCGGTAGCGGCAACGAAAATTCCCTTTCAC
>PWON01000061.1 GCA_003557385.1 Bacteroidales bacterium | reverse complement strand
CGCGCGGCGGATTGAGCCCGGCACCAGGCCGTCCTATCTGCCCGGTAATGAGCATCATATTGATCAGGCAAAACACATTGTGCGTGCCGGTCACCTGCTGGCTGTAGCCCATTCCGGTGGCGATCAGCGGGCGCTTGGCGCCGGCATAGGT
Source organism: Bacteroidales bacterium (assembly GCA_003557385.1). Lineage (GTDB taxonomy): Bacteria > Bacteroidota > Bacteroidia > Bacteroidales > UBA7960 > PUPG01. The sequence goes on along the minus strand of PWON01000061.1, from coordinate 4,286 downwards.
GCGGGCGGCTTCCTGCATCAGGGAAGCAGGCACCCCGGTGATCTCTTCGACATATCCGGGGGTGTATTTCTGTGTGAGGGCCTTCAACTCCTCAAAGGCTTTCATTCCACCATCCACACGTTTTTCTATGAAGTCCTTGTTGATCAGTCCTGCATTGATGATTTCACGGATCATTCCGTTGAGCAGGGCCACGTCCGTTCCGAGCCCGGGCTGGAGCCAAATAAAGGCATCCTTTACCAGAGGCGTCCACCTGGGATCGATGATGATGATCTTTGACCCGTGGCGTTGTGCGGCATATTTTACATAGGTGGCGGTTACCGGGTGGGTCTCGATCATGTTATTGCCCGTTACCAGCATGCAGTCGCTGTGTGCATAGTCCTCAATGGAGTTGCTGCCGGCGCCGTCGCCCAGTGAACGCAGCATGGCCGTAACGGTGGATGCGTGGCAAAGGCGTGTGCAATAATCCACGTTATTGTTTCTGAAAACAGTGCGCACCAACTTCATAAACAGGTAGTTGTCTTCGTTGGTGGTTTTTGCGGAGGCGTAGCCCGCCAGGGCCTTTCGTCCGTATTTTTCTTTGATCTCCGTAAACTTGCGGACCACCAGGTCCAGGGCTTCGTCCCAGGAGGCTTCCACAAACTTCCCGTTCTTTTTGATCAGTGGGGTGGTAAGCCGGTCGGGGTGTTGGACGTAATCGTACCCGAAACGGCCCTTTACACAGAGACGCCCGTCGTTGGGACTCACACCTTCCACGCCGTTGCTGCGGACGATCCTTCCGTTCCGGACCAGGAGTTCCAGCTGACAACCGACGCCACAGTAGGGGCAGGTGGTGCGCACCCTGCGAATGCCGTTTTCAAGGTTGATTTCGTTGCGATGTGGTTTTTCCACGATGGCCCCTGTGGGACAAAGCTGAATGCATTCGCCGCATCCATCGCATTCGCTTTCGCCCCATTTGTCGAACCCGCCGACTATATAGGAAATGATCCCACGGTTGGTGAACGAGAGCACATTTTTTCCCTGTACTTCGTCGCAGGCCTTGATGCAACGGAAACATTTGATGCACTTGGCGGCATCATAACCAAGCACCGGGGAGCTTTCATCTTTTGGATATCCCAGTTCCTTCCAGATTGAAGGGAAGCGGCGGTTTTCTTTTTTATCGAGCCCGTACCCGAAAATCAATTCCCGGAATTCGTCCGGATAGCTTCCGTCGTATGTTTCGTCATGTTCGCAAAGCAGGTAATCGAGCAGGTACCTGCGGGCTTCTTCCAGTTCGTCGTCGAAGGCGGTGACCTCCATGCCATCGCTAACCTGCACCGCACAGGAAGCGATCAGTCCGCGCTGTTCCTTGATCTTGACAATGCACAGGCGGCATGCACCGGTCGGGCTGAGTTTTTTGTGATAGCAAAGGTGCGGGATGGCTATGCCGTGGTCTTTGGCCACCTGCAGGAGGTTGGCACCCTCCGGTGCGCTGACGTTCTTGTTGTCTATGGTAAGGTTTACGAATTTGCTCATTGTAGTTCTTTAAAATATCGTGAAAAAGATTCAAGGGGCAGAATGGGCGATTGTCCGAGCGGGCAAAGCGAGGTGCCCGCCATGATCTCTGCCTCGCGGACCATCTGTTGTAACAGGGTGGTGTTGCCGGAGTGGCCGTTGCGCAGCTGGCCGGCTTTGTTTACCAGTTGTGCCGTTCCCACCCGGCAGGGCACGCATTTGCCGCATGATTCATGTTTGAAAAACCGAAGGCAGTTGTACAGGATGTCTGACACGTTATCTCCTTCTGCCAATACGATCACGGCACCGCTCCCCAGGGTGGCGCCTTTTTCTCTCAGGTTGTCGTATGTCATCCGCTCGTTTAGCATGGACGCATCAACAAAAGTGCCGGCCGCACCGCCCAGCAGGGCTGCCTTGAATGCCCTGCCGTTACGCATGCCCCCGGCAAGGTCTATCAATTCCTGCAGTGTGACACCCATGGGCAGTTCATAATAACCGGGCTTTGCCACTTGTCCGCTGATGGTAAATATCTTGGTTCCCGGCGAACGCTCCGTGCCAATGGTCCGGTACCATTCTGAACCATGTTCGATGATCCGGGGCAGGTTGGCCAGGGTTTCCACATTGTTGACCAGGGTGGGCATTCCAAATGCGCCTTTTTCGGCCGGGAAAGGAGGTTTAATGCGCGGATGGCCCCGCTTGCCTTCAAGCGACTCGAGCATGGTCAGTTCTTCGCCGCAGAGGTAAGAGCCGGCTCCGAGTTTGATTTCCACATCAAAATCAAAGCCTGAACCCAGGATATTCTTTCCCAGGAACCCTTTATTTCGTGCATCCCGGATGGCTTGTTCCGTTTTCCGGATCGATTCGTGGTATTCGCCGCGGATGTAGATATACCCTTTGGTGGCCTGAATGGCGAATGCGGCAATGATCGTCCCTTCAAGGTACAGATGGGGATCCTTCTCCATGATGACCCTGTCTTTAAAGGTACCGGGTTCGCCTTCGTCGGCATTGACCACCACATAGCGCTGGGGACACTTCAAGCAGGAATCGCTGGTAAACTTCTGTTTCATCCCGGTGGGGAACCCGGCCCCGCCACGCCCGCGAAGACCCGACCGTTCAAGTTCATCGATCACCTGTGCAGGCGCCATCTTCAGCGCTTTTTTCAACCCCTCGTATCCCCCGGCCCGAATGGCATCGTCAATACAGCCCGGATCAATGACCCCAACGTTTTTTAGTAATATTTTTTTTTCTTCCATCATACTAACCCGTAATTAACTTCCAACTAACCACCAAATTTAACCTACAAAACCCCAAATACTAATTACTAATTACTATTTACTTCTTCTTCCGTATTTCCTCCAACACCCTCCCTGTCTCTTCCTCATCCAGTCCGTTATATACCTGGTCATTTATCATCATGGACGGTGCTTCCTGGCACTGGCCCAAACATTCCGAAAACTCCAGGGTAAATAAACCGTCGGATGTGGTTTCCCCGACCCCAATACCCAGGTGTTTTTGCAGTATAGCAAGAATGTCATTGGCTTTCAGCAGTTCACATACGGGCGATACACACAGGCGAATGAGATGGCGTCCACGCGGTTTCAGGCTGAACATGGTGTAATACCGGGCCACCCCGTACACCGAGCTTTTGGTCAGCTTCAGGTACCGCGCCGTTTCTTCCAGTGCCTGTTCGGTCAGGTAGTTTTGCGGGTGACTGTTTTGTACCGCATGCAGGATGTTGAGCAAATTGTGTTGTGCCGGTTCAAATTGTTTTATGATTTCTTCTGTTGACATATGTATATGTTTATCTGTCAATACCTTTTGATCCTGATGTTTTGATGCGCCGCGCAGGCAATGCTGCTGTGCACCGGCCATATCCAACAATCCGGAAAAATGCCTTCCAAAATACAAATAAATGTTCAGAAAATAACCCGATTCAAGCACGAAAATGCCTGAAAACCATCAGTTTTTATTTAGACTGTTTTTGCCTTGCCTTCATCCAGGTATAGCAGGATTTTTTTTACGGCGGGATAGCCCATTTTTTGAAGGATGCCGGCATAGGTATTCATCTGGTCTTCGTGTTTGCGGTAACGCTTGCCGGTTTTGTAATCGATGATGACGCATTCGTCTTTGAGAAACACCACGCGGTCGGGGCGGTAAAACGAACCGTCCTGGTCGAAGAGCCCGGCCTCGGTTTTGATTTTTGCGTCTGCCGAAAAATAGGGTGCGATGCGGGTATCTGAAAGCATATGACGAATTTTTTCAGACCATTCCGTCATCTTCTTTGTGTCGATTTCCCCGTTGTCGCGCATTTGTTCCAACACAGCTTCGATGTCGCCTGCATGATGGATGTTTTCCATGGCCCGGTGCAGGAGATTGCCCCGTTCAAGAGGATCGCCGGGGTCAAACAACAGTTTGCGCGCAGCCTGGTGTGATCGCATCCTGAGTGCCTTGCTCCATGGGGATGACAGCAGCCGGTGCAATGGTGACGCGGATGCTGTCCGGGGGCTTTTTTTCTTGTCGACCGCTTCAACCTGACCGAACCGGTAATTGTCTTTCCCATCGCGCCACAGCCCTTCGTTTTGAAGAAAATGGTGCAGCAGCCCCTGGATGTTTTATGTTTTGTAATTCTTTTCCTCTTTTTTTGACAGGATATATAATTCCTCCGATGGCCTGGTAAAGGCCACATAGGTGGCATTGAGCATATCCAGGAATGTTTTTTGTTGTTCCCGTTCAAGATCTTCTTCAAAAGGGGTGCCCGACAGGTTGGTGCGGCTCATTTGCAGGTATACGGCAGG
>PWON01000022.1 GCA_003557385.1 Bacteroidales bacterium | reverse complement strand
CGGACAGGTCGATGGATGGCGATATCAACCGCGATTCGCCAACAAAGCTCGGTGACCAGGTGAAGCGGGCTTCGGGAACCTCTCCACCCGCATTGTTGGTTTGAGATACAGACCAGTTGACAGCATGTGAACTGACGCTCCATCCATCGGGAGGCATGCCGCCATCGCTGAAATCTTCGTGCACAAACACCTGACCGGCCGATGAGAGACAGGCAAGGCAATATGCCAGGAAAAGAATCGTATGTTTCATTTTTTTAATTGATTGATGGTATTATTTTGAGATGTAAATTTATCAATATTTTTCATTTACCCTGATGCTTTTATATGTATTTTTGTTGCATCTTCCATAGCAACACAACCAAAAATGATCAACAAACCCGGTTTGCTTTCTGTGATTGCCTTTCTCCTGGTATTTGCGGCCCTGGGTCAGGGCATTGTGCTATATGACGCAGATGAGAACGTCATTACCGGCGATACTCTCTGGATTACCGGTGAACACACAGCCGACATCATCCGGGCAGATGTCTTTTTTTACAACAACACCGAAGATACCCTGGAGGTCATGGTCAGGAAAATCGAAGCAGACATCCTTGAAGGCACATACAACGCCTTTTGCTGGAACAATTACTGTTTTTCTCCCGATGTGTATGAATCACCCGAACCAATTTCACTGCTCCCTCACCATACCTCTTCAGATACCGATTTCTATGCTGAATATTACCCATACTCACAGGTGGGTCAAAGCATCATCCAGTACGAATTTTTCAGCAGGCAGGAAGCGTTTGAAACAGTATGGGTGACCGTTGTATTTATTACCCAAAATACCACCCATGCAAACGGCTCCATAAACCAGCCAAATATCATTTCAGGACCGATGCCCAATCCGGCCACCGGCCATACCGTACTGCGTTATGATTTGCCTGCCGGCATTCAAACAGCCTTCCTGGAAGTCCGTACCATAAGCGGAAGAATGGCAGAGAAGGTAAGGCTTGACATTGCCGGCAATACAATACGCATTGATACCAACCACCTGCCCGGGGGAACATATCTTTACTCCCTGGTGGCAGACGGGCGCATACTCACCACAGGGTTGTTCATGGTTTGTAATTAAAAACAATCCGCTCTATGGCATTGCGGCGGTCAAATATCTCCCCTGAGATATCTGCGGGCAAGACTGTATGATCGTAGCGGACAGGGTCCGGGTTGTCGCGCCGATGGATTTCCAGGCTGTGTTTATTGGATTTTTTTATCCGGACATTGGTTCCGCAAAAAGTAAACGTCACCAGCCCCTGGTCATCAAAATCCTCTTCCCTGATCAATGCGGGATTGAATTGTATTGCTCCCTGCTCGACAACCAGGCCAAGTTCATTAAAACGGCTTAAAATATCTTCTTTGACCTGTCCGGTCATACCCGGCTGTTGCACCCCCATCATCAGGGGTGTATGCGAATAAGGTTCGGTGGGAAAAGCGCCGTACTCCTGCGGCTTCTTATGCATACCAATGCCTGCCTTGATCCTGTAATAATGATTCTTAAGCAAGGGGATGATAGGTGCATTTTCAGGGATTTTCGAAAATTCAAGAACCCGTTCACCCAGCGCAAGCAATAACTTGGAGACCATATGCCAGTAAATGGACCCCAGCCCCTCATATTTGTAAAAAGACCCTGAACGACCTGTAAAAAACCTGTGTGCAAAGACCTCTTCATACATTTCTTTCACTGCAGGGGTTTCGGCTGCAACCAGGTCCGGGTCAACATCCGGGGGTAGCTGTTGCAAGGCATCCTCAAGTATGCGGGCATTTTTCAGGCTTGCATTGAAATGGTATTGTCCGTCCAGGTCCCTTACGACGATGTCTTTGTTGCCCTGTTCAAGCAAGGCCTTAAAGAGCCTGGAATCTTCCGCCCGCGCTTTTGGAATGTTATTCTTTTCCATAAAGCCCGGCAATGTCCGGTTGGGGTACAACATAAAGCTTCCCTGGTCTTCTCTCCACAGTTCACTTTCAAACATGGCATCCAAGAGTTCCAGGGATCGTCCGGGTCCGAGAAAACCACTGTCAAGGATAGCCACCTGTCCCTCCAGCATCAGATAAAGATGATGGATATCAATTGCATCTTCTTTGAACTCAAGCATGTTGTAGGCATGATACAAACCATCTGCCCGCCTGTTTTTTTCAACAGACTGGTCTACATAATCCAACACAAGGCAGTAAAAATCAAGCAGGTCCCATTTAGACAGGGTTTTGTATTGTCCGGAAAACCCCCGGTAAACCGCTGTCCGGTATCGTTCCCCTGCCGTACCCAGTTCATCCGTTATTTTTTTCCGGTCAGCTCCCGAAAATCCACCGGGCAATAGATCCTGATGCTTGTTCAGAGCATCCGAAATATCCTTATAAAACCGGTATACCTCGCCCATCAGGGCAAAGTGCCGGTGCTCGCTCTCTTCTGTGATGTTCAGCAAGAAATAGATCAACGGCCTGATATGGTACAGGGTAACCATGGACGCCCCAAAGCCCGTTAGCGCGTTGTTGGCGTCGTTCCATTCAGGCCTTTGCGTATTGAGCCAGATACCTGCCTCAGGCACAAAGTTGCTTAGCTTGGTAAGCAGGCTGACCAGTATTTTTTCGATGAAGCTGGCTTTTTGTATTTCTCCGGCTTTGGTATGGATAAGCTTTCCGTCATTGCCCTTCACATGGCTTTCCCTGATCAGGCGATCATGCAGGTCATGGTCGAACATGATGGTGTCCTGGGGATTTTGCAGAATCTCTTTGTAGGGTTTTATTCGATACGGAACGCATGCATAAGCATACACAGGCTTGTTGAAGTGCGCAGAAAGGCTTCCCGGGAAAAATTTCTCCTGCAACTCCATCAACCGCAATAAATAGATGATCTGGTGGTCTCCCCAGTAGCCGATGTATGCCCATGGGTTGTCAGGTTCAGGCACCTCCCAGTCAAAACCCTGGCGCGAAATGCGGTAAGGGTTATAACCATCGGCCGTGGAGGCATTCAAAAAGCGGGCAATCATTCCCGGAATAAATGCCGGAAAAGAAAAACCCAAAGCCTGCCAGTTTTGAAAAATATCGCGCCAGTTGCCCTGGTAATACAACGAAGGATTGCCTTCGGAGTCCTTCATCCTGATGTCAAAATAGTTCCAGGGACGGCTTGGGTCACCGTGCCGCCGGCTAAAAGCAATGGGCAGGTACTCAAGGGTCAGACGCAACAAGTCATCATCCTTCCTGGACCGAACCAAATGCACCAGGTCCTTTAAAGACACAACCTCCTTTTGTTCGGAAAGAAACACTTTATGAAAACGGTAAACAGCCTTGTTTCCATCATACAGATGTTTCAGGAAGTCCTTCATGTCCACATCATAATCTGAAGTGAAAACCCCGCCCCGCATGATATTGAACAGAACATTCGAGAAATGTCTGCGATCGCTGAGCGGGTCGACGCTTTGCTGCAAGCCATCTGCAACATTCACCAGGGTGTAAAGATGACGGGTGTTCTCACGGATGCTTTTTTCAATATAAGCACCGGTATTTTTTTTACCGCCTATGAGGTGCTGTAATGAGCGCAGCCCTGAAATGTCTTTGGCAACATCCGCTACAATGTACCAACTCTTTTCTTTTCCGGCTTCAAGGGTTTGTTTTGCATGCAACAAATAAGCGGTTTTTTGACCGAACACCTTGTTCTCGTGTACCAGTTCCTTTCCGGACCACATATTTTTCAATTGCCGGCTGCTGAGCAAAACAGCCGGAATATCAAGACCGAAACTCCATACGGTATTCGCCCTGAGTGCTTCGCTGGGTTCGGCACGGTCTACGGGTATAGACGACATATAATACAGCGCCATCGACGATCCCGGAAGGTATTCACAAACCTTGTAGGCATCCATGAGCGTACTCATCATGGCCTGGCCTTCACGTGTAATGCCCCAGGGGAGCACATTGATCAAACCATCGCAGAAACTGGCTTCAAGGGACCTGGAAGACAGATTTTTCAAGGTGGATTTCCTGATCCATCCCAGTGCTTCACTTCCTGACCAGCTATATCGAAAAACCAGCTGAAGTGTTTCATTGATCTCTTCAAAGACGATCTTGCTCCCGGGAGTGTTTTTATACAGATTTCTCCTGACCCGGTAAAGCCCATCAAATCGGTCGGAAAAAGGTTCCCAAAGACTCACTTTTTTCCCGTCATCGATCCGTATGATTGTTTTCGGACCTGCAGAGTGGATGGACTCATGAATTTTGTCGTCTGTATCGTAGGGAAATAGGGCGTTGTTGTAATGTTGCCTGCCGGCAGTCAGGCCACCACTGCTTGAAACATACATCCACAGGTCGCCGCTGCTGACAACACTCATGAGAAAAGGCTTCATGAGGTCGTAGTGTTGGATGCAGTAAACAGGTTCGCCGTCAATCTCCGTGAGGTGGCCTTTAATATGGCTGTTTTGCCGGAACAAGGCCTGGTCGTTGATGTATGGTAAATT
>PWON01000053.1 GCA_003557385.1 Bacteroidales bacterium | reverse complement strand
GTTCCTTCCTGATGTGTGGCCTGTGCAAAGGGTGCGCCCCGGCATGCAATGCCCCGCTCCGCTGCAGGATATGCCGCCCTCTGTGCGATGAATGTACCGCCTTCCCTGCGGGCCTGTCCGGACGGCCTGGCCCTGCACAGGGCATGTCATTTTTGCCGTGCGAAAACCAACATACAGATTTTTTGGAGGCTTAACCTAAATATTGTATTTTTAGCCATTCACTCCAAACAAACCCATAAAAACCAAACACACATGAAAAAACCGGCATTTTTTTACCAGGACCCCTTCCCGCTGGGAAAAGACAACACGGAATATTATTTATTGACAAAGGATCATGTATCGGAAGAAAGGTTTGATGGCCGTACGGTGTTGCGGATCGCCCCGGAGGGGCTCACCAAACTGGCACAGGCAGCCTTGCGCGATGTTTCCTTTATGCTTCGCGCCGATCATGTGAAACAGATGGCGGCCATTCTGGACGACCCCGGGGCCAGCGAAAATGACAAATATGTGGCGCTGACCATGTTGCGCAATGCAGAAATATCTGCAAAAGGCGTATTGCCTTTTTGTCAGGATACCGGGACAGCCACCATTATGGGCAAGAAGGGACAACAGGTATGGACCGGCGGAGGCGATGCGGAAGCGCTTTCAAAAGGGGTGTACAATGTGTATACGGAGGAGAATCTGCGATATTCCCAAACCATCCCGCTCGACATGTACAAAGAGAAAAACTCCGGGACCAATTTGCCGGCACAAATTGATATCTCGGCGGTGGACGGGGATGCCTACGAATTTTTGTTTATGGCCAAAGGGGGTGGTTCAGCCAACAAAACAGCCCTGTATCAACAAACCAAGGCCTTGCTGAATCCTGAAAAACTGGAGGCATTTCTGGCAGACAAGCTTAAATCTCTGGGTACTGCTGCCTGTCCACCTTACCATGTGGCCTTCGTGGTGGGAGGCACTTCGGCAGAATCGACCCTGAAAACTGTAAAGCTGGCCACGGCCAAATACCTGGACAATTTACCCGAAACCGGCAATGAGGGTGGTCAGGCCTTCCGCGACCGGGAAATGGAGCAAAAGGTACTGGAGGCTGCCTACAAATTGGGCATTGGTGCCCAGTTTGGCGGCAAATATTTTGCCCTGGATATTCGCGTTATACGATTGCCAAGGCATGGTGCTTCATGCCCGGTGGCCATGGGGGTTTCCTGTGCGGCCGACCGGAACATCAAAGCCAAAATCAACCGGGAGGGCATCTGGATTGAGAAACTGGAGGACAATCCCGGACGGTTTATCCCGGAAGCATACCGCCAAAAAGACGATGCGGCCGGAGCCGTGGAAATCAACCTGGACCAACCCATGACCGATATTCTTGCGGAGCTCAGTCAACATGCGGTGGGCACGCGCCTGATGCTTAACGGTACCATCATTGTCGGGCGCGACATTGCCCATGCCAGGCTTAAGGAAAGGCTGGATTCCGGCGAAGGGCTTCCACAATATGTCAAAGACCACCCAATTTACTATGCCGGCCCGGCCAAAACCCCGGAAGGGATGGCTTCGGGTTCCTTTGGGCCCACTACAGCCGGACGTATGGATTCTTATGTTGACCTGTTCCAGCAACATGGGGCGAGCATGGTGATGATCGCCAAGGGCAACAGAAGCCAGGCCGTGACTGATGCCTGCAAAAAATATGGCGGTTTTTACCTGGGCAGCATTGGAGGCCCGGCAGCCATCCTGGCCCAGGAGAACATCAGGGAGGTGGAATTGCTGGAATATCCGGAACTGGGCATGGAGGCTGTGTACCGCATCCGTGTGGAGCAATTCCCCGCCTTTATTCTGGTGGATGACAAGGGCAACGATTTTTACAGTATGTAGCCACAGTGCGCTGAACATATCGAATTGTTGGGTTGTTTAGCCATTATGTTCCGCACAGAATACGACACCCTGGGGCCGGTGCAGGTCCCTGCCGGCAAATACTGGGGGCCGCAAACACAGCGTGCCATTGAAAATTTCCGCATCGGGGATGAACGGATGCCCCGTGAGATCATTCTTGCCTTTGCCATACTGAAGAAGGCGGCGGCCATGGTAAACCATCAAATGGGTGTCTTGCCGGAACATTTGATGCGGCCCATTGTCCAGGCTTGCGATGAGATCGCCCGGGGCCGGCTGAACGATCAGTTTCCGCTGGTGGTTTGGCAAACCGGCAGCGGCACCCAAACAAATATGAACCTCAACGAGGTGATTGCCAACCGGGCCCATGAGATCATGGGCGGGAAGCTGGAAGACAGGGAAAAACTGATCCATCCCAACGATCATGTGAACAAGTCGCAGTCGTCGAACGACACCTTTCCGTCAGCCATGCATATTGCCGCCTATACCCTGTTGGCGGAGGACACAATACCGGCCCTGAAAAATTTGCGCAAGGCCCTGAATGAAAAGTCGAAAGAGTTCAGCGAACTGGTCAAGATCGGGCGTACCCACCTGATGGATGCTACCCCGCTGACCCTGGGCCAGGAATTTTCAGGTTTTGTGTCGCAACTCGACCATGGAACAGAAAGCCTTGAACACAGCCTGGACCATTTGCGGGAGCTTGCGCTGGGGGGAACGGCCGTTGGCACGGGAATCAATGCACCCAAGGGGTTTGACCTTGCGGTTGCGAAAAAGATCGCTGACCTCACGGGGAAGCCGTTTGTCACCGCCCCCAATAAATTTGAAGCGCTGGCGGCCCACGATGCGGTGGTGAAAACGAGCGGTGCCCTTAAATCATTGGCAGTAAGCCTTATGAAAATTGCCAACGACGTCCGCCTGCTGGCATCAGGCCCGCGTTGCGGCATCGGTGAGATCAGTCTGCCGGCCAATGAACCAGGCAGCTCCATCATGCCGGGAAAGGTAAACCCAACCCAACCGGAAGCGCTTACCATGGTGGCTGCACAGGTCATCGGCAACGATGCTGCCATAACGGTTGGCGGGATGAACGGACATTTTCAGTTGAATGTATTCAAACCGGTGATGATTTATAACCTGTTGCAGTCGGCCCGTCTGATGGCGGATGCCTGCGACGCTTTTGCCGGCAATTGTGTGCATGGAATTGTGCCCAATGCAGCGCAGGTCAGCAAACACCTGGAAAACTCCCTGATGCTGGTTACGGCCTTAAACCCACATATTGGATACGATAATGCGGCAAAGATCGCGCACATGGCGCATGCCGAAGGAATTACTTTAAAAGAGGCTGCATTAAAACTGGGCCTGGTAAAAGAAGAAGATTTCGATCGCTGGGTGGATCCCTCTAAAATGGTATAGGAATAACAGGCTTCAGGCGTTAATAATGCCACAGGTCAAGCTCCATGTTCCGGATCTCGTCTATGATCCGCTGTGCTTCCAGAAGCCTTTCGGTGGGATCCTCAATGTATTCCATAATCACCCGGTTGTCGGGTCTTTCTTCGCGGTACACCATGGAATTAAAGAGCCGGCGAATGAAGAAATCGTCCATGGAGACCCTCTGGGAACGGTTATTTGGGTTGTATACAATGGCGTTGGCCAGCACCTCACGTGTTTCTTCAAAGGGAACCCAGAACAGCGGATCCTGGATGTCGGTAAATTCACCCGTTTCATCATCTCTGACAAGCATGGCCGGGGATAATCCAATGATGCGCACATCGGCGCGTCCCCTTCTGCTGTCAATGAACCAGTCTTCTTTAATCCTCATCACCATTACATTGCTTGGGTCGAAAGGGATTTCTACAATCTCTTCCACCCCGTCCACAAAAAAGGTTTGGATCTGCGACAGATCTTCCATGAATAATTTTTCCGGATCCAGTGGGCTATTCTCAAAACCCTCGTCATCCACTCCGTAAGCCCTGATCTTACCGTCCAGAATGGCATCCATCAACACCTGCATCAGGCTGCGGAATTCGCCGGCGGGTCTTTCGGGATAATACAGGAACTGGTTGATGGGTTCACGCATGTCGATGACCTGCCAGATTCTCTTTGACCACAAAACATCGGCTTCCCGCACATAGGTAAGTTCTACCGGTTTACGGACTGTTTCATGGCGTGGTCCGGCATCGTAAAATGTGTCCCTGGGCCTGTCTTCTTCTGCCTGGGCAAAGCCTGACGGGGTCAGCATCAGGCATAATATGGTAAAAACGATCAATTGTCTGGTCATTGGAATCCCTCCAAGTAAATGATAAAACATTAGTTTATGGTAAAGGACAAGGATCCCAGGTTCCTGCGTCTTCCGTCAGGTCCGGGTTTTGTCCAGATATCGCGAAATGTTATTTCCTGTCCGCTGCGGGCATCGTTGATCAGTTGGATCATGTCGCTGGTAAGTTCGTTGCCGTCGTCCTGATTCCGGCGCCTAATCTCGCCACCGATAACCGTACTCATCTGAAAACTTTCCACGTCGTAATGCAGGTCAAAGGCAAATCCCTCACCCATACGCGCCTCAATCCTTCTTGCCCTGGCAAGCACCTGCCTGTCGATCCTGCCACCGCGGGAGCCGGCAATCACCGCTTCGGGCGAAGGCAGCGGCAAGGCGCGGAAGTCCATTCTGCCCATGACTTCCAACCTGTTTTCAACCAGGGCGTTCACTGTTACGGTCACTTCCCTGGTGCCTGACTCCACTTCTACGATGTAGGTGCCGTCAGGCTGTCTCGATAAGCTGGCACCCGAAGAAATGCGTGGACGAAGGTTTTCAGAGGGGATGCCTGGCGCAGAGATTGATACAGGATTTTCAGCCCCGATATAAAAAACGTTCATCCTGGTGGCAGATACCGTTGCAGTGGGCCGTTCCACGGTATATGTGGTGGAGAAACGATGTGGTTGCCTGACTCCGGCCGGTGAAACCACTTCGATGGTGCCGCTGACCCGCCTCGTACCGGGCGTGCTTGCCGGAATACGGATCCTGCCCACACCACCCGACACGGGTATTCTGCCAATTCCGTCGACGGTGATGTCCGGATCCTGACGGGTATCGATGGCTGCCACAAACACGTCGGCCTCATAAATCCCGCCAGCCATTACGATCTCGCTTTTGGGAACGATCCTTGCCGTAACTTCATCAAAGCGAAACTGTCCGGCCGTGATCAAATCGTAAAGCATGTTGATGGCGTCAAACTGGGCGTTGCGCACTTCGGTGATCAGCCTGTTCAGGTTGGTGGCCACCGCTACCGAGATGACGCGGTCAAAAGTCATTTGCTGCCAGTTTACACGCCGGTCCTGCACGTAAAAAGGACCCTCAACGTCCAGTGCCAGGGTGAGTGATTGTTGGTGACGGTTGAGAATGCTGTCTATTTCATTTTTAAAATGTGTGATCATTTCCCTGAGGATGTATGCCCTCGTTCCCGGGCCACCATCCCTGGCCCCGGGGTCAATGCTGTTTTCTATCAGCCAGAACCTGGAAGAGATGCTGTAATTGTCTTTTCGCCTGGAATCCATCAGGTCAAGTGTGTCAGCTTCCGCAAACGAGATGTTGTTTACTGCGGCCAGCATCTGGCTGCGGTTTGTCTGTATGTATTCTATCAGTGAATCGGCCAGCTCCCCGATGTAAAGAGCTTCGCCGTAAAATGGATATACATGTTCGTCCGAAAAATTCAGTCTTTGTTCCTCGAAGTCATAATACGTCATATCCACCTTCATCTCGAAATTCCTGTTGGTCTCCTCAATGCTCCTGTTGATCAGCGGAAAGGAATCGAGTACCTCTACCGAAACGTTCAGGGCCAGGAGTGCAAGGAAGATCAGATACATCAAGCCGATCAGCCGTTGCCTGGGCGTTTGTCTTCGAACTGCCATAATTGTCTATGTCTTGGTCTTTTGTTTACCGGAAACAAAATGATCCGTTAGCGTTTTACATTAAAGCTCATTGCGGAGAGCATATTGCCGTATACATTATTCAGGGCCTGGATGTTCTCGGTAAGCTTTTCCATTTCTTCCCTGTATTTTCTCGAACTTTCGGCAGAACCACTCAGGTGCTCCACAATATTTTCAATCGATTCCTGATATTGTTCGGCCGAATCAGCCTGTTTGTTGGCTGCCTTCATCTGCAACTCATAGGCGGTATTGAGGGCTGAAAGGTTTTTGGTCAGGCTTTCGGCGGCAAACGCGCTGTCCTGTGCTTTTCTTGAAGAATCCCTGTAGGCATGGCTCATTTCACTCAGCGATTCGACTGCGTTTTTCAGTGTGCTGTTGTATTCTTCCGACAGGCTCAAATCCTGCTTGAGGTATTCTGCCTTGTTACGGTACGACTGTCCCAATTCCAATACTGACCTGGATGCAGACTCCATGTTTTGGATGTACTGGTTGGTGGCAATGGTTGCGTTCGACAGATCAGCCAGCCTGGAAGCATTTTCACTGAGGTTGCGCAGGCCGCGCCCGAGCTTGTTGATCAGCTCCGGACCAATGTCGGCTTCCTCCATCAACTTGTCGAGGTTGGATGACAGGGTGATGTTTTGCTGGGTGGTATAACCTTCGCGCAAGCGCCTTGCTTCGGGGGGCAATTCCGACTCAATGCCCGCCAGTTCGGGATATACAAGGCTCCAGTCGGGTTCTTCGTATGTGTCTTCAAAAGCGGAAAAGAAAAATACAATGGCCTCGACCCCCATTCCGATCACAAGCGCATAATCAGCACCTGGCCAGTGCATAATCTTGAACAGGGCGCCAATAATCACCGCCGAAGCACCCCATCCATATAATCTGGACATGAAAATTTTCCATGATTTTTTCTTCGCAAATTTCATCTTGGTTGTTTTTATTGTTTGATTAATGATTAATATACGTTTGAGTTCATGCGTGCCGGATCCCGGCCAAAGCCCGGATAAGACTGAATACTGCGGAACCCGATATAGGATTTTGCGGTATCCTGGTATTCATAGGTCCTGGCACTGACCTGCAGATAATAACCGAGGTCTTTCCATGATCCGCCCCGTATCACTTTGCGCTTCAGGGACGGCGGATCATCTTCTCTTGCATTGTATTGATAGTCAGGATTAAGCTCATGCGCAACATGCGACAACACATAATAGGATTCGTCGTATGCACTTCGTGTCCATTCCGAAACGTTCCCGGCCATGTCGTACAACCCATAGTCATTTGGGGGATAATGCCCAACGATGGAGGTAAACAGGGATCCGTCCTCGGTATAATTGCCTCTGAGGGGTTTGAAGTTGGCCAGGAAACAACCCTCCTGGTTGCGCAAATAAGGACCGCCCCATGGAAACGGGCTGCCTTCGAGACCGCCCCTGGCCGCGTATTCCCATTGTGCTTCGGAGGGCAATTGGAATGCCATGGCCAGCGGCTGGTTCCTGCTGGCCAGATAGCTGTTCAGGTATTGTGTTCGCCAGACGTTGAATGCCTTGGCCTGTTCCCAGTCAACCCCAACCACCGGATAATGGTCATAGCTGGGATGCCAGAAATACCTTAGTGTCATGGGTTCGTTGTAGGCGAACGTAAAATCACGCATCCAAACCAGTGTGTCCGGATAAATATGGGTTTCGTGTTCGCTTACCAGTTCCCACCTTGGAATATCTTCCCTGCTCCTGGCCGCCTTTTCCAGATCAATGGTGTAATAACGGAATACAAGCCTTCTGCTGTCGAGTTCCCTGCGGCGGAAGAAACGTTCACTCTCCGGAAGGAACAGCTCTTCGAGGATGTCCTGTTCTTCTTCCCCGTCCCAACGGATCCTGGGTGCCCAGTTCAGCCTCGGCGGGTCGAGCGGCATGCCGAACTCGTCTTCATAAAAGGCAAAGTTCTCATCGAAATCGGCCAACAAGCTACGTGCCAGTGAATCCCTTACCCAGTGTACAAACTGGCGGTACTGGTTGTTGGTGACTTCTGTCTCATCCATGTAAAAAGGCGATATGGTTACCGTCCTCCTTGGGGCATTTTGCGCATAGGCAATATCCTGTTCGGATGGTCCCATGGTAAAGCTTCCCATGGGAATAAACACCATACCGGGAGGGTCTGCTTCAAAATAGTCGGGTCTGTTCTGAACGCCGGTAAGGTACCCGCGGTCACCGCCTGTCATTAAATTACAACCCGTAAAAAGGATCGCCATAAGGATAAACAAAAAGGCATTTCTCATGATATGTCTGAATTATATTCGCCGTTATTCCTGATATTATGTGGCAATACGCTTTTAAATGAAGGCGCAAAGCTACAAAAATCTGATATTTCTCTGAACTTCCTGTATTCTGTCTAACGACAGGTCAAAACAATATTGTATCATAATCTCATGTGTTCCGTAACTCCTGCCCATCGACCCCAGCGGGGATGTTGTGATATCGTATGAATACCCGAACCGGATCTGGTCAAGACTGACCCCAAGCATCACCACCACGGCATCCTGGGGTCTATAAGTAACGCCACCCCAAAAACGCTTATTGTATGTGACCATGGTGTTCAGGTCAATTTGTATGGAAGAAAGATCGGTTTTTACCAACACAGAGGGGCTTAACACGTAACTGGGGTTGGACATGATATAATGGTACCCGGCTGTGGCGTACACATGCCTTTTAAGGCTGAAGTCACTGTCTCCCAGCCCTCCGCCGGCCTGCCGAAGTTGGGTGGCTGAAAGACCGGCCCAGGCCAGTTCATCCAGCATGTAAAATGCGCCGAGGGCAAAATCCATAAATATGATGCTTTCTTCCCCTCCTGTGAGAACCGGATCGCCCGGGTCGAGTGGATTGAGTGCGGCAAAATCGATGCGTTTATCCAGGAACCCTATCTGGGCACCTATTCCAAGTACCCCTCCCGCCAACCTGGCATGGTAAGCATATCCGATTTTGACCCCCACATTGGTTTCAGGGCCAAGTTGGTCCTGTATAAAACCCAGTGCTACCCCACCGCGGATCAGTCGTATGGGGGCATCCACATTAAAACTGTATGTTTCCGGGTTCAGGCGGTTGCCTTCCTCGTCCCTGAAGCCCACCCACTGTTGACGGGCAAGGCCCGTGGCACAGATGGCTTCGCGCATGCCTGCAAAGCCCGGATTGATGCCCATGTTGTTGAACATGTTGTGGCTGAATTGGGCCTCTTGCTGTGAATAAGCCATCCCGCTTACAGCGAGGATGAAAATACCCGCAAGGATGCCCTTTATCTGCATAATTGAATTATTTCGGGATTTGCTCATTCAGTGAACGAAAAAAACCACAGATTATTGATATCTTGATACCAACGGTCAAAATTACAATAAAATTGTAAGGGCTTGATGGTTTCGCGGCAAGCTGCAACCCTGTCTTACACAAATTTCTGGTACACCTGCCACCATTTTTCGGGAATTTCATTCTGACAGGCTTCCTGGTAATCTTTATATGAGCAGGCCACAAGGAATTGCCTGTCGTATTTTTGTTGAAGATTTGGGGGGCACGGGACTTCCATCCACCAGCGATTGCTTTTTTTGCTTTTGAAAAAATTGATTTTGTTCTGGAAATCCCTGATGGAAACCACGTATTTGATGAACTCATCAGATTCTTTGATGTGTTTGTCAGGGAAGTCGTTCTTCCGGTGATAAAAGCCGTCGATAAAGTACCAGATCATTTGCGCAACCAGGTGGGAGGTTTGTTCACCTGAGTCGAAAGCGGGGTTCACTTCATAAAACCCGATGGAGCTTAATTTGTCGCTCATTCCGGCATAACGAACGATCTGACAAGCTTCTTCGCCATATAATCCGTTGGGCGAAGCATTTGCATTTGCCGGGGCATCCGACTGGCGGATGCTGGATATGTCAAAACTCAACAGGTCGGCATTCCTGACAATGGGCTCTACCTCTTCGATGTTTTTGCGTACCACCCCAAGGCGATATACATCAAAATAGAGTTTATCCATCAGTTCAATAACGTCCTGGTCTACAAAATAAGTCTGATAACCTATGTTTGCAAAATTGAACAGATAGTTTGGCTTGTGTGTGAGGATTGTGCCCAGGTAGTTTTTGTGATCGGGCGATTCGCTCTTTTGCAGACCGATGTCAAAACCGGAGTCGACAGATACGATATTGATGATCTGGCCCAGGGATTCATATGCCTGGTAATTGGCATAGGTGATGTCTTGTCCGCCCCCGATGACCAGGGGTGTGATGTTTTGTTCCAGCAGGGCGGCCACCACGGTTTTCACGGCAAAATAGGTGTCGTTCACCTTGTCGCCGGCGCGGATATTCCCCAGGTCGGCAATGCGTACCGAATAGGGTCCCTGGTATAAACGGTAGAGATGCTTCCTTATATAGTCGGGAGACAGCGAGCATCCCTCATTGTCAGGGCAGTTGCGGTCTTCATTCACCCCAATAACGGCTATGTCGATGTCTTTAAGCGCGGGAAAGGCTTTTTGGGTGGTATGGGCTTTGATAAATTTTCCCAACACCAGGGGGTGGGATTTTTTATCAGGCTTTACCTTGCTATGTTCTATAGGCTCAAAAAAATCAGCAATGTTCATGTGGTTGGCAAAATCCGTTTATTTACCCTTTTTCGGGGTCGTCTTTTTACTTGTTTTACGGATTTTTTTGCCAGAGGTTCCGCCTTCGATGATTTTTCTTACATCGTCCAGGTTAAAATCTTCGGGAGCCTTTGATTTTGGAAGTTTGTAATTGTTTTTGCCATCTGTCACATAGGGCCCATAACGGCCCTGCATGATGCGCAATCCCGGTGCTTCTTCAAACTCCTTGATGATGTTTTTGCGCACCTCAGCCTTTTTTTCTTCTATGAGCTGTATGGCACTGCCGGCAGAGATGGTCAGGGGATCTTCCGATTCCGGAATGGAAATAAACTGGTTGCCGTGCCGTATATAAGGGCCGTATCTTCCGGTGGCCACCATCATTTCCTTGCCTTCGTATTCACCAAGCTTCCTGGGCAACCTGAACAATTCGAGTGCCTCCTCCAGGCCAATGCCATCAAGGCTCTGGTCCTTGCGCAGGCTTGCGAAACGGGGTTTCTCCTCCTGGCCGGCTTCGCCGATCTGTATCATGGAGCCAAAACGGCCAATCCGTGCATAGACGTTGCGTCCGCTTTCCGGATCCGTTCCCAGCAATCGCTGCCCTTTTTGTTTTTCGGATGTTTTCAGGGTGTTTTCCACTTGCCGGTGAAAAGGCTGATAGAAATCATGGATTACCTTGTTCCACTCTTTTTTGCCTTCTGCCACTTCGTCAAATTCGCGCTCCACACGGGCGGTAAAGTGATAATCCAGGATGTCGGTAAAATATTGCATCAAAAAATTGTTCACCACGCCGCCAATATCGGTAGGAAAAAGTTTGTTTTTTTCCAGCCCGGTAATTTCGGTCTTGTTGCTTTCGGTGATGACCCCGTTTTTTAAACTGAGTATGTTGTATGCGCGTTTTTCACCATCACGGCTTTCTTTGACTACATAGGCCCTTTTTTGGACGGTGCTGATGGTCGGAGCATAGGTCGAAGGACGGCCAATGCCCAATTCTTCAAGCTTTTTTACCAGGCTGGCTTCGGTATAGCGGGGGAGGTGTTTGCTGAATCGTTCGGCGGCAATGATCCTGTTGAGCGCAAGCTCCTGCGATACCTTCACCGGGGGCAGGATCTCTGCGGTGGCTTCTTCTTCCTCCTCGTCGGTTGATTCAAGGTACACTTTCAGAAATCCGTCAAATTTGAGTACTTCGCCGGTGGCCACAAAATATTCTCTGGCATTGGAGATGTCGATGTTGATGTTGGTTTTTTCCAGCAATGCATCGCTCATTTGCGAGGCCAGGGTTCTTTTCCAGATCAGTTCATAAAGTTTTTGTTCTGCTGCATTGCCACTGATCCGTTGCGCCTTCATGGATGTGGGCCGGATGGCTTCATGGGCTTCCTGCGCCCCCTTGCTTCTGGTCGTATAACGGCGAAGTTTCACATAGTCCGGACCAAAGCTGTTTTCAATCTCTTCTCTGGCCATGGCCATGGCGGCACCGGAAAGGTTTACAGAATCGGTACGCATATAGGTGATTTTCCCGGCCTCATACAACTTTTGGGCAAGCACCATGGTGCGTGAGACAGAAAACCCGAGTTTCCGTGCAGCTTCCTGTTGCAGGGTGGATGTGGTGAACGGCGGCGCCGGACTTTTTTTGGCCGGTTTGGTTTCCACGCTCCCGATAACGAATACAGCCTCTTTGCATTGCTCTAAAAAGGCTGCGGCCTCTTCTTTGTTTTTGAAACGGACCGAGAGTGCAGCCTTGACCGGTAGGGTTTGTCCTTTGTGTGGCACGTCAAACATGGCGGTTACCCGGTAACTGCTTTTGGCTTTGAACGACTGGATCTCCTTTTCTCGTTCAACGATCAGGCGGACCGCGACAGATTGTACCCGGCCGGCCGATAATGCCGGCTTTACTTTTTTCCACAACAGGGGTGACAGTTCAAACCCAACCAGCCTGTCCAGTACCCGCCGGGCCTGCTGGGCCATCACCAGGTTTTGGTCAATTTTGCGCGGTTTTTCTATTGCCTCGGTGATGGCTTTTTTGGTAATTTCATGAAATACAATGCGTTTATAACTCTCTTCTTTCAGGGATAGGCTTTCCGCAAGATGCCATGAAATGGCTTCCCCCTCCCTGTCTTCATCTGTTGCCAGCCATACGGTTTCCGCCTTTTTTGCCAGCTTTTTCAGATCACTCAATACCGCTTTCTTATCTTTCGGGATCTCGTATTCGGGTTCAAAGCCTTTTTCGATATTTACTCCAAGTGTGCTTGTGGGCAGGTCACGCACATGGCCAAAACTCGATTTTACCACAAACCCCTTTCCTAAAAACCCCTCGATGGTTTTTGCTTTAGCGGGAGACTCAACAATGACCAGGTTATTTGACATAAGCATTTTTTTGGAAGGGCAAAAGTAACAAAATAAAAACGAATTCGTTTTATTATTCATTATTGAATGTGGCAAACGGCGCATAATCATACACCGGCGGCTTCCGTTGAGCGTGCTTAAAAACCGGCCACTTCCGTTATGCAAGCCGATCTGCAATGGCAAGGTGGCAACACCGCATACCCCCACCATATTTTTTAACTAATTTTGCACCTGTACCGGAAATATTGATCCTTGAACAAAAAACTCTATATCGAAACCTACGGTTGTCAGATGAATTTCTCTGACAGCGAGATCGTTGCCTCGGTGATGACCTCCCACGATTTTGACATCACCACCGGCCCGCATGATGCCGATGTGATATTCCTCAATACCTGCTCCATTCGCGACCATGCCGAACAACGGGTGCTGAACCGCCTGCGTGCACTGCAACACCTGCGCAAAAAAAAACCAGGCCTGCTGATCGGGGTGCTGGGATGCATGGCGGAACGTTTAAAAACCGGCCTTCTGGAAGATAAGGACCTGGGCATGCGGATCGACATGGTGGTTGGACCGGATGCCTACCGGCAATTGCCCCAGTTGCTCATGGACGCTGAATCGGGTCAGAAGGCCATTGATGTGATGCTGTCGGCCGATGAAACCTATGCTGATATCAGCCCGGTGCGTTACGGTGCAGACGGGGTGTCTGCCTTTATTTCCATTATGCGGGGTTGTGAAAATTTTTGTGCCTATTGCGTGGTTCCGTATACCCGCGGAAAGGAACGCAGCCGCGATCCGGAAAGTATATTGTCGGAAGCAACACAGCTGGCCAACAAGGGATACCGGGAAGTGACCCTGCTTGGGCAGAATGTAAACTCTTACCGGTGGCCCGGCAGAGACCATGGACAGCCTCTTGTATTCAGCGAACTGATCGGTATGGTGGCCGCCATTGACCCCCTTTTGCGCGTCCGCTTTGCCACATCCCATCCGAAGGACATGTCGGATCAACTGCTTCATGCCATGGCCCGGTATCCAAACATCTGCAAGGCCATTCACCTGCCCATGCAGTCGGGTAGCAGTGCGGTACTCCGGCGCATGAACAGGAAATATTCCAGGCAGGATTATTTGAACCGGGTTGGGGCCATCCGGGCCATTTTGCCGGAGTGCGGCATATCCACTGACCTGATTGCCGGTTATTGCGGCGAAACGGAGGCAGAACACCGGGACACCCTGTCGGTCATGCAGGAGGTGGGCTTTGATTTTGCTTTTATGTTCAAATACTCCGAGCGCCCCGATACCCTCGCGGCAAAAAAATACCCGGATGACGTGCCCGATCAGGTCAAGACACGCCGTCTCACGGAGATCATCCATACGCAACAGGCCTTGTCGCTAAAAAGCAACCGGCGGGATGTAGGCAGTTTGCAGGAGGTGCTGGTCGAAGGATATTCAAAACGTTCCAAAAATCATCTGATGGGGCGGACCGGCCATAACAAGGTGGTGGTGTTCCCTGCCTGCGAAGTGCAGCCCGGTGATTATGCCGTGGTGGAAATTACCGGTTGCAGTTCTGCCACGCTCAAGGGCGTCTTGCGGCAAAAAGGGCTTCTGCAACAAGCAGGTCGGCAGGATGGGTGATCTTGATGTTTTCCCTGTCGCCCTCAGTCAGAAACAGCCTCTCTCCTTCGGTTTCCAATACGCTGGCGTCGTCGGTAAATGATTCCTGATAATTTTTGTTATAGGCGTTTTTGATCATGGATGATTTGAAACACTGGGGTGTTTGGATGATCCGGATGCGTTGGCGGGGCAGGGGTGAACTCATGGCATGGTCTGTGATCCGCAGGGATTCATTGACTTCAATCGCCGGGATGGCGTTGCCAAACTTTCCGGCAAAATAAAACACACGGGAAATAAGGTCAAGCGAAATCAGGGGCCTGGCGGCGTCGTGTATGGCCACCAGGGCATTGTCAGGAATATGTTTCAGGCCGTTTTTCACGGAATGGAAACGGGTGGGCCCGCCAATGGCCAGTTGGTGTTGCACATGGAAGCGATGTTTTTGACAGATGCTTTGCCACTCCCGGTGCAGTTTTTCGGGCAACACAACCACCAACCGTATGTCGGCCGCGTATTTTAAAAACGCGTCCAATACGTGCAGCAATACCGGACGCTTGCAAATGTCAGCGAATTGTTTTGGTTGGGATGATGCCATGCGCGTCCCAAGTCCTCCGGCTGCAATCAAAACATGTTTTCACATCTATGGCTGGCTTTAATCCAATATAAGCATGGCATCGCCATAGGTGAAAAACCTGTATTTTTCCTTGATGGCAACCTTGTAGGCTTTCATGAGCAGGTCAAACCCTGTGAAGGCAGCCACCATCATCATCAGGGTCGACTGGGGCAGGTGAAAATTTGACACCATGCCGGTGGCCACGTTAAAATCGTATGGTGGATAAATGAATTTATTTGTCCAGCCTTCGAATGGCTTCAACTGCCCGGTAATGGATACCGAAGACTCCATGGCACGCATGGTGGTGGTACCGATGGCACAAACCCTTTTGCCATTTGCTTTGGCCTTGTTGACGATGTGTGCGGTTTTTTCTTCAATCATGAATTCCTCACTGTCCATTTTGTGTTTGCTGAGGTCTTCCACGTCCACGTTCCTGAAGTTCCCAAGGCCTGCATGCAGTGTGATTTCAGTAAACTCAACCCCCTTAAGCTCCAGGCGTTTAACCAGCTCCCGGCTGAAGTGCATCCCTGCTGTCGGTGCTGCCACTGCCCCTTCGCGTTTGGCAAAAACCGTCTGATAGCGTTCTTTGTCCTCTTTGTCTACAGGCCTGCGTATGAGTTTGGGCAAGGGAGTCTCTCCCAGCGATTCAATGGTTTTTTTGAATTCGTTGTAGGTGCCGTCAAATAAAAAGCGCAGTGTACGGCCCCTGGAGGTGGTGTTGTTGATCACTTCGGCCACCAGGGTGTCGTCTTCGCCAAAGTACAATTTGTTCCCGATTCTTATTTTACGGGCCGGGTCTACCAGGACGTCCCACAGGCGGGCCTCCCGGTTGAGCTCCCGCAACAGGAACACTTCGATCCTGGCCCCTGTTTTTTCCTTGGTGCCGTAAAGACGTGCCGGGAATACCTTGGTGTTGTTTACCACCATGACATCCCCGTCATCGAAATAATCAATGATATCCTTGAACATCCTGTGTTCGAGCTCGCCGGTTTTTTTATGCACCACCAGCAAACGGGATTCATCACGGTTAAAAGGTGGTCTTTCTGCAATCAGGTCTACAGGAAGATTGAACTTAAAATGCGATAGCTTCATGTATGATGAATTTGTAGTAAAATATCCGGAAGTTTATTGTTCTGTCCCCGAAAGGCTTGCAAAGATAATACATCAGGGGGGGCTTGTCAATGTTTTTTTTTGGAAATGTTATATTTAACGGGCGTTCCCTAACATTTCTTCCAGTTGGTCTGTTTGCCAGGCATCCGATACGGAAAAGTGCCCGATGTGGGTTCTCCTGAGGGCGCTGAGGTAGGCCCCGACGCCGGTTTTCTCTCCGAAATCCCTTGCCAGTGCCCGGATATAGGTCCCCTTGCTGCAAACCACCCGGAAGTCCACCTCCGGAAAATGAATGCGGGTGATTTCAAAGGATTTTATTTCTATGGGCATGGGCTCCATGCTGGTTTGCATCCCCCGGCGGGCATGGGTGTATGCACGTTCACCCCCGATTTTTTTTGCTGAAAACAAAGGGGGTACCTGATCTTGCACCCCAACGAAACCGCCCGCTGCACGGTGCAGGTCGTCGTGGGTAAGGTGCCCGATGGTTTGCTGGTTTTCCGGCTTGGTCTCCAGGTCATACGAAGGGGTGGTCTGCCCCAGGCAGAAACTGCCCGTATAGGTTTTATCCATGCCCTGGTATTGATCAATCTCTTTGGTGGCCTTACCGGTGCAGATGATCAGCAGGCCGGTAGCCAAAGGGTCGAGCGTGCCGGCATGCCCGATTCTTATCTTTTTGATGCCCAAACGGTATCTCAAAACGGACTTGATTCTATTGACCACGTCAAAGGAGGTCCACTGACGTGGTTTGTCTACCAGCAAAACGCGTCCGTTCAGGTACGATTCCTGTAATCCT
>PWON01000015.1 GCA_003557385.1 Bacteroidales bacterium | reverse complement strand
GTACTGCAGATACTGAATATCCTGGAAGGCTATGATGTGGCCTCCATGGGATTGTACAGCCCCGAATACGTCCATCTTTTTGTGGAAGCAAAAAAACTTGCCTTTGAAGACAGGGCCCGTTACTATGCCGACATGGATTTTAACCCTGTCCCGGTTGAAAAGCTTATTTCCAAAGAATATGCCGAAGAGCGCCGTAAGCTGATTGATTACGGCAGGGCAGCCCGCAGCTATGACCCGGGGATTCCGGAAACGCCCAACACCATTTATCTTACCGTCGCCGACAAAGACGGGAATATGGTGTCGCTGATACAAAGCAATTACCGGGGCATGGGCAGTGGAATGACTCCTCCGGGGCTGGGTTTTGTAATACAGAACCGTGGCGAAGGTTTTACATTGAAACCGGGCTATTTCAACACTTACGAGCCAGGCAAAAGGCCTTTCCATACCATCATACCAGGCTTTATCACCAAAGACGGGGCCCCCTACATGAGTTTTGGGGTGATGGGGGGAGCCATGCAACCCCAGGGGCATGCACAGATCGTAGTCAATATGGTCGATTTTGGGATGAATCTGCAGGAAGCCGGCGATGCGCCCCGCATCCATCATACCGGGTCTTCCGAACCCACAGGCCAGCAGATGACCGGTGGTGGGATACTGAACCTGGAGTCAGGCTTTCCTTACGAAACCATCCGGGTACTGATGGAAAAAGGTCACCGGATTCAGTGGGCCAACGGGCCCTTCGGAGGTTACCAGGCCATCAAATGGGATGCTGAAAACGGAGTATACTATGGCGCTTCCGAATCGCGTAAGGATGGACAGGCAGCTGGGTTTTAGGGTTGGCTGTTAGCCTTTGGCGATTGGCTTTTGGCAATTGGTTGTTGATAATTTGTAATTAGTCGTTGGTTTTTAATTTTTTAAGCGTATTTTTTATGAAGAACAAGAAAGCTCTTAAAGCTTACAAAGACCCGAAATTTTTAAACTCTCCGGCTGCCCGCGAACTTCGTATCCTATCGGAATACCTTGAGCCGAAGTCGCGCCTGCGCCGCAATAAGGTTCAGGACACGGTGGTGTTTTTCGGTTCGGCCCGCACCCTGCCGGCCAAAGAGGCACAAAAACAACTGGACATCCTCAAAGCCCAGGGTACAGGCGGGCAGGAGGAAATAAAAAAAGCCCAACGCGATCTGGAAAATGCCAGGTATTATGAGGATGCCGTTGAACTCGCCAGGCGGCTTACCAAATGGGCCATGGAGCGCTACACTCCCCACAGCCGCTTTATTGTGGCCACAGGTGGTGGCCCCGGCATTATGGAAGCAGCCAACCGGGGGGCCAAATTGGCCGGGGGAAAATCGATCGGGTTCAATATCAGTTTACCCTTCGAACAAGAACCCAATCCCTATATCGACGAGGAGCTGAATTTTGAATTCCACTACTTTTTTATGCGCAAACTCTGGCTGGTATTCACAGCCAAAGCTTTTGTAATTTTTCCCGGCGGATTTGGCACGCTCGACGAATTCATGGAGGTTTTGACACTGGTACAAACCGGTAAAATTAAAAAGGAGCTGAAAATCATTTTATACGACCGGGCATTCTGGGATCAGGTGATCAATATCCCAAAACTGTCAGAGCTGGGAACCATCAGCCGGCAAGACCTCAGGCTTTTCAAATACTGCAACAGCGTGGATGAAATGGAGCAGGAACTCATTCCCCACCTCGTGAGGGTGGAAAAGAAAAGCCGCCTGCTTCGCTAAAGTTGCACAATCAATATAATACGGGGTTATTATATCCGGTCGATGCGCCCGGTCATACCGGGCCATTACTCATAACGCAGTGATATGGAGGGATTCATCGAAGCGGTCCGGATCACGCGGTAACTGATGGTACCGATGGCGATAAGTACTGCCAGAACAAAGCCCAGGATAAAATCAGTTGGTTGCATGCTGATCCGGTACGAGTAATTCTGCAGCCAGTTTCCGGCAATCCAGTATACCAGCGGCCAGGAAACTATTGTTGCAATGCAGACCAGCAGCATCACATCCTTGCATATCATATACCAGATATTTGATATACTGGCTCCAAAGGTTTTCCGGATTCCTATTTCACGGATCCGCTGCTGCAATGAAAAAGCAGTAAGACCATACAGGCCCATCGATGCAATGATGATGGCCAACAGGGTAAAGACCACCGACAAGCGTGCATTTTGCTCCTCTTCCCTGTAAAACCTGTTGAAATCCTCATCCAGAAAAAAATAGAGCATGGGGTTGTTGGATGTGAACGAGGCCCACAATTGTTCGGTGTCTTCCACAACCCTGCGGATCATGCCGGGTTCAAAACGGATACTTATGTAGCCCCAGTTCACGTCTTCGTTTTTGAAGCGGAAAACGGCGGGGACAATGTCCTGACGCAGGGATTGAAAGTGATAATCCTTCACCACCCCGATGACCGGGTAAGACACCTCAAGATCCATCGGGCACACAATACGCGCTGTAAAAGGATCCAGGTGGAAATTGTTCACGGCGCGCTGGTTCAGGATAAAGGTTTCCTGGTCGGTGAGCAGTTCAGGGTCGAAAAAGCGCCCTTCAGCCATTTGTATGCCATAGGTTTCAAGATAATCATAATCCACCCAGTTGGTTTGCATTAAGATGGATTCGTCGTCGCGGCCCCTGATCATGTAACCATTGTTGTTATTGCTTCTTCCGGGAACCGCTGTGGAGGCAGAAACAGAAATAACGCCCGGAATGCCCTGCACTTCAGTTTTAAAGGCATCTACCTGGTTGCCTATGGCGTGGGCCTGACGGATTACGAGCAGGTTCTCTTTGTCAAAACCCAGGTCTTTCTGTAGCATATAATCCAGTTGCCTGTACATAATCACCGACCCGGAGATCAGCACAATGGAGATGGCAAACTGCAAAACGGTCAACGCCCGTCTCAGGCCGATGTTTTGTTTACCATTGCCGTTTTTACCCTTCAATACTTTGTTTGGGCTAAATGAAGAGAGGTAAAAGGCAGGATAGCTTCCGGCAAACAGCCCAACGATCAACACCAGCAACAACATGCCCGGAATCATATACCAGCTTTTAAAGTATTTCATTGACAATTGCAAAGAAAGCAGGTCATTGACCAGGGGGAGGGTAAGTTCAATGATCAGGATGGCCAGCAGGAGCGCAGCAAGAGAAAGAATCACGGTTTCGGTGATAAACTGCCAGATAAGCGCACTTCGTGATGAGCCGATGACTTTTTTCATGCCAACCTCCTTGGCCCGTTTTGTTGCCTGAGCGGTTGAAAGGTTCATAAAATTGATGGAAGCAATCACCAGGATCAGCATGCCGATGGCACCAAATATCCACAGATACCTGGGGTCATTTGAGTTCAGGTGGTGTTCAACGGAAGGATCAAGGTGTATGCCGGTAACCGGCTGCAAAAAGAAATTGTACCTGTTCCCTGTGGCAAGGAATTCTTCAATGGTAATGCCCATGTACCGGCGTACTTCCGGACCAATATATTTGACAATGATGTCCGTAAAACGATCATCCATGACCCCGATATCCGCTTCCGGATGCATTTTTACGTAGGTGAAAAAACTGTTCGACAACCACTGGTTGTCCGATGACCTCGGGTTGGATATAAACGAAGCAAGTATTTCGGCGTTGAAATGTGTGTTTTCCGGCATGTTCTCCATAACGCCTGTAACCTTGTATGATGTTCCCTGGCTTCCCACCCTTATCATTTGGTTCATGGGATCTGCATTTCCAAATAAACGTTGAGCAACATCTTCAGAAAGCACCACAGAAAGGGGTTCGGCAAGGGCACTTTGGGGGCATCCACTGATTAAAGCAATGGAGAAAAAATCAAAAAAGGTGGAGTCTGCTTCAAAAAAGTCCTGTTCAATAAAAAACTGGTCTTCCACCTGGATCACGATTTCATCCCACGCATTCATGCGCAAAAAGCTCTCTACCTCAGGTACATCATTAACCAGGGCTTCCCCGAGTGGTGAGGCAGTGTAGGCTGCCCTTACCTCCTGACCGCTGAAAATACCATGCAGGCCAATGCGGTATATCCTGTCTTTGTGTTCGTGGTATTGATCATAACTGAGTTCATGGACAATAAACATGGCAATGATCAAAGTACAAGCCATGCCAATGGCAAGGCCCAGTACATTGATCGCCACATAACCGCCCTGTCGTCGTAAGGCGCGAAAGCTGAATTTAACAAAATGCCGGATCATGTTTTTATGTTTTATTTTTGATACAACAAGTAAATATCAAAAACAATACCCGAAATTCTACTAATCTAATTTTAAAGATCTTATGAGAAATATGAAGGGTAGAATAGTGTCCATAAGTGAACATTGTCCGTCCAGTTGCGCACAGTGGAAAATGGGTATGGAAGTGAAATACCCACGGGGGCAGTTGCCCCATGCCCTATAAAAAAAGCCCCGCCTGGTTGGCGGAGCCCAATGCAAAACAGGCCCGCTCCCTTTATGGAACAAGCCTGCATGTTTAGAAAAAAATCCGGCGACGACATACTCTCCCGGGGGGTAACCCAGTACCATCTGCGCTGGCAGGCTTAACGACTCTGTT
>PWON01000034.1 GCA_003557385.1 Bacteroidales bacterium | reverse complement strand
CTCTATCTACGGAAGACCTTTTAAGATAACATTAAAGATACCGCTAACAACTACCAAACACTCAATTATTTATTAACCAAACACAGCACCTATGAAAAGATGTACATTGTTAAGTTTATTGTTCTTTTTTATGGGATTCATGGCCTTGAGTTTTTCGCTCGAAGCCGTCCCAAAAGAAGCCGATCTTGGTGAGGTCACGACCATTGTGGACAAAAGTGAAACATCAGGCAATCTTCCCGGCGTCATTGACAACCCCGCGTTCAACCGGGGAGCGGGTTTCAACGGGCAATACGTTTTTGTTGCCTCCCGCCAGGACGTCCACAATATATATTACTGGGATGTGGATGAACCCGGTGCAGCACCCGAGACCCTCGACCTGACCGGTGTGGGCGGTGGTACATTTCCCCTGTCTGATTTGACAGTGGCAGGCGACCACATTTTTGTCAGCAACATGGTGATGAGTGCCGGTGGCGTATTTAAAATCTACCACTGGGACGGTGTGGACGCTGAACCCACTGTGCTTGTAGAGTACGCGGTAGAAGCCGGCACACGGTTGGGGGATGCCTTCACCGTGGTCGGCGATCCGGATGTGGGCGCCATGATCATGGCAAGCAACTGGGGCACCAAGGAATTTTACATTTGGGGCATGGCTGCAGGAGTACTTACGGATGAGGACCCTGAGGTTGTAGCATTCGATGTGGAAAACAACGTGAACTTTGGCCGGATGACCCATACCCCGGAAGGCCATCTCCTGATGAGTGGCCCGGCTGTCGGCCTGGCCTATGTTGCTTCAGGAGACCATGACGACAAATCGATCCTGTTCGAACTGGAAGCCGATTTCTTTCCGGGATGGCCCATGTATGTCACCATCTTTGAACACAACGAAGGGCGCTACATGACCTACATGCACATCACCGACGGGGGCGAAAACATGTTGTATATACTGGATATCAACGACGGGGCAGATGAAATCGGCGCACTCGAAAGCCTTGCAGCGGCTGATTTCGAAGACCGGCTGATCCATACGGCCAGCCTGGGCGGTGTGGTCAACGGCAATGCCAGTGTGTCGCTTGACATCTTCCAGTGCGAAGACGGCAACAGCCACATCATGGGTTATTCTGCCGGCAATGGCTTTATTGTCCAGATGATTGAAGGTGAGGAAGAAGTAGAACTTATTGAACCTGCCGAACCCATCGATATGGTTTCTGTATTCGACATGACGGGAGAGAACCTGCCCGATGAGATTGGCGACGGTGGAAATGCCCGGGCTGCCGCCCTGTACATGAACCGTTACGTCGTAGTTCCTTCACGCGAAGGCGGACCCAATGTATGGGTGTGGGACAGCCACAATCCCGAAGAAGAACCTTTCGCACTCGACATGGGCGAAGACATCATCGAACCGCTGACCTTCCCCATCAACTACGTGCGTACGGCCGGCGACGCCATTTACGTATCGAATCTCTCGCTGAACCCCGCCGGCGACGGGTGGGCACAGGGCGTATTCCAGATCTACCGCTGGAACGACCTGGACAGCGAACCGGAGATTGTGGTGAGTTTTGATGCGCTTCCCGGACGATTGGGCGACGCCTTCTCCATCATCGGGGACCCGAAAACCGATGGGCACATCATTGCACACATCAATCAAACCAAAGAATTCAGGGTGTGGACCTTTGAAGACGGTGAACTGATCAACGAGGACGACCCGGACCTGATCACCATGGACATTGAAGCCGCAAACATGAACAGTTTCGGTATTTACAACCCCATTCCCGGCGAAGAAGACCTCTTCCTGGTTACAAGCAACAACATGGGACTGATGATCGCCAACCTCGACGGAGAAGTGCTGGCATATATGCCTACCGCAACAATCGACATGCGTTCCTATGATGCCAATATCTTTTACCATGACGACCGGCGTTTCCTGACGTATACAATTAATAATGAAGGCAATCCGGATGTGGGCGCCAAGTATGTGATCGTCGACATATCTCTTGGCGACGACGTGATCGAGGCCTTTGAACTCATCAAAAACAACAACGATTTGGATAACCGGACTGTATACAGCAAGTCGCTGGGTGCCGGTCAAGCGTTCCTGAGCGCTACCAACCATGTGGGTGTCGATCAATATGGCCGTGCTATGGTACTGGCGCATGTCATTGGCCGCGGATTTGTGCTGGAGAGGACCGATGAAGAATTCATTGAGGAAGCAGATCCGATCAACATGACGGCATTGTTCGACATGACAGGCGAGAACCTGCCCGATGAGATTGGCGACGGCGGAAATGCCCGGGCTGCCGCCCTGTACATGAACCGTTACGTCGTAGTTCCTTCTCGCGAAGGCGGGCCCAATGTATGGGTATGGGACAGCCACAATCCCGAAGAAGAACCCTTCGCACTCGACATGGGCGAAGACATCATCGAACCACTGACCTTCCCCATCAACTACGCGCGTACTGCCGGCGATGCCATTTACGTATCGAATCTATCGCTGAACCCCGCCGGCGACGGATGGGCGCAGGGCGTATTCCAGATTTACCGCTGGAACGACCTGGACAGCGAACCGGAGATTGTGGTGAGTTTTGATGCGCTTCCCGGACGCGTGGGCGACGCCTTCTCCATCATCGGAGACCCAAAAACCGATGGGCACATCATTGCACACATCAATCAAACCAAAGAATTCAGGGTGTGGACCTTTGAAGACGGCGAACTGATCAACGAGGACGACCCGGACCTGATCACCATGGACATTGAAGCCGCACACATGAACAGTTTCGGTATTTACAACCCCATTCCCGGTGAAGAAGACCTCTTCCTGGTTACAAGCAACGTTATGGGCTTGATGATCGCCAACCTCGACGGAGAAATACTGGCTGAACTGGGGACCGATATTGTCGATTTGCGCACATACGATGCCAATATCTTTTACCACGGCGACCGGCGTTTCCTGACGTATACAATAAATAATGAAGGCAACCCGGATGTGGGTGCCAGGTACGACATCATCGACATTTCCATTGGCGATGATGTGATCGAAGCCTTTGAAAGCATCCAGAGTCCCACTGACCTGATCCTCCGGACCGTATACAGCAAGTCGCTGGGAGCCGGACAGGCGAGCCTGAGCGCCACCAACCAGGTGGGGTTTGATGCGTATGGCCGTGCCCTGGTGCTGGCCCATGTCGTTGGCCGTGGATTTGTGCTGGAAGCCACCGATCCGGTGGGACTGCCCCCGGTTGAACTGCTCACTTTGGCCGACAAGACCGGGGCAAACCTGCCCGCAGAGATCGGCAGTGGCGGAAACGCGAGGGGCGGGGCGCTGTACCTTGACCGTTATGTGGTGGTCGCCTCACGTGAAATGGGACCAATTGTTTGGGTATGGGACAGCCACAATCCTGACCTGCCACCTGTTGCGCTTGACATGGGAGAAGACATCATCGAACCGCTGACCTTCCCCATCAACTATACACGTACCGCGGGCGATGCCATCTATGTATCGAACCTTTCACTCAACCCGGCCGGTGCCGGATGGGCACAGGGTGTGTTCCAGATCTATCGCTGGGACGGCCTGGATGCCTCCCCGGAAATTGTGGTGAGCTATGATGCCGAAGAGGGACGCCTGGGAGATGCATTCTCCATCATCGGTGACCCGAAGACAGACGGACACATCATTGCACACATCAACACCACCAACCAATTCAGGGTATGGACCTTTGAAGATGGTGTGCTCATTAACGAAGATACCCCTGATTTGATCACCATGGATGTTGATGTCGCTCATATGAACAACCATGGTATTTTCAATGCCATACCCGGTGAGGATGACCTGTTTGTGGTCACCAGCAACAACATGGGCATCATGATCGCCAACCTCGATGGCGAAGTGCTGGCCGAATGGGGAACCGACATGATCGACATGCGCGCTTACGATCCGAATATTTTTTACCAGGATGGCAAGCGATACCTGACCTATACATTCAATAACGAAGCAAATCCGGAGGTCGGGGCCAGTTATCAGATCATCGACATTTCTGAAGGTGCCGATGTGATCGAAGCCTTTGAGTACTTTGTCGATGCAAGTCATTTGCAGGCCCACCTGGTGTACAACAAAATGCTCGGCGCAGGGCATCCGAACCTTACGGCAACCAACCAGGTCGGGTTTGACGCAGACGGCAATGCCATCATCCTGGCCTATGTGGTTGGCCGCGGTTTCCTCGTAGAAAGCTTTGGCGATGCACCTGAAAAATTCATGCTGACACTGGTGGCCGAACCCGAAGAAGGAGGTACAGTGACCGGTGGTGGAGAATACACTCCGGGTGTGGTCATTCCTGTTTCTGCCGAAGCCGACCCGGACTACTTCTTTGTGAACTGGACCGATGCGGACGGCGACGAGGTGAGCGACGAAGCGGCATTCCATTTTGTCATGCCGGCCGAAGCCACAACCCTGACTGCAAACTTCGAACCCATTCCGGTTGAGGAGATTGCCACACTGGCTGAGTTGCGCAGCATGCCCGACGATGGTACGGTTTACCTCTACACGGGCGATGCCGTGATCGTGGCCATGGACGGTTTCCGTAACCGGAAATTCATCCAGGACG
>PWON01000103.1 GCA_003557385.1 Bacteroidales bacterium | reverse complement strand
CTGCCCCTGGGTTCTCCCTGTGCCAGGTAAGCGATGCGCGACCCATCGGGCGACCACTGCGGGTTGCTTCCCCGGGTAAAAAAGCGGTTCCGGCCCCCGTCGGCATCCATCATGTAGAGCTCGTTGCGCCGGCTGTCATTCACCTTGTCGATCCAGCCCCGGGTATAGATGACCTCTTTGCCGCAGGGCGACAGTTGCGGATTGGAAACACTCACCATATCGAGGAAATGTTCCAGTTCGAGCGTGTTGGTTTCCTGTGCTGTTGCCGGCAACTGAACTGCCCACAGCATAAACAAATAAGCAAATAGCAATTTTTTCATACCATTAGATTAATGATTAAAACTTTTCATATCCCCACGGCTTCGCCCTTTCGGTCACATAGGGGCGACCTAAAGGGATCAAATAATGCAATACATATGACCACCCCTGGTACCAACAAATTTAATCACTTATTTAATTGCTGCGTGCTTTACGGAAAACTATGTTGAAAAAGGCCCGCCAGAAGTAATTCCAGTCGGTGCGGAAGGGGTGTTGTGCATATGATTCGAGGTATCGTAATTCACTGGCCATGATCTCCTCGAGCGTGGTGGGCAGGTCGCAATAAAAAGGGGGGACCAGGCCGGGCTTGAATTTGATCCGGATCCGTTGCAGCTCGGGGGTATAGAGCTTGAAATAATGTTCGCTTAAGGGGCGTACCCCCACCAGCTTGAGTTCCCCCCTGAACCAATTAATGAGCATGGGCAGTTCATCGATCCACAGTTTGCGCATCAGGGCCCCCAGGGTGCTGATGCGGAAGTCGTTCTGGAACTTGCCGCCTTCTGCCAGTTTGTTGCGGTGGTATACATAATGTTGCAGGTATTCGGCATAGGGGTACATGGTGCGCATTTTATACACCCCGATCACCTTGCCGTGTTCGCCGATCCGTTTCAGGGAAATGACCGGCCCGTAGCTTGGGTTGTGATTGGCATATGGTTCACGGACCTTGCGAGCCACAAAATACAACAGGCCATCCACATAACGCTCATCTGCGATCTCAAACCCGCAGGCACACAATCGCCCGAGGATTTCCGTGCGCGACATCACCAGTTTTTTCTGTTCATTTACAAAGTTTGCGTTTTCTGCATCCGAAGTCTTGGGGGGTGTGCGCGTAAACAGGCAATCGATTGCGTAGGCGATGTATCCGAAGGCGGGGGTGAAGCGTCGCAAAAAACGCTGCCTGCGCAGGCTGATGGTTTCGCCGCAACCGGTGTAGATGCCCCCGGCAGGCAGTTTGGCATTGACCGCCTCAAAAAACCGGTTCACGTTGCCATGGGTGTTTACCGGTTGCAGGTTGATGATGGTGGTGTAAATATTGTCCGGAAGGGCCCGGATGTTGATGTGCTTGCTGACCGACAGCACTGCGCTTGATTCGCCCAGGGGTACCTGTTCGTTGATGTAGCTGAACGCCTTATGGCCGGCCTCTTCTGTAATGGCCGCCCGGATGGCCTTGCCGTGTTCGCTTAAAAAAAACCTGGGGTCGTTAATTTTTTTTTCTTGTGGTGGCTCCGGGCCTTCCGGCTGCTTTGGGCTTTTCCCTTCATGCTTTGCCTTCAGTTCATCCAGGGCTTTGAGTTCCTGCAGGTCCTCGTCAAAATCCTTGATCGGGGCCTGGGTAAAGCCATAGATTAAAATGCCCGAAATCAGCTCAAAAAGGGTAACAAACCCGAGGGTGCCAAAAAACAGGATCCTGGATACACCCGTTTGATAGGTGATCAGGAAAAACATGCCCATCAGGCCGCCATACACAAAATTGGGCTGGATGATGGTCAAAATGGCCGAGCGCTTCGTGGTATAACGTTTGATGTTGAATTTATCGAACAAAAAGCCGATAAAAATAAAAATGGCCCAGAAGATCAGGTGCCAGGGGAACCGGCCGATAAAGGCATTGGCAAGATTCTCCCCTTTTAAGATCACCGCCAGAAAGTAAGAAATAATTACAAATACCTGGCTGCCAATGAAGCAAAGATTGCTTTTTTTCATCGATGGATCATTTTATTGAACATATACCCAACAATTCAATATGTTTGCAAATAGCATCAGCACATGTGCTTATACAAAAAGCAGTATAAATTTACAAAAACCAACGAATTAATGAGAAAACCGTGGCGGTAAATGATGCAAAAAACGACAACCTCGACCAGTTGACGTCGCGGGGCTCAACGATATAAAGCGTGTCGCCGGTATATAGATAAGGCAGGTCCTGTGCATCGAAATCTGGATTGACAAACAGGCGCCGGGCTTCAAATCGGTTGCTGGCCACCTCTATCACCGTATTGTCCTGGCGGATGATGTATATGCCCCGGACCCTTCTGATGTTTGGAATCCCGCCGCTCCGGCTGACGGCCGAAAACAGGTCGATGGGTTCAAACACCTGGTGCTGGTCGGGCCGGCGCACATAGCCCAGCACGTTGATTTTTTCTTCCTGGAGGCGTCTGACAAACACACTGACGATGGGATTTACCACATAACGTTGCAGCATGAGCTCCAAACTGTCGCGCAATTCATGGGGCGCCATGCCGGCTACCTCAAAATGCCCGAAGCCGGGATACTGGATGGTGCCGTCGGGCAGTACAATGATGTTGTTGATGCTGAATTCCGAATGGTCCATCACCAGCACATCCAACACATCACCCCGCCGGAGGTGGTATCCCTGGTTTTGTGCATATGCGCCGCAGCTGAAAAACAAAACGGTGATGGCAATGAGCAGAAAGCGTGTATTTTTCATGGTTGGGCCTTTAATGCGTTACAATTGCGGGGCATCATTTGCCCCTGATGGCCAGCTGATCCCTGATCATCTGGTTTTTAAACTGATTTAAAGAGGGTATGTCGGGATAAAAAATATCGCTGTCTTCGGCATAGTAGCCCGGTATGGTTCCGTATTGAAGCCGGGGTGTTTGACGCAGGGCCTGAAAAAGATCCTGGACACGGCCGATGGTCAGATCCGATTCAATGGTACGGCGAAGCTGGTTGACTTTGCCAAGCTGCTCGGTGGTGGACATCTGGTTGAAGGCATTTTGCATGCCGGTCATCACCAGGCGCTGCCGGTGGTAACGCATTTCCTGGGCGGTTCTTCTTGTGGCAGGGGTTTCGTAAGCACTTCTTGTGCGGCTGTACGATTCGAAAAAATAAGGACCCCTGAACCGGATAAATTCCCATGCCAGGAATCCATTGACCCTTGCCGGCCCGGGCTGCAGGTTATATGATTCGGCAAAATGATCGTCGATGTTTACCCTGATGCCGTTGAGCAGATCAATCATTTCGGTAAAGGATGCCCTGTCCTGGATCATGTAATAATCCAGGGTTGTTTGCAGGCGGGTGGAAAGAACTTGTGCCGTCATTTCAATGCCCATGGTAAAGAAAATATCCATCAGACGGACCTCATTGCCCCAAAACACAGTGGTATAGGGAACATGCATCAAATTGGCCAGCTGAAGGCTGGGGTAATAATTGATGATGATGAAAACATGGGGGAAGCCTACATACAGGATGTTCAATTGTTCGATGTCGGGAAATTCTTGTGTTACATCGGTATCTGCCGGGGGGATGGCCAGCAGTCTTTCGAAGTCCCACGGGGAGATGTGTGACACAGCATCGTCGGGATCGTCCGGGCGGCGTACACGGCGGGGGATATGGTAAATGCTGTCGTGTTGGATGATCACATCCAGGTCAACATTCCGGATGTCGGCGTCGGTGGTCAGCCCGCCGGCCCGCCTGATAAGCATGGCCAGGTCGGCACCCTTGGGGACATTGTATACGGCCGGTATTTTCACTGCCCCGCAGATACCCGAACGAACCGTTTGGGCTTCAGGATCTTCGCGACGCAAGTGTGGCGCAAAGATCAACAGGGCGGCCACAATGAAAGCGAGTAACAGCACGCCCCAGAAAATCAATTTGCGGCGCCGGTAGTTGTTGTTGTGGTTGTATTTTCTTCGCCTGCTGACCATTAGTATACAGCGACACGTTTACCAGCCTGTTTTTCAACCTGGTCTTTGATTTCCTTGTAATAGCTGTAATAGTCGTATTCTCCGCCGTACCTGCCGAGTTTGATGGCGCGTACATCATTCACCACCACGCCGGCAAGCTTATTCTGATAGGGAGAAAGCATCTTGAGGATCTTGTCGAACATCAGGCGCGTGGAGTGACGCAGGCGGGCAACGGGAACGATCATGTCAACCTGTTCCATCAGGTCTGCCAGGTTGGGCAGGAACATCATGGCCGGGGTGTCAAATACGACCGCATCGTAGTTTTCCCTGGCATATATCATGAATGACTTGAACCGGTCTTCGTCGAAGCCCAGGTCGTTGATGCCCCGGGTTTTGCCCACGGAAATGAATTCGAGGGTCGGGATCTCCGTTTCCTGGGTGATCTCGCCCAGGCTGGCATTCCCGTACATATAATCCATGAGGCCTTTGTCGCCCACAATGTTTTTTACCAGGTCTGAGATCTGGATGGTCTTGTGTCCTATCTGTGGCCCTTGTTTTTTAGTATATCCGTTCTGGTGCAATTTTTGCGTGAGCTTGGGTGCAAAAATGTCCAGGTCGACCAGCAAAACCTTCATCTT
>PWON01000246.1 GCA_003557385.1 Bacteroidales bacterium | reverse complement strand
GGTCCTGGGAGCCGGCGGGGCTGCAAGGGCCGCAGTGTATGGACTGGTAAGGGCAGGTGCAAAGCTTAGCATCAGCAACCGCACCCTGTCCAGGGCCAAAGAACTGGCAAGTGTTTTTGGCGCCGGGGTCATTCCCTGGACACACAGCAGACCCCTGCCTCGTTTTGATGCCGTGGTTTCGGCACTCCTGCCTGAAGGGATCCCGCCATACATCGACACATTGCGTTATGACATACTGCTCGACGCCCTGTATAAGCCTTCTGCCATGAGCACCCATACCAGAGAAAGGGGGATCCCGCTGATCGGGGGTGAACGGTGGCTGATCCACCAGGGCGTGGAAGCCGCCGCATTTTATATGGGAAAAAAGGCCTTGCCGGAAATACTGGCATCCGGACTACATCAACGCTTGCAAAAAAAGACATTAAGTATTTTTGTGCTGAAGGATGACAACATCCCGGGTTTCCATCAGCAGACCCATGATTTGGTTATTTCAGCCTTCGGCCTTGAAGAGGATGCCATCAACCATCAGATCCATGAAGAAAAAGATCTTGCCTTCGGCGGTTGAGGGAAGCCTGCAGGCACCCCCTTCCAAAAGCGTTGCCCAACGGGCCGTTGCCATGGCTTCTTTGGCAAAAACCGGATCGGAGATCATCCGTCCGGGCACAAGCAGCGACGTTTGGGCAGCTGTGAATGTTTGCCGGGCCCTTGGCGCAGACATCCGGGAGCAGGGCCGGTCTTTGCTGATCAAGGGAGGGGTGAACGTTCCCAAAAACTTACTGCACTGCGGGGAGTCAGGACTTGCTGTCAGGATGTTTGCCGGGATAGCGGCTACCCTAAACCGGGAGATGACACTTACAGGCACGGGAAGCCTGCTGAAGCGCCCCATGCACATGGTCGAACAATCGTTGAGCACCCTTGGTGTGTCATGCACAACCAACAGGGGCCATTTGCCTCTTGTGGTCAAAGGACCCATCAAGGGGGGGCATGCCACCATTGATGCATCGCAAAGTTCACAAGTCCTGACAGGGATCCTGATCGGGGCGCCTTTGTCTGATGCAGACACGCTGTTGCAGGTCAAAAACCTGAAAAGCAAAGCCTATGTCGACCTGACCCTTGAGATCATGCATGTATTTGGTGTTGAAGTTTCTCAACAGAACAACCAGCATTATCATGTGCGTGGCACACAACAATACAGGGGATGCAAATTTGAAGTGGAGGGGGACTGGAGTGCCGCAGCCTTTTTGCTGGTAGCCGGAGCCATTGCAGGGCAAATCAGGGTAACGGGCCTGAACATGGCTTCTTTGCAAGCCGACCGGAAAATCCTGGAAGCACTCTCGATGGCCGGGGCCGACATATCCTGGGAGGATGATTCTGCCGGAGTCCGGAAAAAACACCTCAAGGCTTTTGGGTTCGATGCCACCGGCTGCCCGGACCTGTTCCCCCCGCTGGTGGTGCTGGCTGCCAATTGCCGCGGGACAAGCCGGATCCGGGGCACAGAAAGACTTGGAATCAAGGAAAGTGACCGGACACAAAGCCTCATTGATATTTTCAGTCGCATGGGAACCCAAATCCGGCAGGAAGGGAATGACCTGTTTGTTACAGGCGGGGTATTGAGGAACGCTACCGTGGATTCACACAACGACCACCGCATTGCCATGGCAGCCGCAGTGGCAGCCCTTAATGCAACAGGACCGGTAAACATTCAGGGCGCCGGGGTGGTTGATAAATCATATCCGGAATTTTTCGAAGACCTGCAAAAAATCAGCAAACCATGAACAACTTTGGCCGTTTATTCAGAATACAACTGTTCGGGGAGTCTCACGGGCCGTTCATCGGACTGGTCATTGACGGCTGTCCGCCTGGAATGCCGCTTTCTGAAGAAGATTTTATGACAGACCTCGAACGGCGCAAATCCGGCGCCAAAGGCACCACACCGCGCAAAGAAGAGGATGTGCCCCGGATCATATCCGGTTGTTTCAATGGATTCAGCAGCGGATCTCCCCTGGGCATCCTGTTTGAAAACAAGAATATACGCCCCGGAGATTATACCCATCTGGCCGGTATACCCCGTCCCGGACATGCGGACCTTACAGCCCGGCAGCGTTTTGGCGGGTTCAATGACCCCCGTGGCGGCGGCCATTTTTCCGGCAGGCTCACGTTGGCCCTGGTTGCCGCCGGTGTGGTGGCCAAAAAAATCCTGGCAGGGATTGAAGTCTCTGCAAAACTGATCAGTGCAGGGGGGCAGGCAGACATTGAACGCGCTGTGGAGCAAGCCATGGCCGAGGGAAACAGTATCGGCGGCGTGGTGGAGTGCCGGGCAAACAACATTCCGGCCGGCTGGGGAGAACCCTTTTTCGATTCGGTCGAATCGGTGATCAGCCACCTGGCCTTTTCCGTACCGGCCATCAAGGGGATTGAGTTCGGCTCAGGATTCCGGGCAGCCGGGATGAAAGGCAGCGAGCACAACGATCCCATCGTTGACAAAACCGGGAAAACCGCCTCAAACAACGCCGGTGGCATTGCAGGAGGGTTGACCAACGGCAATGAACTGGTGTTCCGCGTAGCGGTAAAACCCACTTCGAGCATCGCAAGACAACAAAAAAGCCTGAACGTAAACACTGGAAAGATGACCAGGCTTGAAGTCAAAGGACGGCACGACGCCTGCATTGCCCTGCGGGTTCCTGTGGTGATCGAGGCCGTCACAGCCATCGCACTGGCCGATTTTAAACTGCTTGCAAAAGCCCACAAACCGGGTTGAAAAAAAATATTTTCCACCGGGATAAACAAAATATTTTTTTCATTGTTTTAAAAAAGCGTACTTTTACACCCGCTCAAACATTTGACATGACACAAACCATACATCACGGCCACCATCATCTGCAAAACACATGGCAGACCGGGCCGGGTATGGAATAATTTCTTTAACCATTTAATACTCCTTCAGGGATCTGCCACAAAAGGCAGTTCCCTTTTTTTATTATGAAAAATGACACATTGACCCTGGCCATCCAGAAAAGTGGCCGGTTGAGCGAAGGCTCTATCAAACTCTTAAGCCAATGCGGCATCCGCATTCAAAACGGGAGAAATCACCTTAAGGCCAAGGCCATTGGTTTCCCCCTTGAACTTATTTTCCTTCGCGACGACGATATTCCGCAATATGTGGAAGACGGCGTTGCAGCAGCAGGAATACTCGGGCTTAACGAAGTCCTGGAAAAAAACAAAAAGGTATCGGTGATACATTCGCTGGGATTTTCCAGGTGCCGTTTATCTGTAGCCGTTCCAAAGCACATTGAATACCAGGGACGTAAAAGCCTGCAAAACAAACGCATAGCCACCTCCTATCCTGCTTTGCTCAAACAGTTTCTTAAAAAACATGCGATCAGTGCAGAAATCCATCACATCAGCGGTTCCGTGGAGGTTACCCCCGGCCTTGGATTGGCAGACGCAATCTTTGAAATTGTGAGTTCGGGAGGCACGCTGCTTGGCAATGGGCTGAAAGAGGTGGAAACCGTCCTGGAAAGCGAGGCAGTCATGATTGCCAGGCCTGACCTTCCGCCGGCGGTTGAGTCAATACTTGAAAAACTGTTGTTCAGGATCCGGTCTGTACAAAAAGCATCTAACAACAAATATATCCTGTTGAATGCGCCAAAAGAAAAACTGGACCTGATCATTTCGTTATTGCCGGGAATTAAAAGTCCCACCATCATGCCTTTGGCCATGAAAGGCTGGTATTCCCTGCATTCAGTAGTAAGCGAAGATGATTTCTGGCAGGTAATTGATAACCTGAAAGAAGCAGGAGCTGAGGGGATACTCGTGGTTCCGATCGAAAAAATGATTACCTGAATCCTGGCAGCAAAAACCATCCATTAAGAGATATACAAATGATAAAAATTGTTGATCATATCAAGGCTTCTGAGTATGCGCTTTATCTCAGAAGACCGGAATCGCAGCAGGCCGACATCGAAAACAAAGTCCGTGAGATCATCGAACGCGTCGAACATGGGGGTGATGAAGCACTGCGTGCACTGTGCCTGGAATTTGATGGAAAAGTACCTGAACCATATGAAATACCCAGGGTGATGTTGCAAAGGGCATCTTCCGATGTGGATGATCATTTGAAATCAGCGATCAGGCAGGCCGGCGAAAACATCAGGGCATTTCACCAGGCACAACTGCCGGCAAATGCCGTCATTGAGCCCATGCCCGGCATACGTTGCGAGATACGTTACATGCCGGTGGAACGGGTTGGACTGTATATACCGGGCGGAACCGCCCCCTTGTTGTCGACCGTGCTGATGACCGCCATCCCGGCCACACTGGCCGGCTGCAGTGAGATAATTGCATGCACCCCACCCGGCGCATCTCCGGAATTATTATACACACTTGGACTGTTCAACATCAGGGTGTTTGCCATTGGAGGTGCACAGGCCATCGCCGCCAT
Organism: Bacteroidales bacterium; assembly: GCA_003557385.1. Lineage (GTDB taxonomy): Bacteria > Bacteroidota > Bacteroidia > Bacteroidales > UBA7960 > PUPG01. The sequence continues at coordinate 177 of PWON01000246.1, read as the reverse complement.
GGCCCTGGGAACAGAAAGTGTGCCCCGTGTGGACAAAATATTTGGCCCGGGCAATGCCTGGGTGACGGCTGCCAAAATGCATTTTGCCGGCCGGGGCCTGGCCATTGACATGCCGGCGGGACCCTCTGAGTTGATGGTCATTGCCGACCGGACCGCAAAACCATCCTACGTGGCTGC
>PWON01000219.1 GCA_003557385.1 Bacteroidales bacterium | reverse complement strand
GGGGCCAATTCCCTCACCGGATCAAACACCCCCTTGTTTGTGGTCGACGGGGTGCCCATTGACAACTCCGGTGGCTCATCCGGCGGCTTGTTCGGTGGTTTCGACTATGGCGATGCCATCAACAACATCAACCTGGACGACATTGAATCGATATCCGTCCTTAAAGGGGGTGCTGCTTCCGCCCTCTACGGAGCGCGGGGACAGAACGGGGTGATTATGATCACCACCAAAAGCGGTACAAGGGAAGAGGGCATAGGCATCACTTACCAGGCCATGGTATCTACCCAGTCGCCCCTGATCAGGCCTGAGTACCAAACCCAATACTCGCAGGGGGCCGCGGGCAGTTTCGGACGGCTCAACCCCAGAAGCTGGGGGGAGAAAATGGAGGGACAGGAAGTGATCAATTTCCTGGGGCAGCAACAAAGCCTGAAACCGGTGAGCACCCACCCATATGACGCATTCTTCAGAGATGCCATCAATATAGACCATTCCCTGAGCATGGATAAACGATGGGAAAGAAGCGGCATCCTGTTTTCCACCTCATGGAACCAGAGCGATGGCATCATTCCCACCAACGAACTCGACAAAAAATCCTTTAACATCCGATATGATGCCCGGTTGGCAGAATACCTTACGCTCGATGCAAGGGCCAACTACATCAACCAGGAAACCACCAACAGGCCAAATTTGGCCGGATCGCCCGACAACCCCATTTACCTGATGACCCTGCTTCCGCCTTCGGTCAGCATGGATCAGCTTGAAACCTATAAAACCGTCACCGGGTTGCCGGTGGTATGGAACAGCGCCTATGTGGTGAATCCCGACGGAAGCATCAGCCTTAACCAGCCGAACCCGTCCTTTGCCGCTTCGCCGCTGTTGAACAATCCTTACTGGGCCACTGAACTCAATACCAACAGGGATGTTCGAAACAGGATGCTCGGTTTTGTAAGTCTGGCACTGGATCTTAAAAAAATGCTGGCACTGGATTTTGACCTGGAGCTGAACGTCAAGGCAGGAACAGACCGCTACAACGACGAACGGCAACGCATCACCGCCCACAACACCTATTACAAATCCGAAGGCCGGGCCACCGGCAATTTCTCAAGGATAGAGATTGCCGAAAACAACTTCGACTTCCTGCTCACGGCCGGTCACCAGTGGGGAAAATTCACCATGCGCGGCTCGGCCGGGGGCAACATCATGCAACGAAAGTTCAGGGGACTCACCTCCTCTTCTGAAAGCGGCCTGATCAACCCGTATTGCCCCTATGTAATTCAGAACTTTCTGAACCCAATAGCCACCAACGGCATCTCAGACATTGAGATCCATTCGCTTTACGGCTTGCTCAGCATGGACTACCGCCGGATGATCTTTCTCGACCTCACACTGCGCAACGACTGGACATCGGTACTGGCACCGGATCTTTGGTCATACCTGTATCCGTCGGTAAGTGCCAGTTGGTTGCTGGAAGAGACCTTTGAACTGCCCAATTACATCGACATGCTCAAGTTGCGGGGCTCCTATGCCGGAGTCGGCAGCGGCGGAAGCGTTGCGGGGCAACGGTATTTTCAATACGGCACCACACCCAACCAGTTCCATGGCCTGTCGTACGGTTTCATCAACAGTTTCCGCCCCGAATACAACCTGAAAAGCGAATACACCATTAGCAAGGAAGCCGGCATCGAAGCCGTTTTGCTCGGCAACCGCCTGAATGCAGACATATCCTATTATCAAACGGGTACCAGGGACCAGATCTTCCGCAATCCCCTGGCCCCATCATCAGGATACAACAGCGGCTATATCAATTCCGGATTTGTCAACAACAAAGGGCTTGAGTTCTTTACCAGTTACCGCATGATGCAACGCGGGGATTTCAACTGGCGTGTTGGCGGCAACTTCACCAGGCAGTGGAGTGTCGTGGAAGAACTCAGCGAAGACATCAACATCATCGTACAGGGAGGAGTGTCCGGTGTCCGGATTGCCGCCCGGCTTGACGATCCGGCAGGCATCATCCTGGGCACTGCGTTCGATCGCGACGACCAGGGCCGCATATTGCTCGATTTCGAAGGCCTTCCGCGTATCAAGACATCGGAGGACGGGGCCATACTCAACGACAACATCATCGGTTATGCCGTACCCGACATCCTCTGGGGTTTCAATTCACAATTTGGCTACAAAGGCTTCTACCTGAACTTCCACATCGACGCCAAACACGGCCACGATATATTTTCCGTAACCAACCAGATGGGCGCCGAATTCGGCACCCTCGGATTTACTGCGGAGGGGCGGGATGAATGGCAGCGGGCCGTAGACCTTGCCGCAGCAGCCGGCGACCCCAACATCAGGCCTGAAGACTTTAATATGGGCTTCAGCGTGTATGGGGTTAAAGACGGGGTGGAAGGCGAATATTTTGTAGACCCGCAAAAATACTGGGACCGTGTGTCGCGCATTCACGAAGCCTTTGTGTACAATGCCTCCTACATCCGGTTCCGGCAGCTTTCGTTCGGCTATCATTTCAGCCCGGGCGCGCTGGCCGGCACCCCTTTCAGGGAAGCATCGCTGTCGCTGTTCGCCAACAACCTGTTTTACATCATGCGGCATACCAAAAACATTTCACCCGAATCGTCATTCGGGACCGGCAACAACCCGGGTTTTGAAATGTTTTCCTATCCGGAACTGCGCAGCATCGGACTCAACCTCAAAGTTTCATTGTAATCAGAAAAATCATCCATCATGATCAAGAAAACAATATACACCGCAATGGCAGCCATCCTGTTGATGACAGGCTGCACCAAGGACTTTGAAGAACTCGACCGGCCCAAGACCACCAGCGACCAGATAGATCCAAATGCCCTGTTTACCCGCACACTGGTTACCGGATCGGGGCTTAGCGTAGGGGTTTGGCAATGGAAGCACCAGATTGCCGGATCGGTCTATGCCCAGCATTTTGCCAACATACAAACCGGCGCCAATTTCACGTCCGACAACTATGAGCCCCGTTCGTGGAACCTGGTATGGGACTGGTACTATGCCCGTTCGAACTTTGCACCCCTGCACTACAACTACCATGTGATCAAGCTATCCAGGGAGATAGAGAACCCGATCAAGGAAGCGGTGGCGCGTATCTGGAATGTATATATGGTGCAATTGATGACCGACATGTACGGCGACATTCCGCTTTTTGAAGCCTTTGAGCAAATCAAGCCGGGATTTGATTCGCAGAAAGAGATATACATGCACCTGCTTGAGGAATTAGAGGTGGCTGCCGGCATGATTGAACAATACAGGGGCTTCGGATACGAAGGATACGGACCGGCAGACGTATTGTTTAACGGAAACCTCGACCGGTGGATCGATTTTGCCAACACCATGACCATGCGCCTTGCTCTGAGGGCATCAAACACGGCAGAATTCAGCACCGAGATACTGCCCTATTTGCAACATCTCGATGTTGGCCAAACCATCAGCAGCCACCAGGGAACCGTGCAGATCATCCCTGACGATGACGGGCCGACCTACCACGTGAAAAACCCACTGTATTTTGTATACAACTGGCATGAGGTGCGCCTGAGCAAGACCATGTTCGACATTCTTGACCAACACAACGATCCACGCATGCAGGTTTTTGCCGAATCCAACGTCGACGGCGAATATGTGGGCCTGCCAAACGGACAGCCCCACGAACTGCTCAGCGCGCAATACAACTCCTATTTCCGTCCAAAATATTGCAACATCGGGGAATTTTTCATTCAGCCCGACACGCCGCACTATATGCTAACTTATGCTGAATCGAGTTTTCTCAAAGCGGAAGCCGCTTACAGGGGATTCATCAGCGGCAGCCCAGAGGCCTATTACAATGAGGGGGTTGCCGCTTCATTTCAACAATTCGGCATTACCGACCAGGCGGTCATTGATGCGTATCTCGACGGGGAGGCCCGCTACGATGCCGGCAATGCCCTGGAGCAGATATATACCCAGCGCTGGATCGCCCTCTTTCCCAACGGCCATGAGGCATGGTCGCTGGTAAGGCGCACCGGGCACCCCGAAATGAACCAGCCGGTTTATACCTTCCCGGACAACGACCAGATGCCCCGCAGAAAACTTTACCCGGATGCAGAACGGCAGGCCAACACCGAAAACTATCAGCAGGCCGTTGACCGCATGGGGGGTGACAGCCAGTATACCCGTATCTGGTGGGACGGCGGAAATTAAACGACCTTAAACGACCTCAATAAAAACCAAACAAATAAACCTTGAACCCAAAAACAATTAAAAGATGAAAAAAAGAAATGTTTTATACGTGGCCGGCATGGCGCTGTTGTTTGTCTTTGCCTTTGCCTTCAATGCTTGCAGCGAAGACGATGATCCTGTTCCTGCCGAAGCGAAGATCACTGCATTTGCCATCACCAACGCAGGTGCCGATGGCGATCTGCGCATGGAAGGCGACATCAGCAACCTGAACATCCTTGTGGTGGTTCCGTTCGAAACAGATGTCACATCACTGATCACCGACATTGCCCTGTCGCCCGGCGCCAGTGTGGTGCCTGCCTCGGGCACACCCCTCGACTTTTCTGAACCCCGGAGTTTTGTGGTCACCAACCAGGATGCAAGCAACACCTACCAGG
>PWON01000169.1 GCA_003557385.1 Bacteroidales bacterium | reverse complement strand
ATATCCAGGTATCTTAAAAACAATGAAATAAGCCTGTTGGATTACGGTTGTGGCACGGGCGAATTTGTCCTGGCCGCTGAAAAAGCAGGATTTCGCGCCACGGGCCATGAACCAAACCCCGCTGCCGCCACCCTGGCCCTGGAGAAAGGTGTTTCGTTGCTGATGGAGGAAAAACAAGGTGTTGACGGCGAAAGCGGTTCAGGCCCCATCACCTCTGGACAAAAAGAACCCCGGCCGGCATCTGATCATATCCTGAATAGCCTTTCTCCGGAAAGCTTTCAGGTCATCACCTTGTGGCATGTACTTGAGCACATACACAATTACCAGGAAATACTGGCGGAGTTTCACCGCCTGCTCAGCTCCGAAGGGTTGCTGGTGGTCGCCGTGCCCATGGCCAACAGCCACGATGCCACATATTACAGGGAATACTGGGCGGCCTGGGATGTGCCGCGCCACCTGTGGCACTTTACCCCCGAAACACTTGAAAAAGCGGTGGCTGCTTCCGGATTTCGCTTGCAGGGCCGCCATCCGCTGCCTTTCGACAGCTATTATGTTTCCCTGTTGAGCGAACAACACAGGGGCCTTGGTCCACTGGCAGCGTGGCCACGCGCCATGATCGCCGGCACCCACTCTAACTTCCACGCCCACCGCAACAAAACCCCCTGGTCCAGCGAAATATTCGTGTTCCGGAAATAACCGGACATTCAAATTGTCACCGCAGAAAAAAGGCTTGTAAGCCTTACCAGACAGGGCTTTCGGGCGCCACCTTCCGGGTTTTGGTGGACACCCGCAAACCAGCCCCAAACGCGCGATCGCGCTTGTGTCCCTGCAACAGGCTGGCTGAGAAAAAACACGCGATCACCCCAGTGCATGCAGCCCCAAACAACCACGCGCGATGATTCCGCCGCACCAAATGCTGTTTTGGTACATCTTTTGTGCAAAACACAGGAGAGGCAGTAAAAATTATGTAATTTAGCCCCTACACGGAGCCATCATGCAAAAGTCCTCCCTGGTGAACTACATCAAACAACTCCTGCTGGCCCTGCTTATTCTGGTGGTCAGCAACATCTTCTTTGGCTTGCGCCACAAAACCACCGACAGCCAGGAGTACATCGCCCGCTTCCAGGAAGCCATGTTTGAAAAAGAGGATGCCCTGGACCAGCACCTGGATAATTTCATCACCAAACATCAAGACACCGAAGGCGGGATTCTGAAAGACGCCGCGTATCTTGACCAGCTTGAGGGGCTTTATCAGCGCAAGGGGACTATTTTTATCATCTTCGACGAACAAGATATTTCGTTTTGGTCGCACAACGCGCTGCCCCTGGAAGAGTACACTCCGCCCGGCAATGGGGCAGGGGCCCTTCGCAAACAGAACGGCTGGTATGTATATCGCCAGAAAGAGCTTGAAGATGAGGTTTTTGTGGCTTACAGCGTGGTCAAGCAAAATTACCGCTACCAGAACCGGTTTCTGGTCAACCGGTTTCACCACACGCTGCCTGGCATTGAAGAACAGTTTTTTGTGTCCGACCGGGAGGATGAAGGCCATCCCATCCGGAGTATTGACGGGAAATACCTGTTTTCGCTGGGCTTGCGGCGCGAAGCTGTTTTGGTGCAATCCATGGGCTTGTTTTATGCCCTCTCATTGTTGATGGCCATCGTCTCTTTGTTGATGTTTGCCTACGTCAGCTTCCGGTATTATGCAAGGATATTCAATGTGGGGCGGCGCAGCGTGGCCATTGGCGGCTTTATATCGGTGTTGATTCTCATACGACTGGTGTCTTTCTGGCTCAAAACCCCGGCGGTGTTTTACCAGGGGACCATGTTTTCGCCCGAGCTGTATGCCGCCTCCGGCATCCTGCCATCCCTGGGCGACCTGTTTATGAATGTGTCGCTGATTGCCATCATCGGCTATTTCCTGTATCACCACCTGCGCCAGATCTCCCTGCCTGTGCCCAAAAACCTTGGACTGGCTGCGCTGACGGGGTTCGGGCTTTTCACATTGATATATCTGATTTGCGGGCTTTCGCTCTACCTGATCGAAGGCCTGGTGATCAATTCGCACCTGAACCTGGATGTCAACTTTATTTTCAATCTGGATGTTTACAGCCTGGTGGGATTTCTGATCATCGGGCTGATCTTTTTCTCTTTTTATTTCTTCAGCGTGGTCCTCAGCCGTCTGGCAATGAGTCTTTTCCACAAAAAACGATGGTTCTGGGCGTTTTGTTTTCTGTCGTTTGGGGTGTTGATCGTCCTCACATGGGTCGTCGTAAATTCAGTTCCCTTATTGTGGCTGCTTGTGATCGCCGCGCTGATCGTGTTTGAGCTGGATCGCCGTACCGTGACCCTGCAAAAGGGATTTGCCACCCTGGTGATTGCCCTGTTTCTGTTTAGCGTGGTTTCAACTTTTGCCTTGCAGCGATTCAACGAGGCAAAGGAACAGGAGATCCGCCGGGCGCTGGTGTTGCAGCTTGCTTCGGAGCAGGATCCGGTGGCTGAATTCTTGTTCCTTGAGATTGAGGACGCCCTGTTCAACGACAGCCAGCTGCAAAACATGGTGTTGCATGATCCGTACAATGAGCCGGCCATCTATCACTACCTGCAACACCATTATTTTTATGATTTCTGGGCGAAATACGACCTGCAGGTGACCGTTTGTACACCCCAGGAGATCTTGTTGATCAAACCGGCCAACATTGAAATGGCCTGCGCGGAATTTTTTGAAGACTATATTGCCCGCGACGGGAAACAAACCATCAGCGACCATTTCATTTACCTGGACAACAACACCGGCCGCAACAGTTATATCGCCGTCATGCACGTCGGGGGCATAGACGATGACGACAGGGAACCGTTTTACCATGTGTATATTGAGTTCGACTCCAAGTTTATTGCACGCGACATGGGCTTCCCCGAGCTGCTGATCGACGACGCCATCGACATCAACCGCGATTTGATCAACTATTCATATGCCACCTATAAGGACGGCTACCTGATGAATGAATTCGGACCTTATGTATATGGTGTCGATGCCTCGATCTACGGGACCCCCGAAACGGAGTTCCACTTTTTTGATTATGACGGCTACAGCCACCTGATGTATCAGAAAGATGAGCATAACCTGCTGATAATCAGCAGTCCCGGGGCGACCTTTCTGGAGGCGGTGGCGCCTTTTTCTTACCTGTTCATCACCTTTTTTGTGATCGTGGTGATATTCTGGCTGCTGGTCAGCCGGCGCCGCCCGGCCCACCTGCTGAAGATGAATTTCAGGCGCCGGGTGCAGTACTCCATGATCACCATCCTGCTGGTATCAGCCCTTTCCATTGGCGGGGCCTCGGCCTTTTTTATCTACAACATCTATGAGAACAAAAACCTTAATTTCCTGAACGAAAAGGCGCACAGCGTGTTGATTGAGATTGAGGGGGCGCTGGCCGATGAGTATTACCTCGACCCTTCGATGGAATATTACCTGTATGATTTGCTGTTGCAGCATTCCAACGTGTTTTTTACAGACATCAACCTCTACAGCCCCGACGGGCACCTGATTGCCTCGAGCCGCCCCAGGGTCTTTGAAGAGGGGCTGGTGGGAAGCAAGATGGATCCACGGGCGTATCATAAAATGCGTCACGAACAGCGAAGCCAATACATTCACAACGAGCGCATCGGAAAGCTCGAATACCTGTCGGCCTACACGCCCTTGTATAACCGGTACAACAACATCCTGGCATATCTGAACCTCCCGTATTTTGCCAAGCAGAGCGAGTTGCGCAACGAGGTGTCCTATTTTCTGGTGGCTTTCATCAACATCTACCTCCTGCTGGTGGTGCTGGCCGTGGTGCTGGCCCTGTTTGTGTCGGGCTTTGTGACCAAGCCGCTGCAGCTGATCCGCGACAACATGGCCCGGGTTAAGCTGGGCAAGACCAATGAGAAAATTGAGTGGGACCGCGAAGATGAGATCGGCAACCTGATCAAGGAGTACAACCGCATGATCGATGAGCTGGCCGTCAGCGCCGACATGCTGGCTCGCAGCGAACGTGAGACGGCCTGGCGCGAGATGGCCCGCCAGGTGGCCCATGAAATCAAAAACCCCCTGACCCCCATGAAGCTCAGCGTGCAATACCTTGAAAAGGCCTGGAAAGAAAAGGTCCCGGACTGGGATCAGCGGCTGGAGCGTTTTACCAAGACCATGACCGAGCAGATCGACAACATGGCGGTGATTGCCCGTGAATTCTCTGATTTTGCCAAGATGCCCGTCGGCAAAAACGACCACCTCGACCTGCGCACACTGATCCCGGAAGTTTTAGACATGTATAAGGATTTTGAGCGGGTCGACATCCGCCTGAAGATGCCCCCCGGAAAGAACCCCATGCCGGTATATGCCGACCGCAACCAGCTGGTCCGGGTGTTTAATAATTTGATAAAGAATGCGATACAGTCGTACGACAAGCGAGAAACGGCCGTGATTGAAGTGCGCTGCGAAGCCAAAAACTGCCTGTACAAGGTAGGGGTGGCCGATTATGGGTGCGGCATCCCCGACAACCAGCAGCAGAATATATTTAACCCCTATTTTACCACCAAAGCCAAAGGTATGGGCCTGGGCCTGTCTATGGTGAAAAGCATCATTGAAAACTTCGGCGGCAACGTCTGGTT
>PWON01000024.1 GCA_003557385.1 Bacteroidales bacterium | reverse complement strand
CCAATTACTATTCGCTGTATTACAAACATTTTTTCAATGAGACACCCGGGCATGAGCTTACCTGTGAAGCAAATTACCAGGATTTGCGCGCAGATAACAGCATCCGCTATGTAAATGAAGACAACAATCATTCCCGGGATAACATGACAAAACCCAGGCAGCAATCGTATGGGTTTAAACTGGATTACCAATTGCCCATACAGGAACCATTGCGCCTGAATGCAGGCATACAAAGCCGAAAGCAACAAATGAAAGACCTGAACCGTGAAACGTTTACATACACCAACAGGGTAATGTCCGCTTATGGCAGTTTTTCTTATTCCACGCCCCTGTTAGATGCACGGGCGGGAATACGTTACGAAACCTCTTCTTCAGGGAATGCGAACAACCGTGAACCCGGCAATTCGGTTTCCGCCCTGCTTCCGGAGGCAAACCTGCAAATCAAGCTGCCGTCAGCCCGAAACATTCACATTTCTTACAGGCAATCAGTAGGGTACCCGCACATCTACCAGTTAAGCCCGATGGTATCAGTTCATGACCCATACAGCAAACATTCAGGAAATCCGGACCTTAGGCCGGTGTTCAGACAGCTGGCAGGCCTGGGGTACTCAAAAAGGTTCGAAAACAATTATATCTCAACCCGTTTGTTTTATTCACTGAACAGCGACGTGATCAACTACCTGACTTTTATTAACGAAGACCGACTTTTCGAAACCCGCACCATGAATTTGGGAGATATTCACCGGTACGGCATTCAACTAACCGGGGCATTGCGAATTACCAAAACCGTTCACTTCAATCCATACATCAGCGTATTCAATATCCATACAAAACCCAACAGCATGGCACAAAACATGAATATAGTATCAAGGCGTCAGGCCGGCCTGGATGCCGGGTTTTCACTCTTTGCCACCTTCAGGCATGAAATCACCGCCTCTGCCATGTTTCAATATGCCAGCACGGCAAACAACATCCAGGACAATACATACAGCGATGCATTGTATGTTTTGTCGTGCAACAAAGCGTTTTCCAGGGGTTTAACCATTGGTATCATGAGCACTGTGCCCCTTACCGGCAGGTTCATTTACCAGGGGAGCGCCATAAACTCCACAGATTTTTACAGCCGTTCGGAAGGGCATATACAGATATCGATGATGCCGCTTTTTATTACCCTCAAGTACCGGGTTTCAGCCGGAGCCGGCCGCAGCAAAATCAATCGCAGTGTAGAAGATATTGAGCAATTGCCCCGGAGGGGTTTTTAAGCATTATTTTCAGAAGGGTTATCCTGTATCCCGATCATTTTATGATACATAGCGGATGATTGTTTATATTTGTTTTGAACAAAACATTCCTCATGGTATTCCGGAAACGGATATTGAACATTCTGCTTTGGTCCGTGCTTTCCGCCGCGTTTATTGGCCCGGGAACAATTACCACGGCATCGCGTGCAGGTGCTTCTTTTGGGTTTTCATTGATGTGGGCCCTGCTTTTCAGTATATTGGCCTGTCTTGTACTCCAGGAGGCCAGTGCACGCATCCCGCTGGCCACCGGCAAAAACCTGGGTGAAACCATCGCGAAACGTTTTGGCCGCAGACATCCCGGCGGCCTGATTGGCTTGCTGTCAGCAACAGGCATCGTACTGGGTGCCGCCGCCTATGAGATGGGCAATATCCTGGGTGCCATGGCCGGCCTGGAGCATATGGTATTGATCAATCCAAGGTTGCATGTTTTGACTATCGGTTTGTTTGCCGCCCTGGTACTGAGTATTCCATCCCTGCGCTTTGTATCAAGATTGCTTGGCCTGGTGGTAGTTTGCATGGGGGTGGCTTTTCTCAGCACCGCCATCATGCTGCGTCCCCCAATCAATGAACTGATTGGCGGCACCTTTGTTCCTTCTTTCCCTGCTGATCCACTTGCAGGCCTGTTGATCCTTGGATTGATCGGGACCACCGTAGTCCCTTACAATCTCTTCCTTGGATCAGGGGTATATACCCCGGGGCAAAGCCTGGGAGACATGCGGCTTGGACTTGGGGTGGCCATTATCCTGGGCGGGATCATCTCCATGGCCGTCCTGGTGACCGGCACGGCCATCACCGGGGCATTCAGTTTTGAGGCGCTGGCTTCAGCGCTTTCAGAACAAATGGGTACATGGGCCATGTACCTGTTTTTCTTTGGGTTGTTTTGTGCCGGCTTCACTTCAGCCATCACCGCCCCACTGGCAGCCGCCGTTACGGTACAAAGCATATACGGCAAACCGGAAAAACAGCCAGAGCATACACGATCCACCAAACGGAAACGACCATTGATGTTTACCCTGGTCTGGGCCGGCGTGCTTGCAACCGGTGTTTTTTTCGGACTGATCAATATCAGGCCCATACCCGCCATCATCCTGGCACAGGCACTCAACGGGCTAATCCTGCCAATGGTAAGCATCTTTCTCTGGAAGATCACCGGCAACCGTTTGATCATGGGGGATACATTTGTTAACAATGCATTCATTAACTTGCTCATGGGCATCGTGGTGGGTGTAGCCACCATGATTGGCCTGGCAAATATCCTGTCTGCCATCAGCCAGGTTTCAGGATTTGTATTGCCTGCCGGGCCTGCCTACCTGGCCACGCTGGCCCTGTTATCAGCAGGCGTTGCCATCGGTGTTTTCATACGAAACAAATACATTGAAAAACGCAATATTGAACCCGGTGCCAAAAACTGAAAAACATTCGGTGCCACCATGGCAATTCTACATCGACACGGGCGGTACATTCACCGACTGCCTGGCATGTGACCCATATGGACAATGGCATCGCCGGAAGGTTCTCAGCAATGCATCGCTGCGAGGCAAGATCCTCTCGTACCGGGCGGGAAATCAAATCAGGATCGAAGAAAATTGGAACCTGGATAAGGACATCCTGCATGGTTATGCCATCCAAATCTATGGAACGGGACGAAATGAAAAAATCACCGTTGAAACATTTGACCCCGTTGATCAAATCATCACCCTGTCTGCAGACATCAGCCACCTGGAAGCGGAAGGAAAAGGATTTGAGCTCACAGCCGGTGAAGAGGCCCCGGTACTTGTAGTCCGCTTGCTCACATCCACCCCCCTGGGAGCGTCTTTGCCGGCCCTTCGCATGTACCTGGGCTCCACAAGGGGCACCAACGCCCTGCTGGAGCGAAAGGGGGCCGAAACCGCCCTGTTTGTGACCCGCGGATTTCGCGATTTGCTTGCCATTGGCACCCAACAGCGTCCGGATATTTTTGCCCTTGACGTAAAAAAGCCTGCCCCGCTTCCAGCCCATATCCTGGAAGTTGATCAGCGCATGGACTCCGGCGGCGGGATTTTACGGGACATTGACCCGGCCGCCATAAAGAAACAGATCCGCTTCATCAGGGAGAAAGGAGTACAAGTGGCATCGGTGTCTTTATTGAATGCCCATCAGAACAAAAGACACGAACAGATCATCGAACAACTGCTATTGGATGAAGGCATGGAGTACGTATGCACCGGCAGCAGCCTTTCAGGTTTGATCAAATACCTGCAACGCACCGAAACCGTTTCGGTCAATGCCTACCTTCAACCGGTAATCGACGCATACGTTCAGAATATTGCCCGGAACCTGGCGACTTCAGATAACGGAAACGATGCCGGGGTCCGTTCACAACGCCTGCTGATTATGAATAGCGCCGGCGGACTGAACACGGCTGAAAGCTTTCATCCGAAAGACAGTCTTTTCAGCGGTCCCGCGGGAGGTGTGGTCGGGGCTGCCAGCATCGGCCGGAAAGCAGGCTTTTGTCACCTGATCTCTTTCGATATGGGTGGCACCAGCACAGATGTAGCCCGCTATGGTGATGGATTCGATTATTGCTTTGAACTGGAGATCGGACAGGCCCATATTCACAGCCCCTCGCTCACCATTGAAACCGTGGCGGCCGGTGGCGGGTCAATTTGCTATTTTGACGGGTACACGCTATGTGTAGGACCCGAAAGTGCCGGTGCGGATCCCGGCCCGGCCTGTTACGGGGCAGGAGGGCCGCTTACCATTACCGACATCCATCTTCTGGCCGGCAATATTGACGTACATCAATTCGGGATCCCTGTTTTCCGGCAGCATGCGGAAAATAAAATGCAGGAGATCATCAGGCAGATCGAACAGCAAAGTGGTGAGCGGCGCACAGCAGAAACCCTCATTGATGGGTTTTTACACATTGCCAATGAAAAAATGGCCGGAGCCATCAGGAAAATTTCCATTGCCCGGGGCTATGAACCCAAAAAACACGCCCTTGTGGCTTTTGGCGGTGCCGGGGGCATGCATGCCTGTGCCCTGGCTGAATTGCTCGACATGCATACCGTGGTCGTGCCATACGATGCGGGCCTGTTAAGTGCTTATGGACTATCGGCCGCCGTAGTGGAGCGGTTTGCAGAAAAACAATTGTTGAAACCCCTGGAAGCTGTCAGACAGGAATTGCCTGACACATTCAAAGCTTTGGAAAATAGTGCACTGCAAGCATTGCATGCCGAAGCCGGACCCCATCCAATGCACATCAGGATGCGCAAAGCCTATCTGCGTTTTGCCGGCCAGGACGCCACCATTGAAGTGGACTATCATGATCCGGAAAGCCTGGCCGGGCAATTTTGCGAAAAACACATGACCGTTTACGGATACAATCCCGGGGACAGAAACATTGAACTGGAATCGATCCGGGTGGTGGCGGCCACCATCGCACAAGATCACAGCAAATCCAAAACCAAGGACAGGCAGGCTCAATCCGTGCATCCCGGCAAGCCCGAACCGCACCATCACATCAACACCCTGATCAATGGTTTATGGCAGAAAGTTCCCGTATATCTCAGGAACAAGCTGCAGGACCATGCACAGATCAAAGGGCCTGCAGTCATGCTTGACCACTATAGCACCACAGTGATCAAAGAGGGGTGGCAAATGCACACAGATGATCACCAATCCATGATCATCCGCCGGATTGGTGAACAAACGCAGGACAACCCGGGAACTACTTCTGCCGAGGAGATACAGCTTGAATTGTTTACCAACCGTTTTATGCATATCGCCTCGAACATGGGTGCCATGCTTGAACGCACAGCCATATCGGTAAATGTGAAGGAGCGTCTTGACTTTTCCTGTGCCCTGCTGGATCCTTCCGGTTACCTGGTGGCCAATGCACCGCACATCCCTGTTCATTTGGGAAGCCTGGGTGTTTGTGTGCGCAGTGTGATCAGTCGTCATGAGATGAATCCCGGCGATGTCGTGGTCACCAATCATCCTGCCCACGGGGGTTCACATCTGCCGGACATCACCCTGATCAAACCAGTATTCACTCCTGAAAAGATCCTGGCAGGTTTTGTAGTGAATCGCGCCCACCATGCCGAAATGGGCGGTAAGACCCCGGCATCCATGCCTCCCGATGCCGTGAACCTGGCCGAAGAGGGTGTGGTCATACCACCTTTTTATTTGCTTAGGGCCGGACAAGGCGACTGGGAGGGCATGCGCAGGATGTTCGACGAGGCATACTACCCCAGCCGGTCGACCGAAGAAAACCTCTGTGATATCAAAGCAGCACTGGCTTCCTGCATCAGCGGAGAGGAACAGTTGCTGCATCTGATCAATGAACACGGTATTGAAACGGTCAGATACTATATGGATGCCTTGCGAAGACATGCAGCCACAAGGATGCAAGCCACCCTGAAGGCGTTCCCGGACGGGAAATACCACGCCAGGGAGTTGCTCGACGACGGCAGCCCCTTGCAAGTGAACGTGCATATTTCAGATGGTCACTGCCACATTGATTTCAGTGGCTCGGCCGGTGTACATCCGGGCAATCTGAATGCCACCACGGCCATCGTACACAGCACGGTGATCTATGTGATGCGGCTCCTGCTCAACGAACCAATCCCCTTAAATGACGGGATCCTCGAGCCCGTCACACTCATGATACCGAAAGGCATCCTGAATCCGCCATTTTCTGACGATCCCTTTAAATGCCCGGCTGTGGTGGGAGGCAACATTGAGCTCAGCCAACGCCTCACCGACACCCTGTTGCGTGCATTCGGGGTAGCAGCGGCCAGCCAGGGCACGATGAACAACGTGCTCATTGGCAATGAAAGATTCAGCTATTACGAAACCATAGCCGGGGGATGCGGAGCAGGCGACGGTTTTCACGGAACCTCCGCCGTACACCACCACATGACCAATACCCGCATCACCGACCCCGAAATCCTGGAACATCGCTACCCCATCAGGCTCGACCGCTTTGCAATCAGGGAGGGTTCAGGCGGCAAAGGACGGTATGCGGGCGGCGACGGCATTGTGCGCGCATTCACCTTTCTGGAACCAGTAAAACTATCGGTGCTCACCCAGCGAAGAAATTCGGGCCCCTATGGTTTGCAGGGAGGCCGGGACGGCATGCCAGGACAACAATATGTCATACGGAAAAAAGGGCATACGCAGCACCTCTCCTCCACCGATGGAGCCAGCCTGGATGCAGGCGAACGATTTATTATACTTACTCCCGGCGGAGGAGGTTTTGGCAAAAAATAAATACCTTGTAAAAAAAAACAAAATACCATGCATTACCTGGCTAAAGAAACCCGATATGAGTCGATGCTCTACAACCGCTGCGGCCGCAGTGGAATCAAACTACCCGCCATTTCACTGGGGTTGTGGCACAATTTCGGCGGAGTGGATGTTTATGAAAATGGCCGGAAAATCATCCACAAAGCCTTTGATGCCGGCATTACACACTTTGACCTTGCCAACAATTACGGCCCGCCACCCGGCAGTGCAGAACACAATTTTGGGCGGTTGCTGGCTGAAGACCTCAAACCCTACCGCGATGAACTGATCATATCGACCAAAGCCGGCTATTATATGTGGCCCGGGCCTTACGGTGATTTCGGCTCGAGGAAATACCTCATCAGCAGCCTCGATCAAAGCCTGCAACGGATGAAACTTGATTACGTGGACATTTTTTACTCCCACCGTCCCGATCCGGAAACCCCCATGGAAGAAACCATGATGGCCCTCAACCACCTGGTTCGCCAGGGAAAAGCCCTCTATGCAGGGATTTCGAGCTATACCAACGAACAAACGCGCCAGGCCACTGAAATCCTGAGGCAGCTGGGAACCCCCTGCCTGATCCATCAGCCACGTTATTCGATGCTGGACCGCTGGGTAGAGGATGAATTGCTTCATACCCTCGACACCTTCGGCATCGGATGCATCGCTTTTTCACCGCTGGCACAGGGTATCCTGAGCGACAGGTACCTTCAGGGCATACCCGGTGACAGCAGGGCCGGTAAACCCACCGGGTTTTTGGAACCCGAAAAGATCACACCCGAAATCCTGGAAAAAGTAAAACAACTTAACCAGGTCGCTGCACGCCGTGGTCAAAGCCTGGCCAGGATGGCCATTGCATGGTTGCTGAAAGATCCGAGGGTCACGTCCGTATTGATCGGTGCAAGCAGTGTGGAACAGCTTGACGACAACCTGCAGGCCCTGAACAACCTGCAATTTGCCGCTGAAGAACTACAGGAAATTGACGCGATCATCAACCGGTAGTGTCAAATGCATACCCGGGTTTCGGCCCCGACAGACAAACAAGGTGCATTAAACATATTGCTGTTCCAGCATTTCGGCCACCGACTGGTCGAATAATTCCATTTTCTGTACCCGTTCAAACACCCTGATCAGATCGGGTACACGAACACGTTGTTTCATCTCGTCACGAAAATCTTCCACAACCTGCCCGCGGTGCATCATGATGATCCTGCCGGGAAGATCAACGGCCTGTTGCATTGAATGGGTCACCATCAGGGCTGTAAGTTTCTCCTCAGCAATGATCTTGCTGGTCAGTTCAGCCACCTTTGCCGCGCTTTTCGGGTCGAGGGCCGCCGTATGCTCGTCCAGCAACAACAACTTGGGCTTAAGCCAGGTGGCCATCAACAGAGTCAGTGCCTGGCGCTGGCCGCCGGACAGGTTGCCAATGGGATTGTCAAGACGGTCTTCCAGGCCCATTTTTAACGAATGTACCTTTTCCGCCATCTCACGGCGTTCGCTCGAAGTAACAGCGGTACGAAGTGACCATCCCCTTCCGCGACGCATGGCCATGACAATATTCTCCGCAATGGACATTCCGGCAGCGGATCCGGCAAAAGGGTTTTGAAAGACCCTTCCGATCAGTTTTGCCCTTTTAAACTCAGGCCACCGGGTAATGTTTTGCCCATCAAGCACAACGGATCCCCTGTCCAGTTCGAAATTCCCTGCAATGGCGTTGAGCAGGGTGCTTTTCCCGGATCCATTTGTGCCGATCACCCCCGTAAAGCTTCCCTTACTGATCTGCAGGCTCACTTGCTGAAGCGCACGAACCTCGTTCACGGTTTTTGGGGCAAAGGTCTTTGAGATATTTTTTATTTCAAGCATGACGGGTCCCTCCAAATACATTTTTTCCCAACAATTTCATCCAATAGGGTGCCACCAGGGCGACAAACACAAACACCGCGGTAACCAGTTTTAAATCATTGGGGTTAAGCCCCCAGCGCAGGGCAATGGCAATCAGGAGCCGGAAAAAAATGGTACCCAAAATGGCCCCGGTGATCATAACTCCGATGCTCCGCTTCCCCACCAGCGCCTCCCCGATGATGATGCTTGCCAGGCCCCACACCATCATCCCAATGCCCATCTGTACATCGGCAAAACCCTGGTATTGTGCCAGCAACGCACCCGACAATGCCACGAGGCCATTGGCCAAAGCCAGGCCAAGCACCACCATGCTTTTGTTGTTGATCCCCTGTGCCCTGACCATTTGCGGATTATTTCCCGTGGCACGCAGGGCAGTACCCAGATGGGTAAGCAAAAAATAGCGCAAGGCAATCGCCACAATGACGCAGATCAAAAGGCTGCTGACCAGCACGGAAAAATCCGACAACGGAACAGGCCATCCCAATATATGAATCCTTGTTGCCCCGCCGGTTAATCCCAACAAGACGGATTCCACCCCATTTGATACGGTAGGGGTATCCAATAGCGGGATGTTGCTGCGGCCCATGATCCTCAGGTTAATCGAATACAGGGCTGTCATCATCAGAATGCCACTGAGTATCATCTGGATATTAAAGCGGGTATACAATATGCCGGTAATCATCCCGGCCACGCTTCCTGCCAGGACAGCCAGCAGCGTGGCAGTCCACGGCGACCATCCATTGACGATCAACAACGAAGCCAGGGCTGCCCCCAGGGTTATTGAACCATCGACAGTGATGTCGGTAAACCGGATCATCCGGAAACTGATCAGCATGCCCAAAGTGAGCAGGGCAAGGACCAATCCCATGGTAAATGCACCTATAACGATATTCATAGCAAACCCTCCGGATTGTTTACAGGTGAAAACCAGCATGCACCCCTGATGAGGGCACTTTCGCCCAGGCCGACGGCCGGCCGGGAGTCTTCAACCAGATGCAACATGGCCACAGGCGGTGCCCCGTCAAAAAATCTTTGTATTGTCGTGTTAAGATCGATCTTCCCATTCTGCAGGGGCTGATATGGAAACACCGTGGCATGGGCATGCAGGTAACAACCCATGGTTGCAGATACCCGGGAAAGCAGCCCGCCTGATTGTACTGCATCTTTCCTGGCAGCCAATCCGAAAATCAAAGCCTGTTGCCCGGCATATACCCGTTCTGCACAAAAAGATACCCATCCTTTTATTTCAGGGTATGGAATGGACCGGTCTTCGGTCAATAATCCGGGCGAACGGATCAGGGTGGAACCGACCAATCCGTCAATTTCACCGAGCAAAACAAAGGCCAGGGCATCAGCATCCAGCTGTTTTAATGCCATGCCGGCGATCTCCCCCACGCCATAGAACAATGTATGCTTTCCGGGCGCAAACCGCATCAGGTGCGACATCTTTCCCGTACATTGCAATGTTTGCAAACACAACATTTCCGGAACAAAATCCCCCTGGGAGAGCAAAAAATCAGGATGTTCGCCTTCTTTTGGTGGCTGATACACCACATTTCCGGCAACAGCCATAAATTCACCAAAATGGTCGCGTGCTTCTTCAAAATTTCCGGAAGCACTGCCTATACCCAGCGCAAAATCCATTTCGCCAAATTTCCGGACCACGGTTCTATCAGGCGTTGCCATTTGCCAGGGTCGCCATGATGCCGGAACCAATAACCTCAATGAAGCATCTTGTTCAAGCAAGTGAAATTCAATCTGGCCAGGACGAACAGGTTCTTCGGCTGCTTTTCCCACGGGCATGTCCGCCGGCGGCTTTTCGGTCAGCCACATACCAAAACCCGTGGATTTCAGGGTGTTGTCGACAAAAGATGTGGCATGAATGATCTGAAAACCACCCTTTACCTGAATCAATTCCTTGTAGATCCGTGCCAGCGAACGGATGCCTGCCGAACTCAGAAAAGACAGGTTGGAAAAATCCATGACCAGGTGATGATGACCATGTCGAACCTGGGTCAGCAACGTATCTGCAAAATGATCAGACCAGGAGGCGTCAAGGCGTCCTGCTGCCTGGATCAACAGGTATTTCCCCTTTTTTTGATGCGTGATCTGCATGAAAACAATTGTTAGGGTTTATAGATTTCCGCTTTTTCAAGAAATGACTCCGGAAGTTGCAGTTGGTATCGTTCTATCAAAGCGGGATTGACCATGGCACGCAAGGACTTTGTATTGGAAAACGGTATGTTGGCCGGGGACTCCCCGCGAAGTACACGCACCACCTTTTCGGCGGCTTCCAAGCCCGCATCATAATAATCGCGCGACAAACAAACCGCGCCACCATCCTTCATCTGATCGCTGTCAAAAACAAAAACCGGAATGCCGTTGTCCGCAGCCCTGCGTGCAATGAGTCCAAAACCCGGACGTGTAAGGTTATCCACAACCTGTGCCAGCACCTGGATGTCCTGGTTCATCAGTTCAATGGCCGATTGAGGCACATCGCCACTAACCGTTACAGGAAGGGAGATCAAACGCAGCCCTTCGGCATTCAAAGCCTCTTCGAACAAATCTTTGTACAGCACACTGTTTATCTCTGCAGGGGTAAACAGGGTGCCGACATTTTGCACGCCAGGAACGCTTTCCTTTATCAACTGTGCCATTTCGTCAAACGCAGAACGGGTGGTGACTCCGGTTACATTGGGCAAATGGTCGGTTTCACTTTTCCCCGCGCCTGCTGCCACCGCATCGGCAACACCGGTAAACACGATCTTTGTATCGCTTCCCGCCTGGCGCAACGCAGCCTGCAAAGTTGGCGTGGAAATAAGCATCAAAAGATCTACACGGTCAGACCGGATGGTATTCATAATACTCGAGAGCGTAGACATATCCCCCTGTGCATTGTACACCCTCAATTGATAATCACGGCCCTCCTCCAGGCCAGCAAGGCTTAATCCATCAATGAGGCCTTCATGGCAACGCTCAGAAAATTCCGTTTCTATGAAATGCGCCAGTCGCAGTCTGAGCATCCTGCCCGGAACTGCCAGGCTTGCCGGTTCAACCCGTTCATATTCCTTTGTCGGCCTGATCGGCAGATTTACAGGCGATATGCCTGCTATGACCTGCGCCGCCAGCTTGCCCGATTCCCTGCCCCAACTGTAAAAATTATCCCCTATGGCACCTGTGGCACCCATCTCAATGAGTTCCGGTTCGGTTGTAAATATGGGGACACCCGCACTTTGGGCAGCCCTGTAAATGGCAGGGAAGCCTGTATATACCAGATTGTCGGCCGATAGGATTATGGCCTGTGCACCCCGTTGAATTAAAGATTGCGCAGCCATTGAAAGATCCGGTGAAGTGGAAGCAGTCGCTTCCAGGACGCGCACTCCCTGTTGTTTGCCGGCCTCTCGAAGTTTTTCCACAGAAATGATGGCATTCATTTGCGCCGGATCATATACCGTTCCCACAACCGAAAGCCCGGAATCATACCTTCCCGCCATTTCCAGAAGCTTGTCAAGCGGCGGGTCGTCATGAATGCCGCAAATATTATCAGGTCGTCCGTGGGTAAACAAATTTAGCTTTTCCGGATCACTGGCGACAGTAAATACCACAGGAATGTCTTTAACCCTTTGGGTAACAGCAATCAATGCCGGAGTGGTTACGGTAATGATAAGATCCGGTCTGTCGCGCACAGCCGCCTCGACAATCTGGGGCAACTGTCCTATTTCGCCCTGGGCCGAGTATCTCCTGATAATAAAATCCTCCCCCGATTTTAATCCGCTGTCTAAAAGCCCCATTTCCACCCCGGCTTCGGCTTTTTCAAGCAAAGGGGTTTCTACCAGGGTGATCATGGCAATGCGGGTCAATTCATCTGCCTGTTTGTCCAGCAAAGCCTGGATGTCAGGGCTGATTTGCCATGAATCATCCAGAGAAGCAAGTACATCACGGTTGAGCCTGAATCTTTCAGGGACAACATTTTCAATACGGAATGAAGCAGGATCTGCGCCCTCCAGTATTTCAACAGCCATGTCGGCCGTGTACTCCCCCACCGTGAAATAATTGGCACCCAATCCAAAAAGTGCCCCTGCCAATGCATCAAGGTGGTCGTTGGTAAATACAGGGATCCCTGCCTGGCTAGCCAGGTTGATGATCATATGAACAGACGACATGGCCACGGTATCCCCTCCGATCCAGATGGCCTCCACACGCTGACCAATGAGAGAACGCACGGCTTCGGCAACTTCGGAAGTATTGACGGCCACTGCTTCTTTCAACTCTATGCCAAGTTCACGGCAAATAATGTAAGCTTCCGCCATGCAGGCTTCCGAACACTGCTCGCCGGGATTCCACACCACACCCACACGCCGCAATTCAGGATTAAGTGACCTGGCGAGTCTAAAGGCCTGTTGAACCGGCTGAAACGTTCCAATTCCCGTCAAATAAGGCGGATGCTGGCCGGTTCCGGGGCCGGTGATCCCCACACCTGTACCGTAAGGGTCAGTAACGGCCCCAAAAACATGGATTTTCCCGGTGGATCTGTTTGCAGCGGCAAACACCTGCAAGGCCACTGTGCTGGAGGTAATCACCATATCATAGGGTCCATTGGCTAATTCACGGGCAATGGTATTGGCAGTGCCAAAATCACCCTGGGGATTGAACCTCCGAATGTTGCGGCCATCTGGAGCATAATACCCACGTTCCCTCAGGCGGCTAATCACACCGGCTACATGCGCATCAAGCAGGGTGGTTGAACTGATTTGCATGATGGCAATATCAGGATATTCCTTTGTGTCAGTTCGGGCCGGCCCGACCCTCTGCTGCCTGTCCGACAACAGCAATACCAATGAGGTAACCAGGATCAGGAGAACGGCAAGCCAGAGGTCTTTGACAATGCGTTTAATTCCGGTCATAATACATTTAACTGTTGTTTTACGGAAACCAGTGCCTCTTCTTCTGTTTGAACAATCTCAAACAAGATGTCGAAACCGGAAATTTTGAATACATGCATCACATCGGCATGCAAGCCGAACAAGGCCAGGGCACCGCCTGTTTCCTGCATCTTTTTTACCCCGCGCATCAACGCGCGCAATCCTGCACTGCTCACATAATCAACATTGGTGAAATCAAGGACCAGCCCCCTTCCCTTCTCTTCAAACAATTCCAGGATGATCTCTTCAAATTTCTCATAAGTGATTGCATCAAGCCTGCCGGGCAGCACCAGTATGGTTTTTTCTTTTTCTGTGTTTTTGTATATGTAGTCCATATAATTTGTTTTTCAGGCCAATTCCGCCAGTTTGTCTTTCAGGGAGGCAATGAACACATTCCAGTATTCACTGTAATTGCTCTGTGCCAGCAAGGGGGTCATTATGCAGGAGCGCAGCACAAAAACTTCCTGCTCTTTTTCCCATTCGGAGTGAGGTATCCCAAGAGCATGTGTAAATAAAGCGGGCCTGTCTCCGTATTCTTCATACGAAAGCGATGTTTTTGACATGATGTAATCGCTTGCATACACCGGACCGGAACGGTAACTGAACTTCTCATAGATCTTTTGGTTCAGTTCATTCATCTTTTTCAGCGAAGTGTTTCCTTTTTGGTTAAAGGCATAGATCACAATGTTTATGTCGGGCTTGCACAGGCAATGTACATGGTATTCTTTATCGAGTATCTTAATGACAGGGTTTGTTTTCAGGGAATAATAAAAGCGGTATGCCCCCTCAATGCTGTTTCTGATCAGTTTTCCATATCCCCCGGCATGAAGCGACACAACACGATGGGCTGTCCATACAGCAGCCGCCACGGCACCTGCCTTGGAACCCTCCATAATATAGCTTCCAAGAAGCATGGGGTTTTTTTCTTCCTTTTCGAACACATAGGCCGCAAAATAGGAAATGGTGTCAAGCGCCCTTCTGTCGGGAAGCAATATAGCTCCCGCAGCATAGGGCACATAGCCCATTTTGTGGGGATCCACTGTAATTGAATCGGCTGCTGCCATTGCCCTAAAGGCATTGTATACAGATTTCTCCGGCCAGGCAGTATCACTTTCGTCAAAGCCCTGGGCAAGGTATTGACTTTTTACCTGCCCATAAGGCAAGAATTGGTTGTTTTCATCCAGGAATGCAGTCCGGACATATCCTCCATATGCGGCATCCACATGGATGTGAAACCAGGTATTTTGTTTTTCATAATCCTGTCTCAGGGCAATGACCTTATCAAGTTCATCCACGGCCCCCTCTTCAGTGGTCCCGATCACAACCACCACACCCAAAACAGGCGTTTCTTCATTGATCAAGCCATCGATGAGATGTTTCAGGTGCCCAACATCCATGCGATAATCCTTTTTGACCTTGACAAACTCCAGTTGGTCCTGGCCAATTCCAAGGATGTCGGCGGCTTTCACCCATGAATAATGCTTTGATTGAGGCACCAGCCATTTTCCCATTCCGCCGGCAGGTATTCCCAGGCTTCTGACAGAAGCATCCCGAACCTCTTCGAGCTTGCCGGATGTTTTTACCTGATCGAGCAAATCCAAAATCTTCGGACCCGGCACATTGGACAGTTGCCAGTGGTTCATTTCTCCCATCAGTCCGGGCATAACCTTCTGAATGGCAAACGGTATGGAGCGCAAGTTGCGGGCAATCCACATGGCCTCATAGTTGGCCACAGTGCCCCCGGATGTAATATGACCCCAGGCTTTTAGGGGATCATACCCCACCATGGCCGCCAGTTGCCTTCCAACCTCAATCTCCATGGGTGTGGTAGCCGGTGAGGCTTCATAGGCGCAATTGTTCGGGTTATACAACAGGGTAAGCATGTAGCCCAACAGGGAGGCCATCAGGGTATCTGTTGTCATATGTCCCAGGTAACGTGGCGAAAACCAGGGCACCGATCCGACCTGAAGGTTAGCGGCCAGTTCCAGCAGTGCCTCCCGGGTGCGGTCAAGGGTCTCTTTTTTTTCTTTTCTTGCATCTTCATCGAGATGCGGCAAAGAGGCATCATCAGGATGAAAATACTTGCGCCAGCCTATGTGATCGTTCACCATAAACTGAAGCATATCCCTGAAAAATTCTTCATTTTCTGACTTCGGACCGAGAAAGAGCGAGTTGATATCCATAAGGAATTGCTGTTATGCACTTTTTGTAAACCAATATTACAAATTTTTTAAATACCCTGTCCATTTCTAATTTTCTTCATACCTTCAACAATCAAAATATCATCCCATGAAGAAAAATACCGTTATGGCCTGGACATTCGCTGCTGTTTTTGCCTGTTTCTCCTGTTCGCACAACAAAGAAACAACCTATACCCCGTCACTGGAATTCGATATAAAGAAAGCAGAATACCTCTCCGGATTTGCTTTTTCGTGCATAGACCGCGAATACCCCAACAAATTGGGGCAGGTGCTGGGCGACGACAGCTACCTGGCCCCACCAAGGGAACTACACCCTGCTTTTTATGGCTGTTTCGACTGGCATTCGGCAGTACATGGACACTGGACCCTGGTTACCCTGCTGTCAAAGTTTCCGGAACTGCCCCATCGCAAGGAAATTATTGCAAAACTCCAGGCCAATATCACCCGGGAGAATATCCGCAAGGAAATGTCTTTTTTTGAGGATGAGTACAACAAGAACTTCCAGCGCACATACGGCTGGGCATGGTTATTGAAACTGGACGAAGCGCTCCGCGAATGGGATGACCCCGCAGCCGGGGACTTGCAGCAACACCTGGAACCCCTTGCCGGGATGATCGCCCAGAAATTCATTGACTTTTTGGATGTACTGATGTATCCAATCCGTGTGGGGGAACATCCAAACACGGCCTTTGGGATGTCTTTTGCCTATGATTATGCCTCAAAATATCATCCGGCCCTGGCCCGAAAAATTGAAGAAAAAGCCAGGGAGTATTACCTTGAAGACCGCAACTGCCCGCTTACCTGGGAGCCGGGTGGCTTTGATTTTTTGTCGCCCTGCCTGCAGGAAGCCTCGCTGATGCTGAAAATACTTCCCAAAAATGAATATACAACATGGCTGAAGGCGTTTATGCCCGGTTTTGAGAAGGATCCTGCAAAATATCTCGAGCCGGCCCTGGTAACCGATGCCAGCGATGGGAAACTGGCCCATCTTGACGGTCTGAATTTCAGCCGGGCCTGGTGTTTGTTTGAAATGGGGCATGCTTTGAACAACAAAAAAATGCTCAAACTGGCAGAGTCCCATTTCCAATACAGCTTTGAGAAAATGGATACCGAAGAATACATGGGTTCTCACTGGCTGGCATCATTTGCCACCTATGCCATGACCAAAAGCCATAAAACACCCGATCCGTGATCCCTAAGTGATCTCCCGCACCTGGATTATTCCCTTTGCCGTTTCAATGGCTGCCAACGGGCATAGGTCATCGAACGCCACAACCATTCAAATGGCCCGAAACGATAATTCCGCAGCCAGTAATGACTCCACAGGAGTTGCAAGCCATATATGGCAATGGCCAGCAGAATGCCCTGCCAATAATTGACCCGGCCGTAAAGCCCAAGGCCGTATGAGTAAAAGATGGTGGTGCAGATGATGGTCTGTGTCAGGTAATTGGTAAAGGCCATCCGCCCGGTTTTTGAAATGGCCTGGGTTACCTTGCCAAAAAACCCTTTGTGATAAAGAAGCGTAAACAGGTACAGATAGACAAACATCATGGCAGGGCCGCCAATCAGCGAACTGGCAACCATCAGAAGCATATGCCAGTTTAAGCTGGTATAGGAAGTTATT
>PWON01000106.1 GCA_003557385.1 Bacteroidales bacterium | reverse complement strand
TAGCCTTTCTCATCATCTACACCACCCAGGGTCCGTCGCAGCTTGGACATGTTGAACCCTGCCGTAGCCGCCTGAAAATCCCGGATGGGAGATTCGATATGTTGATACTGTGGCAAGACTTCCAGGTCTCCGTAATGATATACCCCAAAGCTGTACCCATAGCGGAAAGGTTCTCTTAATGTGTAGTTCCGGTTATGGGTGATACCCAGGCTGTATCCTGCCCGGCTGCGTTTTGTGGGACCAAACAGATCATAAAAGTCAGTCCGGTTCAAGGTGGCATTCAGGGTCCAGTTCCAATAACGCCAGTCCAGGTGGGCATGCACCTTCTGTTTATCCTCATAGGGGCTCCAGGGCGAACCCGCCACAAAAAGATCGATCTGGCTTAGCGAAAGGGGGTCCCGCCAGAGCATCCGGTAACCCACGGCGGCCACATCCTTGTAGCCGGCAACATCTGGCCAGGCATTGGCCAGAAACATCTCACTGATGGGGCGATAGGGTACTTCGCGCACGCCGGCCGTATCAATGGGAGGAGGAGGCGGAAGAGACCAGTCTATAACCTCCGGGTAACGGGCTACCACATGGTTGCCCAAAAAGTCAATGGCATTGGCTTCATACAAAACCTCCAGCGGTATGCGCCCGGGCTTCATGCCATCGCGGTAAAAACGCAGCACCAGCAAGGAATCGGTATGATACTGGTACGGCATAAAAAAACCTGTTTCTGTATTGGAAAGCAAATCAAATGAACCATCCTCGATCCCAACCCGCCACACATTCGATACCCCGGTGTAATAAGATGTTCCGATCAGGTATTGGTTGCATGGCGAAAACTTGAACTGGTTCAGGGTGTTGTCCTCAAGCTTCTGCAAACTCCGGTAAAAA
Organism: Bacteroidales bacterium; assembly: GCA_003557385.1. Taxonomy (GTDB): domain Bacteria; phylum Bacteroidota; class Bacteroidia; order Bacteroidales; family UBA7960; genus PUPG01. Next base: position 3,782 of record PWON01000106.1, on the reverse strand, counting down.
GTGTTGCCAAATTCCAGTTCCCGGATCTCAAACAACACCAACTCCTGTTCCCCTGCCAGCCCCGCCAGGGTGGCCGACAGGTATTTTCCGTCGGAAGAAATATCCAGGTCAAAGATGGCCTGCCCGAAGGGCATTTCATACAGAGGTTCTATAGTTTGATAAGGTTCCGGGATCTTTACCAGGGCGGAATGGCCGTTGTCGAGCCGCACCCCCCAGATGCTGCGGTCGGCCGGATTGAAAACCAGGTCGCCGGTGCGCGAAAAAGGCAACACGACTTCCTTGCGGCCGCTCTCCACATCGATCATCACCAGGCTGCGGTATTTATAGTTTTGCTCTGTGATGAATACCCGGTTGCTGTCGGCATCGTAAGTCAGATGGGTCGAATAGTAGAGTGCCGGGGAGTCCAGTTCAGCCAGTTTCCGGATATCTCCCGTCCGGACATCAATCTCGGCAATTTGTGAAATGATGCCCGGGTAATTGATGGCCATGTAAAGTTTTTCAGTATCATGATTGTAGCGGTAGGTGGATGCATTGCCCAGAGGATGGACAGTGATGGGCTCAAAGGGGGTCAGCGGGTATTCCTTTACCCGGCTGATGTTTTCCTGTTGAAATGTGCGTTCAAATGCCACCCATTCGTCCCAGGCCTGTCCTGCCGTTTTGCCATACACCTGACGGAACTGCCTGGCGTAAAACGCCTTGCTGTCTTCTGAACGTAAAAAGAAATCTTGCAACTTGTCCACGCCGTATTCCCTGGCAAGGTAGGTGGTAAAGCGAGAGCCATACAGGTAGGCATTGGCCCCCACCTGGAAATCCATGGCCGTACCTTCGGTCTCCAGCCCCACCACCGAATGGATGGGGGCCTCTTCGTGCACCAGGGCGCGGAAATACATTTCATCGTAATAACCCATGGTGCGTCCCAGGCCACCCGACATCCATGTTTCCATAAAAATGGCGATCCCTTCCTGGTACCAGCGCGGGGCGTACCAGCGTGGTACCGTAAGATAGCTCCACAGGGCCGACAATGGCCTGGCTTCATCGCGCCGCACTTTGCCAAAAAAAGTCTGCCGCCACCGCTCATCCCGGCTGTTGGGTCTGTCAGTCATCACCACATGGGTAAGCTCATGGTTGAACAGCCACTGGAAACGTTCGCTCGACGGTACAATGCTGTAGGCAAAGTTGTAGGGCCCAATCCCTATGAAGACCTGGTTCAGGGGCATGGTGATGGCACCCCCGGTGCCATAGTCCTGAAAGTCGTTGAGCATCACATAGATCTTGCCCGGATCATAATCCCACAGATCTTCATGAAAATTCATCGCATTGTTGAAGGAACGCAATATATGGGGTGTCAGATAGGTGTACCGGCTGCCAAAATAGACCAGCTGAACACGGTCGGTGTCCAGCTGGGTGATTGTTTGGGCCGTTGTACCAAGAGGTACCAGAAACAAGGCGACCGACAACATTTGTATGCCAAAAAGTCTTGCAATCATTCAGTATATATTTGTCAAATATTTATTTGCGTTTGCGCCCGGTGCAATTTGTATGTTACTGTACAATAATATCACTTTGATACACAATGCGGCCATCCTGAACCACCTCCAAAAGAAAGGGGGCGGTCATTCCGGGAATCTGTTGCAACACCAGCTGGTAAACGGCTTCGCCTTCCACACCGAAATGTACCGCTCCGGCCTGCATCACAGAACCGGCATCCCTGCCGCTCAGATAGCGGGCCCTGATGAAACGGTATGCCTGTGTATCAAATGCCAGCCTGATATCCATCGGATGTTCCGACGAAGCCGATACCACCACGATCACCATCTGGTCAACCACCATGGGATGTATATGCATCTGCCAGCCATCCTGGTTAAACGACAATTTTTGTCCGGAGCGGGCCGACATGGTGGCGGCCACATCCATTGGATCGGGTATGATGCGGCCGGGGAGCAGCACCAGGGTAAGGGCCGATCCCACCACAAGCCCGATCAGCAATATGGCCGCATAACGCAGCAACGGCCTGCTTGCTGCCATGAAATGCCCTGTAATAATGTTTGACCGGCCGGTTCCCGGGCTTTTTTTGGCCTGGAGGCGCTCCATTACTTTCGGGCTGAAGTCCGGTTGCACACGTCTTTGTGCGGTTTGTTTTAAGCCCTCCTCCAGTTGTTCCATATGCTGCAGGTACTTCCGGTGGTCTTCAGAAGCCGCGAGCAATTGATCAAGCTCCTTCCGTCCTTTACCGGTAAGGGTGCCGTCCAGCTTTTGATCAACCAGGTATTCCAACCTTTTAGCCATTGCAGCCATATCCACTTATTTTAATGATCAAAATATGCATGTTTCTCCAGTTTTTTGTACAACATCCTCCTTGCATCAAACAACCTCGATTTTATTTTTTTCTCGGGAAGTTCAAGCACTTCAGCCATTTCAGCATACGAAAGCTGCTCAAAATAATGCAGCACGATCACTGACTTGTATTTCTCATTCAGCGTGCCGATGACATGGTCCAATATGGCGTTCCGTTCATTGAGCATCATTTCATCTTCCTGGTTGGCCCCCGTTGGTTCGGGCATCTGTTCCGGATGCAAAAAACGTTTTGACTTTTTCTGGTGACTGATGGCCGTATTGATGGCGATCCGGTATATCCAGCTAAAAAACTTGCTTTTGTAGTTGAACGACCCCAGCTTGACATATGCCTTTACAAATACATCCTGTGCCAGCTCCTCTGCCTCCGGCTGTTGTTGCAGCATCCTGTAAATGACATTGTACACGGCGTCCTGATATTTGCTTACCAGCAACTTATATTCCTGTGTATTGCCCCCGAGGATGCGCCGGATGATATTGTTTTCTTCGTGATTCATTGATAATACCTCTGAAAAGCCAAAAAGTTGGTTTTTATGCATTTAATTGATTCAACTCCCACAACTCCCTGTGGTTCATACGAACCAGTGGCCAAAGGGCCATCTCCCCGGATTTGCCAATCTGACGTCGCAGGGTTTTCCATTCCCGGAGCTTGTCTTTAATGTCCGGCTCCAGGATGACCGGAAATCCACTTTCCTTAAGCAGCAGGTTGCGTTTTGCCTTGATCGACAACTCCAGATACAGACTAAAAAAACAGTACATGTCCACCAGGACTTCCGGCCTGAAGTGTTCTTTCAATGTGGCCAGATACAGTCCGGCCTTTGTTTCTGTAAACTGCCCCATGCGGATCATGCGCAACATGTCCACCTCGTTGCTGAACTCCACTTCCAGCCAGTTTTGAAGGTGTTTCGTGGCATAAAAAAACACAACGTAAAACACGGCTGGCAGGGTTACCAGAATGATCATGGTCATCAGCAGGGGATTAAAAACAAAATGATTAAACGCCGCATGCAGCACAATGGCTGCCAAAACACCAATCACAGCCCCCGTGACCGCTGCATTGGATCGCTGCACCCCTTCCATGAGTATTATGGCGCATATGGCCACCACACCTCCATGCATGATGGCCGTGCCAAAACCCCGGACAATGGCCAGCAATACGTTGAAATCCGCACCCAGCTGCAGGTAGTACCAGGTGTTTTCTGCCAGGGCAAAGCCCGTACCGATGGCAAAACCATATATGGCTGCATCAATCATAAAGCCGATCTGCCGGCGGGCCACCAGAAAAAACAAAAACAAGGCCTTGATTATTTCTTCGCTGACTGGTGCCACATAACGGGTAAGGGCATCATAACCTACTCCGGTATAGGCCACAAAAGCCGTATTCACAACATAAGCAAGCATGGCCGATACAATGCCCCATGCTAGACACG
>PWON01000066.1 GCA_003557385.1 Bacteroidales bacterium | reverse complement strand
TTGAAGGTAGAACGATGGTTCCAATTCGCTTTGTTGCAGAGGCATTTGGAGCTGAAGTAAAGTGGGATGAAGATAACCGAGATGTAATAATACAAACTGTTCCACTTGTAGAACAACAGCCTATTGTAGAACAACAGCCGGAAACAGTTAAGTTAGGAGATACGATCTCTAAAGATGGACTTGTTATTACATTACACAGAATTAGGTATAACGAAGATGGATTTACCCCTGACGATCCTGGCCCCACCTCAATTTATTCAAAAGGTTTTGGTATTTACTTTACAGTAGCAAATAACACAAATAACGTTTATCAAAAACCACGCATGTCCTATGAAGTTAAACCCACGCTATACGAGGCAGAAGTTAATCGTCTTGGATATACTCACCACCCTGTTGGTAAAAGCTTTTATATTTACCCAGGCGAAACAATTTCAGGGTCTTATCAATATATGATTGATAAAGATATAAATATAGAACAAGTTACAGTAACTATTTCAAAAATAGACCAAACTCTACATGAACCATATGGAATATGGTTAATAAAATAACAGAAAGTAATAAAAACTATGGGGTGTACTATGAGCAAAACTCCTAAACCACTGAAGAATGGCTGGTCTAAGAAAGGTGGCAGGAATACTAAACCAACTCAGGAGAGACCTAGACCCCCGAAGGGTCAACAAGGATAGTGAGGTGATACACATGAATATCCATATCAGCAACCAGACTCGTAAGGCTATAGACCTGTGTGCCGGTCATACCCAGGAACTTACTATACAACCTGGTATCATAGTAATCGTTAACCTTGAGTCCGACGATGTAATATACCTAGACTTAATCCGGGAACCAGAGGGTGATAACGATGGAGTTTGAGATACGAGCATGGGATGGCACACATATGTTCTTCCCAACCAACATTGAGATTGGCACAAATGCTTGGAACATGAAGCCAAGCATCTCCTTCCCACTACCTGAAGGTGGCGTATGTACCACTGCCTACATCATGTTCTATACTGGAGCGAAGGACAAGAATGGTCGCAAGATATTCACCGGTGATATCATCTGCTACGAGAACAGGTTATGGGAAGTCTTATACGAACCAACATGGTATGGTTTCACAGCAGTATGTAATGAAGGTAGGGTCATGTTCTATCAAGTTGCTAACGTCTTTGATGAGGATGATTCATGTCCCTATATTGAGGTGGTAGGCAACCGCTATGAGAACAAGGACCTATATCAGACCATCAGGGAAGGAGCAGTGATATTCCATGGTCCAGAAGACCTGGATGGAGAAGATTAAGGAACGCTTGTTCGGTCCTAGGGAATGGGAAAGGGACGGCGTGGAGTACGAAGTCATCAGCTACTTCCCTCGTAAAGTGAGAATGTATATGCAGCCGCTCCGCGAGTACTACCCTGATGTGGAGTGGAATCATCATACTCAGATGGTAACCATCAGAGGTAAACAGTTCCCTAAGGGTAAAGTACCTGGCACTAAGTATTATTGCGACAGGGAACAACACTTCGTACGTAGCGAGAGTGAACTAAGGAGAGCCGTCGAAAGGGAGGGCAAGAATAATGAATGAACCTGAATTCACTAGCAGAGTTAGCGAGAAGAGCCGCCAACTCCACTGTAGTCATGCTACGTACGATGACCTGGTAGAGATTATTGTTGAACTAGAGGATGAACGTGATAGATACAAGCAGGCGCTACGCAAAATTAGCAACATGCCCAACCAAACCTACTCAGGTATCTCAGCTGACGGCGAGGCATCCTCTCATACAGTCGTTCCTCCCAATCCTAGGACACTACAGTACATAGCAGACAGGGCATTGGGAGCAGAAGAGTAACACTCTATTTCAAGAGAAAGGCGAGTGAATATCTTGATAACTATTGAAATCCGCTGGGGTGACCTAACCCCCGAAGCACAAGAACGTATCACCAGTCAGATGGAAGCAGGCGGCATAGGCACAGACCATAACTGGGATATCTTCCCCATGGCTATGATTGAGATAGAGGAATAAGGTATAGACCAATGACACATACTAATAGGAATAACTACCCTGAGCAGATACGAAGGTTACGTGAAGCACTCAGCATCATGATCGGATCAGCCTATTGGATGAGTAGATCTGATGACTTCGGTCCGCAGGGCAGAGCCCACACTGGCTGGTTACGTATACAATCATGTATTGCGGAGGCGGAAAAGGCACTAGAGGAGTGTAGAGGAGGCGATAAGTAATGATTGAATGGCTTGCCGACCCAGTCGTCCCAAGGTTTATGTTCTATGTTATGCTGATATGTATCCTAGCTCTGCACCACGTAGCATCAGTGGCCGAGCGACGTCTGGCCGAGAGGGCCGACCGAGTGCTCAAGGGTGCGTTCATCATGCTTGAACATTACTCATTAAGGAACGAGAACAACCCAGACCGACCGCTATTAGCCGTACACCTGCAACCTGAACCAATCAGGAACGCCGTACGCATTATGCTAGGCGACCAGGATTAATACATGCAGGTATGGCGGAATTGGCAGACGCGCCAGACTTAGGATCTGGTGAGCACAGCGCTCATGGGGGTTCGAGTCCCTCTACCTGCACCAATACCACATAAGGAGGGGAGATAGATGACACCAGAGGAATTCAGCGTCAAGGCATCCGAGATGATTATCGGCAAACTCCGTGAGCAGGGGCTTGAAGTACAGATGCACTCAGCTATGTGCGATGCACACCAGGAAACCCACACACACTGCCACGGATGTGAATCAGCTAAGGCTTGTGAGATATATAGCAAGGTCATGACGCAATTCAAAATCTCTATGGAGCAGATTCATGAGAAGATTAAGAGCGGGGAGATTAGCATCAAGGATATTGGCATTGAGATTATGCGAGCCAGAGACCTCTCCACTATAGATAGATATAACCTTGAGGCCAAGGCACTACTCACTGAGCTAATGCACTAAGCTTACCTGGTGAGTTTTAACTCCCAGTTTCTCACCGGGTTAGGATCGGGAAGGTTCATGCATAGTCAGTGCTGAATTTGCCGTAACCCTCTGATCAAGGTAGCGAATCATGCGTCCAGACTGGCTGTGTATGGAACCCAAGGTAGAGAGGGACGGGAGGGCCTACTCTGCCATATAATAAGGGGGGATGCAGACCACCACTGTATCAAGCACGTAGTATTACATTACAAGGAGGGGATAGGTTGAACAGGAAACACATTGTAGTATTGTTACTCGTGGCATTCATTATGTCGTTTACATTGAGTGGAGTAGCCGCAGTTGCTACCAATGATGATACCTATACCGAAGTTTGGGACGGTAGAGGCACAGACTCGGAGGATTGTAACCACCCAGAAGCAGGGGAGCCAGGACGCCCCATAGAAGATGGTTGGATTCATTGGGTGTTCAGCACTAAAGGCGAATCGACTGGTGCAGAACTATCCTTAGGAGGAACAGGTAGCGGAACATACGGACCTGGAGAACCTCTGGATGCACAAGTCTGGCACTTCTACACTCCATACTTTGATTTAGACGGACTGGATGCAACTGTTACTCTGTATGTGTATGGAGGAGAACCTGGCCCTGGTGGAGGACTAGTTATCTCCGACTACTGCCCAGGTGAAGTCGACGACCCTACGGGTACCATCTGGGTTGAGAAGACCGATGGTTACGATTTCCTAAGCGGTTGGGAATTTACACTCTACAAGTCTGATGGATTAGACGGTTGGGAAATAGTAGTTAGGGACGACAACCCTCAGGAGACTAACGAAGATGGTGAACTATATTGGGGCAACCTACCCTATGGCAAATATAAGATAGTTGAAACTGATGATCGCCTAGATAACGGTTGGACCAATACTTCCCCTGGCAACGGAGAACAGGAAGTAGACCTGAAAGAGGAATCTATCGTTGAGAGGTTTACAAACGTTGAGAAAGATGAACCCGGTCCGGACCCTCAAGGTAAGATTGAGATTGTTAAGGTCTTACTGGATAGGGAAGGCGTGGAGATTACCGACAGCGATGTCCAGTTTAATGCCACTATTTACCCTGAGGTAGAAGTCGACTGGTTCAGCGTGAATGACCCGTGGCTATCTGGAGACCTGGACGTAGGTGAATATGTAGTTACAGAACAAGTTCATAGCAACTACAACTTCGTTAGCATCAGTCCAGCTGATGGAAAGGTAGAAGTTGAGGAAGGAAAGACAGCCACAGTTACCATCACTAACCAGATGAAGCCCCTACCGCCTCCGTCTAATGGCAATGGTCGTGACCCTAGGGACCCAACCGGCACCATTGTAATCAACAAAGAGGTTAAGAATGCTGAGTCCGGTGACCGCACAAAGGAGTTCGATCTGACCATCGAAGGACCTGATGGCAAGGTATGGACACGAACCCTTACGGTGGAACATGAAGTAAGACTGAGTAACCTGGATTGGGGTAAGTATGTGATTACTGAGTCCGAGGTAGATGGGTTCATCATTCCCGAACCGATAGAGGTTGAGGTCTTGAGAACTAGTCAGTATAAGACCGTCACCTTCGTGAATGAGAGGGAAGTGCCCGAGCCAGAGCCGGTTGAACCCGACCCCGTGCCCGAGCCTACGGCTCCTGAGCCTGAACCGGAGCCTGAGCCAGAACCTCCGTTAGCAGAGGTTCCTGAGCCTGAACCCGAGCCGGAGCCTGAAGTGCTGACCCCCGAAGTGCCGACC